>NZ_JBVIGX010000039.1:0-59856 GCF_055570595.1 Streptomyces sp. NPDC031132
GGGTGATTGTGTGTCGTCGCGACTCCCTCCCCCCCCATCCCCCCCCCCCCCCCCCCCCCCCCCCCCCCCCCCCCCCCCCCCCCCCCCCCCCCCCCCCCCCCCCCCCCCCCCCCCGCCCTGGATACGTCGTCAGCCGACCGGAACGGCAGCGGACTCCGGGGCGGACAGAGCGAGTTCGGCCCGGCACGCGGGCGAGCCCGCCGGGTCGAACCGGGGGATGCGGTGCGCGGGCACGATCCCCGGGAGCAGGAAGTTCCACAGGTCGACGACCCGGGTGTGCAGGTCTTCGCGGCCGGTGCGGACGTGCGAGGTGACCTGGATTCCGGTGAACGAACCGACGAGGAGCGTCGAGAGGTCGTACACGTCGAGCGCCGGGAAGAGGTCGCCGCGCTCCTGGGCCGGCTTCAGGCAGCCGTGGGCGGTGTCGATCCAGGCGTTGTACGGGGTCGGGTCCGGATTGGTGAAGGAGCCGAACTCGATGACCAGGCGGATTCCGGCGCGGATGCGGACGTTGGCGCACAGTCCGTGAGCCATCTGGTGCGTCAGGTCGATGACGGTCTGCAGGCCCGGTTCCTCCACGGCGGGGACGCCTGCGGCGACCTGGAACTGCTCGTCCATCAGGGCGCGGGCGAGGGTTTCCTTGGACTGGAAGTGGAAGTACAGGGCGCCCTTGGTGACGCCGGCGTGCTTGACCACGTCGCTGAGGCTGGCGCCGCCGAAGCCGAAGCGGTCGAAGGCGATGGCTGCGCCGTCGAGGATCGCCTGCCGCGTGATCTCGGCGCGTTCCTGGCGTGCCCTTGCCATGGTGTCTCCCTGCAGCTTGCTTGCCGCCCGCAGTTGCCTGGCGGTTGGTGCCTGTTGCCGGGGTGCGAGCTGTGGTCGTCGCTGCGGCGGAGGTCGTACAAGGTCAATCTAGTGGGGCGGCGGTAAAAAAAACCAGTCGACAAGTACTTTTTAGCGGAGGGGGGACCGTTAACGGCGTTAACGCCGTTAACGGTCCGCGGGGGTGGGGGTTAGGACCAAGGGGTGCCGGCCTGCTGGCGGGTGGCCAGGTTGAGGCGGTTCCAGACGTTGACCGTGGAGATGGAGAGGATGAGGGCGGCGAGCTGCTGCTCGTCGTAGTGCTTCGCCGCCTCGTCGTAGACCTCGTCCGGGACCGCATTGCTGCGGTCCGCGACACGGGTGACGGCCTCCGCCAGGGCGAGGGCGGCGCGCTCGGCGTCCGTGAAGTAGGGGGTGTCGCGCCAGCCGGCGATCGCGTGGATCCGCTCGTCGGTCTCGCCGAGCTTCTTCGCTATCCGGGGGTGCATGTCGAGGCAGACGCCGCAGGCGTTGATCTGGCTGGCCCGGATGTGGGCGAGCTCGAGGGTGCGCTCGCTGACGCCGGTGGCGACGACGGCCTTGCCGATGGCCGTGAGGCCGGCCATGGCGCCGGGGACGACGAGGGCGGGGTTCCCCATGCGTGCGGTCATTGCGTTCTCCCGTGGGTGGGTGCGGTGCTGCGCGGTTGGCTTCGCTTCGTTGTCTTCACTGCACTGACGGATGGGCGGACGGAAGTGTGACCGGCTCGGGGAAATTTCTTTCGGCGGCGGGCTCGCGGCGTTAACGGCGTTAACGGTGTGGACGCCGCGACTCCTGGAAGTGTGGGGCGGTTCGTTGCCGGGGCGGCGGCCTCGGCGGAAGCCTGTGGCGGTGGGAGCGTCACGTGATCCGCTCGGAGCCGTGCTGATTGCCGTACCCGTCGTCGTTCTCGCGTGCGGTGTGGCGGCCGGCGTGATGCGCAGGCTCGGACAGACGGCCGTGGTCGGCGAGATTCTGGTGGGGATCCTGCTGGGGCCGTCGCTGCTGGGGCGGCTCTGGCCGGCGGGGAGCCGGTGGCTGCTGCCGGGCGAGGTCCTTCCGTACCTGGAGGTGCTGGGGAACCTGGGGCTGCTGGTGTTCATGTTCCTGGTAGGCCTGGAGCTTGATGTCGGGCTGCTGCGGGGACGCGGGCGGGCCGTGGTGGTGGTGAGCCAGGCGAGCGTGTGGATCCCGCTGGGGCTCGGGAGTCTGCTGGCGCTGGCGATGTACGGGTCGTTCGCGCCGGAGGGGGTCGGGCGGGCGGAGTTCGTGCTGTTCGTGTCCGTCGCGATGAGCGTGACGGCGTTCCCGGTGCTGGCGCGGATCCTGAAGGACCAGGGGCTGTACGGGACGCCGGTGGGGGCGCTGGCGATGGCGTGTGCGGCAGTGGCCGACGTGGTGGCGTGGTGCCTGCTGGCGTTGGTGGTGGCCATGGCGCAACCGCTGGGGGGAGGGGGCGGGGGCGCTCGGGGGATCGTCGGGATGGGGGTGCTGACCGGGGTGTTCCTCGCGGGGATGTGGTGGGGGGTGCGGCCCGTGCTCGGGTGGGGGATGGGGCGGTGGGGCAGCGATCCTTCCGCCTCCGGTGCGGGTGCCGGTGCCGGTGGGGTCGTGGGGTTGTGCAGTGGGGTCTGCCTGGCGGCGTACACCACCCATGCGATGGGCGTGCACGCGCTGTTCGGGGCGTTCGTGTTCGGGGCGGTGGTACCGAGGACGGCGGTCGTCGAGCAGGCGGCGGAGCGGATGCGGGAGTTCGCGGTGCCGGTGCTGCTGCCGCTGTTCTTCGTCGGGAGCGGGCTGAAGACGGACGTGGGGCTGCTGGGTGGCGGGACAGCGTGGTGGTGGGCGGGGGCGGTGCTGGTCGTCGCGGTCGCCGGGAAGTGGGGCGGGGGGACCGGGGCGGCGTTGCTGGCGGGGCAGCCGGTGCGGGACGCGGTGGCGCTGGGCGCGCTGATGAACTGCCGGGGGGTCACGGAGCTGGTGGTGCTGAACGTGGGGCTGGGGCTCGGGGTGATCGGGGCGGAGCTGTTCACGGCGCTGGTGCTGATGGCGTTGGTGACGACGGCGGTGACGGGGCCGGTGGTACGGGCGTTGCGGGAGCGGGAGGGCAAGGGGGCGGTCAGCCTTCGGCGTTAACGGCGTTAACGGTCTGCCGCCGGAAGGGCGGTGGGCGTTGACGGCGTTAACGGTCCGCCCGGGGTGGGCGTCGGCATTAACGGCGTTAACGGTCCCCGGGCCTCGGGGCGGCGTCCGGGCGTAACGGGCCTCGCGGGGTCGGGCATCCGGCGTTGACGGCGTTAACGGTCTGCGCTCGGGCCGGCCCCGGGCATTAACGGCGTTAACGGTTCAGGCCCCGGGTCGGGCCCTTCGGCGGTGAGGGTGCCCGCTGGGCTCGGCGGCTCCGACCGTTAACGGCGTTAACGCTCGGGCGGACCCGCGCCGGGGCGTTAACGCCGTTAATGGCGTGGGCCCTCCGGGCGGGGCGCCGGCGTTAACGCCGTTAACGGTCCGCCCGGAGTGGCCGTCGGCATTAACGGCGTTAACGGTGGGTGGGCTTGGCATGCCCGCCCGAGTGGTTTTGGGGAGTGGGCGCAGGCGTCTCGGGTGGATGTGGCCGAGCGGCTGGATCGGGTGCGGTGGCCCGATGAGCTGCCGGGCGGGGGCGGGCTTGCGGGATGCCGCTCGGGGGACCGGGACCACCGGGTCTGCCGCGCGGATCTCCTACGAGCGCGCGCATGCGCCGCCCGAGGTGTCGGCCACGCCGACTGCCTTGGCCGACTTCCCCCGGGACCACTCCATTCCGCTGCGGCACGTCGCCGCGCGCACCGGCGCCGTCGTGCGCTGGACCTCGTACGACCGGGGTGGGTACTTTCCCGCGATGGAGGGGCCGGAGCTGCTGGTCGCGGACATCCGGGCGTTCTTCCGGGAGCTGCGGTCCGGCATGTGAAACTGCGGGTACGGGAGACCGTACGGCTGTGATCATCGGGCGATGATCGATGAACAGCGGACCCGGCCCGTGCTGGTGGGCGACGAGCGCGCCACCCTGACCAGCGTTCTGCAGTGGCAGCGGGACACCCTGATGATGAAGTGCGCGGGGCTGACGGACGAGCAGTTGCGGCGCAAGGCCGTCGCACCGTCCGGGCTGTCCCTGCTCGGGTTGGTGCGGCACCTGGCGGAGGTCGAGCGGGGCTGGTTCCGCAACGTCCTGAACGGCGAGGACGTACGGAGCTACTTCCCGAAGAACGAGGCCGGGGAGTGGACGGACTTCCACGTCGAGGACGCGGACCCGGCCGAGTCGTTCAAGGTCTGGGAGGAGACCTGCGCGCGGTCCCGGGCGATCGTGGACGCCGCCGGTTCGCTCGATGTGACGGGGCATTACGGCGACGAGGCGTACTCGCTGCACTACGTCCTGGCCCACATGATCGAGGAGTACGCCCGGCACAACGGGCATGCGGACCTGCTGCGCGAGGCGATCGACGGCGTGACCGGGGAGTAGCCGGCGCCCTCAGGAGGTGTGCGGGGCGGTCACGGCGTCCAGGGCGGTGAGGGCCAGCGGCCACGGGAAGTGGGACGGGGCGTCGGGGCCGGCCGGGCCGGGAACGAAGCCGTCCTCGCCGTAGAGGACGCTGACGCCGGCGCCGCGCAGGGTGGCCAGGGACTGGTCGAACTGAGGGTGCGCGGCGAGAGCGGCATTCGTGCAGGGCATGGTGACGACGGGGGTGCCCTTGCCGATCGCCTCGGCGGCGACGCCGACGGCGAAGCGGTCGGTGAGGCCGAGGGCCCAGGAGTTGAGGGAGTTGAAGGTCGCCGGGGCGAAGAGCAGGGCGTCGGCGGCCGGCCATACGTCGGGCTCGCCGGGGAGCTTGTACTGCCAGCGCACGGGGTGGCCGGTCAGCGCGGCCAGGCCGTCGAGGCTTCCCGCGAGCCAGTGCGCGGCGGTCGGGGTGAGGCCGAGACAGACGTCCCAGCCGCGGGACTGGGCGTCCTCGATGACGTGGGCCACGTCGAAGACGGGCGGGGCGGCGGAGCAGAGCAGGTAGAGCGTCCTCGTGGGGGTCATACCGCCATGTGATCACATGAGTTGATCTCGACCATAGTTGAGGTGACGCGATCGGCCATGTGAGCGAATCTCGGAAGGTTGTTCCGATGGTCGTTCAAGTGGTTGTTCCACAGCTTTTTTGGCCGCGGGCGATGAGTTTCGGGCGGGGCCGGCGTCTACCTCTGTGACAGCGAAGCACGACGTACGGACGAGGAGCACCACAGACATGAGCGAGCCGGTGAAGGGCCCCGCCAGCTACTTCCCTTCGATCGAGAAGAAGTACGGACGCCCCGTCGCGGAATGGAAGGACCTCATCCGGTCCTCTCCGCTGACCAAGCACATGGAGCTCGTCTCCTGGCTCAAGGCGGAGCACGGGGTGGGGCACGGCCACGCCAACGCCCTGGTCGCGCACACCCTCGGCGAGGACGCCGGGCGGGCCTGAGGAACAGGCCGCCGGTGGACGTACGCGTATGGAGCTGAGCTTTTCGGCGATGTTCCGTCTCGCGGCGCCGGGCTTGACTGGAGGCATGACACAGACACCGCAGAACACGAAGCCCGCCGGCCCCGCCACCCTGGTCATCGGGGGCAACGGGAAGACCGGCCGGCGCGTCGCGGAGAAGCTCCGGCTCCAGGACCGCCCGGTCCGGATCGGCTCGCGTACCGGAGCCCCCGCCTTCGACTGGAACGCCCCCGTCACCTGGGGCCCGGCGCTGGAGGGCGTCGACCGGGCGTACGTGACCTACTACCCCGACCTCGCCTTCCCCGGGGCCGCCGAGCAGATCGGCGCGTTCTCGCAGGCGGCCGTGGCCGCCGGGGCGCGCCGGCTGGTCCTGCTGTCCGGCCGGGGCGAGGAGGCCGCGCAGCGCGCCGAGGAGAGCCTGAAGGCGTCCGGGGCCGACTGGACGGTCGTCAGGTCCAGCTGGTTCAACCAGAACTTCGACGAGAGCTTCTTCCTGGAGCCCGTACGGGCGGGGGAGATCGCCCTGCCGACCGCGGACGCCGTGGAGGCCTTCGTCGACGCCGACGACATCGCGGACGTGGTGGTGGCCGCGCTGAGCGACGACCGGCACATCGGCAGGACGTACGAGCTGTCCGGGCCGCGGCTGATCAGCTTCACCGACGTCGCCGCCGAGCTGTCGAAGGCGACGGGGCGCACGATCGCGTACGTCCCCGTCTCCCAGGAGGCGTACCGGGCGGTGCTGCGCGAGCACGGCCTGCCGCAGGAGTTCGCCGATCTGTTCACGCTGATCCTGGACGGGCGCAACGCGCATCTGGTGGACGGGGTGGAGGAGGTGCTCGGCCGGAAGCCGAAGGACTTCGCCGAGTTCGCCCGCGAGGCGGCGGCGACCGGTGCCTGGGACGTCTGAGTCCCTGTTGCGGGGCAGGTCGCCGGGAGAGGATGGCCCCATGGACACGCTGAGCGGCCTCCTCGAAGGCCCCAAGGCCCGGGGCGCTTTCCTCCTCAAGTCCGTCTTCAACCCGCCGTGGTCGGTGCGGATCGAGGACCGGGCCCCGCTGTCGGTGGTCACGATGGTGCACGGGGACGGCTGGCTGCTCCCCGACGGGGGCACGCCGGTGCTGATCGGCCCCGGGGACGTGGCCGTCGTACGGGGGCCCGAGGCGTACACGCTGGCGGACGCCCCCGGGACGCCGGTGCAGATCACGGTGGATGCGGAGCAGCGGTGCAGCACGCAGGCGGGCGAGGACGTCAGCGAGACCATGGCGCTGGGCGTGCGGACCTGGGGCGCGGAGTTCCAGGACGCCGGGTCGGCGGTGATGCTGAGCGGCACCTACCAGGCGCCGAGCGAGATCGGCCGCCGGCTGCTGGGCGCGCTGCCGACGGTGCTGGTCCGGCCGGCGGCGGCCGCGGACACCACGCTGATCGGGCTGCTCGCCTCGGAGATCTCCCGGGACGAGCCGGGCCAGGAGCTGGTCCTGGACCGGCTGTTGGACCTGCTGCTGATCGGGGTGCTGCGTACGTGGCTCGCGGACCCGGGGTCGGGGGCCCCGGGCTGGTACCGGGCGCAGGGCGATCCGGTGGTCGGGCGGGCGCTGCGGCTGCTGCAGGAGAACCCGGCCCACGGCTGGTCGGTGGAGGAGCTCGCGCAGAAGGCCGGGGTCTCCCGGGCCTCGCTGGCGCGGCGGTTCACGGACCTGGTCGGGGAGCCGCCGATGGCGTACCTGACGGGGTGGCGCCTGGCCCTGGCGGCCGATCTGCTGCGGGAGCCGGACGCCACGGTGGCGACGGTGGCCCGACGGGTGGGCTACGGCTCGGCGTTCGCGCTGTCGACGGCGTTCAAGCGGGTCCGCGGGGTCAGCCCGCAGGAGTTCCGTACGGGGGCCGCCGCCCTCGTCGCCGCGCCGGCGGGCGCCGGGCCCCCGCGCACGGTGGTCCTGCCGGACGGGACCTAGGCACCGTCCGGCAGGTCCAGTACGCCGACGGTCTGGCCGCCGCTCAGTTCGCCGGTGAGGCGGAAGCCGAGGCCCCGGTAGAACGGCTCGGGCGTGCCGGGGCCGGGCTCCCAGGTGACGTACGCGCGGTCGGCGCCGCGGCGCCGGAGCTCGGCGGTGACGGCCCGGACCGCGAAGCGGCCGTAGCCCTTGGCCTGGTGGGCGGCGCCGACGTTCAGGCGCCAGATGCCCGAGCGGATGTCGGCCGGGTCCCGCTCCGGGGCCCAGGCGATGTCGACGAAGGCCATGACGAAGCCGACGACCTCGTCGCCGTCGACGACTGCGCGCGGCCAGGCGGTGTCCCCGTGGACGTAGGCCTCGGCCAGGGACTTGACCACGGGGGAGACGAGGTGGGCCTGGTCGGGGCGGACCTGTACCGCGCACACCGCGTCGAAGTTGGCTGCGGTGACCGGCTCCAGGCGGAGTGCGGAGGTGCTCATGGCCGCACCCTACCGAGGGCGTGTCCTGCGCGGACACCGGAAATTTCGAGATCAGACCAGAACCTGTGGCAGTACGTCTCCAGCTCGACCACATCGACCGGATCGACCAGATGGGAGCCTCTCGTGCAGACGAACACAGCCGGCGGCAGCAACCGGATCGCGACCGTCCTGCTCATGGTCTCGACCGTGCTCGTGGGCCTGATGGCGGGCCTGTTCTTCGCCTTCGACGTCTCGGTGATGCCGGGACTGGCGCGGGGCGACGAGCGGACGTACGTCACCGCGATGCAGAACTTCAACGCGGTCATCGACGGGAGCGGGCTGTTCGGCACCGCCTTCGTGGTGGCCCTGCTCGCCGCCGTCGCCTCGGCGGTCGTCGAGTACCGCAAGGGCCGGCGCGGGGTGGCGGTCTGGGTGGCGGCGGCGGCCGCCCTCTACCTCGTCGTGCTGGTGATCACCTTCACCGTGAACATCCCGCTGAACAACGAGCTCGCCGACGCGGGCGATGCGGCGAAGCTGACCGACTTCTCGATCGTGGACAAGTTCAAGGGGACCTGGGTGACCACGAACATCATCCGTACCCTGCTCTGCACGGCGGCGCTGACGGCCCTCGCGCGGGCGCTGGTGCTGTACGGGCGGGCCACCGCGCGCTGAGCCGCAGCGGCCGCAGCGGCCTCAGAGGCGTCCGTGCAGTACGAGGGCCCAGGCCAGACAGCCCAGGGCGATCGTGCACAGCAGCGTCCGCCAGCGGTTGGCCGGCACCCAGCGCGAAGCGAAGGCGCGGCGGACGGCGGCCGGATCGGCGATCCGCTCGACGGGGCCGGCCTGGTCCAGGGCGTTGTTGAGCGGGATGTTGACCCTGCCGGTGACACCGAGCTGGAGGGCGTACGCGACGAGCGCACCGATCAGCGGCGGCGCCACCTCACCTGCGCCGGAGGCGAGGTACAGGGCCAGCGCGAGGCCCGTGAAGAGCAGGGAGCCGAGGAAGCCGGTCATGAACCAGCCGTTGATGATGGCGACGTTGACGCGCTGCATGACCGAGATGAACGTCCGGTCGTCCGAGCGCCCCAGCGCCGGCATCACCGAGACGTCGAAGGCGAAGAACAGGCCCGCCATCAGGCCCGTCGTGATCGTCGCGGCGATGAGCGAGACGAGCCCTGCGATGTCCACGTCCGTTTCCCCCTGTTGGTGGTCTGCGCATGGTCTGTTCGCGCTCATGCACGGGTCATCGAATCGTCAAGGCTGCCGATCGTAGGGGCAGCGTGGCCACGTGTCGCGGGGGATTCGCGAGGATTCACGGGATGTGCGCCGTCCGGGGAACGGAACCGCTCCCCGGAACGACTCCCTCAGCAGGCACCATGCACCTGCCGTCGTTTACGCACCGCGCACTCCCTGGAGGGACACACGTGAAGGACTCGAAGGACAGGCTGGAAGACCTGCGGGCCGAGATCGAGCGCCGCAACCCCGCACAGCCCGAGTTCCACCAGGCGGTGCGGGAGGTCCTCGAGACCCTGGCCCCCGTCTTCGCCGCCCGGCCCGAGTACGCCGACCCGGCCGTGGCCCTGGTGGAGCGGCTCACGGAACCCGAGCGCCAGATCCTCTTCCGCGTCCCGTGGCAGGACGACCGGGGCCGCGTCCACGTCAACCGCGGCTACCGCGTCGAGTTCAACAGTGCGCTCGGCCCGTACAAGGGCGGCCTGCGCTTCCACCCGTCGGTGGACATCGGCGTGGTGAAGTTCCTGGGCTTCGAGCAGATCTTCAAGAACGCCCTGACCGGCCTGGGGATCGGCGGCGGCAAGGGCGGCAGCGACTTCGACCCGCACGGCCGGTCGGACGCCGAGGTCATGCGCTTCTGCCAGTCCTTCATGACCGAGCTGCACCGGCACATCGGCGAGCACACCGACGTGCCCGCGGGGGACATCGGCGTGGGCGGCCGCGAGATCGGCTACCTCTTCGGCCAGTACCGGCGCATCACCAACCGCTGGGAGGCCGGCGTCCTGACCGGCAAGGGCCAGGGGTGGGGCGGCTCCGCGATCCGGCCGCAGGCGACCGGCTACGGCAGCGTGCTGTTCGCCGCCGAGATGCTGGCGGTCCGCGGCGAGTCGCTGGACGGGCTGACCGCGGTGGTCTCCGGCTCCGGCAACGTCGCTCTGTACACGATCGAGAAGCTGCAGCAGCTCGGCGCGAACCCGCTGACCTGCTCGGACTCGAAGGGCTACGTCGTCGACGAGAAGGGCATCGACCTGGCGCTGCTCAAGCAGATCAAGGAGGTCGAGCGCGGGCGCGTGAGCGAGTACGCGGCGCGGCGCGGGTCCTCGGCACGGTTCGTGCCCGGCGGGCGGGTCTGGGAGGTGCCGGCGGACGTCGCCTTCCCCTCCGCCACGCAGAACGAACTGGCCGCGCAGGACGCCCGTACGCTCGTCGCGGGCGGGGTCAAGGCGGTCTCCGAGGGCGCCAACATGCCGACCACTCCCGAGGCCGTGCGGATCCTGCAGGAGGCCGGGGTCGCGTTCGGGCCCGGCAAGGCGGCCAACGCGGGCGGGGTGGCGGTCAGCGCCCTCGAGATGAGCCAGAACGCCGGCCGGGTGGCCTGGAGCGCGCAGCGCGTCGAGGACGAGCTCGCGGGCATCATGCGCTCGATCCACGCCGTCGCGTACGAGACCGCCGAGCGGTACGGGGCACCGGGCGACTACGTCACCGGCGCGAACATCGCCGGGTTCGAGCGGGTCGCGGACGCGATGCTGGCGCAGGGCGTCATCTGACCGGGCGGGGCCCGGGGCTTCGGCTCCGGGCCCCGTGCGGGGGCGGTGGGGCGCAGCGCTGCTGCGCGGCGCGCGCGGCGGCGGGCTTCGACTCCGCCTCGAGTGCAGGCGGGCCGGTGTTGCCCGGTGGGCGGGAGCCGGGCCGTAGCCTGGGGCCGACCAGGCCTGAGCAACACCGAGGGGGACGTGACCGTGACCGTGCTGACCGCTTTGGACGGGGTGTACGGGGACCGGAGGGACGCGATCGGCGTCGCGGGGCGGACCGCCTCGTACGAGGAACTGCTCGGCGCGGCGCGCGCGGTGGCCGCCGACGTGGCCGGGGCGAAGGCCTTCGCGGTGACGGCGACGGCCTCCCTGGAGACCGTCGCCGCCATGGTCGGCGGGCTGCTGGCCGGGGTGCCGTTCGTACCGCTGCCGCCCGATGCGGGGCCCGCCGAGCGCGAGCACATCCTGCGGGACTCCGGCGCGGTGCTCGTGGACGTGGACTTCGCCCGGCGCTCCGACTGGAACGGGCCCGCCGCCGCGCCCGAGGACCCGGCGCTGGTGCTGTACACCTCCGGGACCACGGGCGCGCCCAAGGGCGTGCTGCTGACCGGCGCGGCGCTCGCCGCCGACCTGGACGCGCTCGCCGGAGCCTGGCAGTGGAGCGCCGAGGACACGCTCGTGCACGGGCTGCCGCTGTTCCACGTGCACGGGCTCGTGCTCGGCGTGCTCGGGGCCCTGCGCACCGGCAGCCGCCTCGTGCACACCGGGCGGCCGACGCCCGAGGCGTATGCGGCGGCGGGCGGGAGCCTGTACTTCGGGGTGCCGACCGTGTGGTCCCGTATCGCCGGGGCTCCGGAGGCCGCGGCCGCGCTGTCCGGGGCCCGGCTGCTGGTCTCGGGCAGCGCCGCGCTGCCCGCGCCGGTCTTCCGGGACCTGGAGCGGCTGACCGGGCTGCGGCCCGTGGAGCGGTACGGGATGACGGAGACGCTGATCACCGTCAGCGGGCGCGCTGGCGGCGAGGTCCGGCCCGGTACGGTCGGCACCCCGCTGCCGGGGATCCTGACCCGGGTCGCGGCCGAGCCGGGTGCCGAGATCGGGGAACTCCAGCTGACCGGTCCGACGTTGTTCGCGGGATACCTGGGCCGTCCGGAGGCCACGGCGGCCGCGTACACCGAGGACGGGTGGTTCCGTACGGGCGACATCGCGGCCGTCGACGAGGCGGACGGGGTGCACCGGATCGTGGGGCGGGCCTCCATCGACATGATCAAGTCCGGCGGCTACCGGATCGGCGCCGGGGAGATCGAGAACGCCCTGCTGGACCACCCCAAGGTCAGCGAGGCCGCGGTGGTGGGGGTGCCGGACCCGGACCTGGGGCAGCGGATCGTCGCCTTCGTCGTCGCGGAGGGGGTGACGGGCGCGGAGCTCACGGAGTTCGTCGCCGCGAACCTGTCCGTGCACAAGCGGCCGCGCGAGGTGCGGTTCGTGCCGGCGGTTCCGCGCAACGCGATGGGCAAGCCGCAGAAGAAGCTCCTGCTGACGGGGGAGTTCGGGCCGCAGGAGGGCTGAGGGCGCGGGCCGGGGCGCGGGGCCCGTGCCCCGGGCGCGGGGCTTGCGCCCGGTGCCCGGTGCCCGGGGCGGCCTAGCGGGCTTCCCGGACCAGGTGCCGGGCCAGGAGCTCCAGGGCCTCGGTCACCTCCGGGAGGCGGGCGGCCTCGGTGGTGCCGAGGGCCTTCGCGAGGGCCTCCTCGACCTTGGAGGAGCCCGCGGCCCGGACGGCGGCCACGCGGTCGGAGACCGTCGGGGACGGGCTGACCAGCGTGCGGCGGCGGTCGGCGGGGTCGGGGGCCGTCCGGACCGAACCGGCCTCGCGCAGGCGGGCTACGGCGGTGGAGACCTGGCTCTGGGGCAGCCCGGTGCGCTGGGCCGTCTCGCCGACGGTGGTGTCGGGGTGCGCGGCGATGTCCCCGGCGACGATGACCACGGAGCGGGTGCTGCCCGCGTACTGGCCCGGTCCGCCGGGGGGTTCGGGCAGGGCTTCCTCGCCGAGCTTCATCAGGGCGCGGCCCAGCAGGAACAGTTCGATTCCATCCATGGAGGCAAGATACATCAAGGTGGATACATCTCTCTTGATGTATCTGTTTCGATGGATTAGGCTGGTCGCAGAGCAGCGGGCGAAGGCCGTTGCGGCAGACATCTTGGGGGAGTCGTCATGTCCAACACCGTTCAGAGCAGCAGCAACACCACCACGGGGATCGTGGCGGTGGCCGGCGCCACGCTGCACTACCAGGTCCAAGGCTCCGGCCCGCTGCTGCTCATCGCGCAGAGCGGAGAGGGGGATGCGGACCGCACGGTCGACATGGTCCCCCATCTCACCGACGCGTTCAGGGTCCTGACGTACGACCGGCGCGGCCTCTCCCGCAGCCGCCTAGAGGAGCCCGGGCGGACCACGTCGCTCGCGGAGCACGCCGAGGACGTGCACCGGCTGCTGGCGGCGGTCACCGACGAGCCCGCTCTGATGCTGGGATGCAGCATGGGCGCCCTGATCGGGCTGCATGTGGCCGTGCGGTATCCGGGGCAGGTGAGCACCCTGGTGGCCCACGAGCCGGTGTCCCCGCTGCTGTTGCCCGCGGAGCTGCGGAGCCGTCACGAGGCGGAGCTCGCCGGGCTGCAGGAGCTGTACCGGGCCGGCGGGCTCGGCGGGGTGTTTGCGGAGATGGCCCGGGTGGTGGGCATAGACCCCTCCCGGCAGGACGCCGAGCCGGGCCTGACCCCGCAGCCGATCGACGCCCAGCGCCGCGCCAACTTCGACTACTTCATCGAGCACGACTTCTCGGCGGTCATCGGGGACACCCTCGACCCGGCCGAACTGACCCGCACGCAGACCCGGATCATCCCGGCGGTCGGTGCCGGGACGCCGGCCGGGGTGTTCGACCACCGGTGCGCCGTGGAACTGGCGGACCTCCTGGGTGCCGGGATACGGACCTTCCCGGGCGGGCACAACGGGAACACCACGCACCCCAGGGCCTACGCGCAGGAGCTCCGGTCCCTGCTCGCCACGACGCGTTGACTCACGTCGCTTGCTTCCTGCTAAATCCCCGGCCCAGGCGGGCTCGAGCGGCCCGGAAGGGGCGGGTGCGGGGGCAGCGACTGAACGGGAGCGACTGAACGATCGCTGGGTCGCTGGGCGTGGCCGGGGAAAGATGCAGGTCAGAGGGCTGATGCGGGTGCGGCAGCGACTGAAGCGACTGAAGGCTCAGGTATATGGAGACATTGGCGTGCGTGCGCGTGTGTGCGCGTGTGCGTCATATATAGGCGACTTGAGTCGCTTCGGTCGCTGTTCTGCCTTGCGCAGGCCTGTGACCTGGTGTTCTGTGAGCTACTCGGCGAGCGACTGAAAGAGATTCGGTAGCTGACCGGTCAGTCGCTCGGTCGCTGGGGCTCTCTGTGGACACGTACACCTGTTCTGGCTCATATGCCTCTCGTCCCTCAGGGGTTTCGATAATCTGATTTTGGGCGTTGAGTCGCTTCAGTCGCTGATGGGGGAAGTGAATGGCAGCTGAGCTGCGGGTTTCGCGCAGCGACCCACGGCAGTTCACCAGAGCTGCACCGGTCGCGTCGCAGCCTCTGACGACTGCCAGATGGTGTGCGCGTCAGGGGTGGCCGGTTCACCCCCTTGCCCCGGGTCGCAAGACGCCGGTGGGCAACTGCGACGCGTGCCGCACTCCGGGCCACAACCGGGGGGCGTGCGACTGCCTCCGGGCGGGCCGCTCGTGCCATGGATTCCATGCAGCCACGCTCGACTCCGAACGGATCGAGCAGTGGTGGGGTGCTCGCCCTGACCTCGGGGTCGGTGTCGCCACGGGCCCCGCGGGCCTGGTCGTCATCGACATCGACGCGCACGCGCGCGAACTCCCCGACCGTGAACGGCTCCTGCCCGGTGTCGGGATAGCCGACACGGTCGACCTGACCGGGCTGGCCAACGGCTTCCACACCCTGGGCGTGCTGGCGGCTCTGCGGGGCGCCGCCAGTCCGGCGGACGACGAGTCGACCCTGCGCGTGCGTACGCCCTCCGGGGGCCTGCACGTCTGGTACCGCAACGCCGGAGGCCACCGGTGGCAGTGCTCCGCGGGATCGGGCGGTGGCCGGGCCCTGGCCTGGCAGGTCGACGTACGGGCGCACGGCGGGTACATCGTGGCTCCGGGGACCGTGACCCCGGCGGGCGTCTACCGGCCCGTGGGGGCCACGCGCGTGCCTGCGCCGCTGCCGGCCTGGCTCGCCCGGGAACTGGAACGCACCGGGCACCTGCCCTCCGCGGCCGCCCACGGGGCCCGTCCCGTACCGCCGCGCGCCCGGCAGGCCGTGATCGCTGCGGGCGGGGGACGCGGTGCGTCGGAGAAGGTCCTGGCAGGGGTGCTCGCCGAAGTCGCAGCCTGCGCCGCCATACCCGAAGGGGCCGCGTTCTCCGAGAAGTTGAACCGCGCCGCCTTCACGGCCGGCGGGCTCGTCGCCGCCGGGCACGCCGGCGAGGCCGAGGTCCTGCGGGCCCTGCAGGATGCGGCCGAGCTGGCCCGCCCGGGGCAGGAGCACCGCTGCCGCGCCATCATCCGTGGCGGGCTCAGCGCGGGACTGGCACGTCCGCTGGCCCTCCGAGGCCGCGTGTGAGCGTGGAGAACGACAGCATGCTGTCCGGCTTCGACGTGCAGGCCGTCGCCGCCCAGATCCTTGCGCAGCCCGTCCCCGCTCCCCGGGAGCCGGTGGAGTCCAGGGGGAGCTCTGCCGGCCGGGAGGTGGCGGGCGCTGCCCCGGCTGCCCCGCCGTCCCCGGCCGCGGACGGCGAGGCGACGGCGGACGGACTGCTGCCGGACACCCTCACCGACCGCGGCAACGCCAAGCTGTTCGTCAAGCTCTACCGCAACGACTACCGGCACGTTCCCGGGATCGGCTGGTTCCGCTGGGACGGCACGCGCTGGCAGATCGACGAGGACGACACCGTGATGTGGTCCGCGGGCGACCTCGCGGAGTCCATCGCGACCACCGACCCCCGCGGCGTCTACACCCCGGCCGCGCTCCAGCAGCACCGCCGCCGCACGCTCAGCACCAGCGGGATGAACGCGATGCTCACCCAGGCCAAGTCCGCCCCGGGCATGGTGCTCAACGCGGCCCGGCTGGACGCCGATCCGTACGCGCTGTGCACCCCCGCGGGCGTCGTGGACCTGCGCACCGGGCACATACGCCCCGCCGAGCCCACGAAGGACTTCCACTCCCGCTCCACCTCGGCGGCGCCGCAGCCGATGCCCACGCCGCGTTGGAACAGCTTCCTGACGGACACCTTCGGCGAGGGGCCGGAGGGCGCGGAGATGATCGGCTTCCTGCAGCTGCTGCTCGGCTACTCCGTCACCGGGGACGTCGGCGCCCAGGTCATGCCGTTCCTGTTCGGGTCCGGCAAGAACGGCAAGTCCGTGCTGCTGGACGTGCTGATGAAGCTGCTCGGGGACTACGCGGACGCGGCGCCCCCCGGGTTCCTGATGTCACGGCCGTACGAGGGGCACCCGACCGACCTCGCCGAGCTGCACGGCCGGCGCGTGATCGTGTGCAGCGAGGTCAAGCCGGGCGACCGCTTCGACGAGGCCCGCGTCAAACTGCTCACCGGCGGCGACCGCATCAAGGCGCGCAGGATGCGGCAGGACTTCTTCAGCTTCGAGCCGACGCACAAGATGTGGCTGCTGGGCAACCACCGGCCCGAGGTGGGCACCGGCGGGTTCGCGTTCTGGCGGCGGATGCGGCTGATCCCGTTCGAGCGGGTCGTCTCCGACGACCGCAAGATAGACAACCTGGCGGACGTCCTCGTCACCCAGGAGGGTCCGGGCATCCTCAACTGGCTGATCGAGGGCGCCCGTCGGTACGTCGGCGGCGACAAGGACCTCACGGGCCCCGAGCGGGTGCGCATCGCGACCACGGCGTACGCGGAGACCGAGGACCACACCGGGCGCTTCATCGGCGAGACCTGCCGCCTCGAGGCCGATCTGCGGGCGGAGCAAGCGCAGCTGTACGCGGCCTACAGGGGCTGGTGCCAGAATGAGGGGGCCCCTGCGATCTCTTCCCGGGCCTTCGCGGCGCGCGTTCGCGAGGTGGTGGGACTGGCCTCGCCGAAGGAAATGATCCTGTCCAACCAGCGCAAGTACTACCCGGGCATCGGCCTGCTCGCGGACGAGGAGACAGCATGAGCGCCCTCATCGCAGAAGACGAGATCGTCCACGAAGTGGACCTCGTCTGGCTCGAGGACATCAGCCGGCTCGACTACGTCCGTCAGAGCCTGGACCGGCTGCCGACCCGGCGCGGCAGGCCCGCGTACCACCGTGACGGCCGGATGGTCGGCTACGCCCTGCTGGGGCCGAAGGCCAAACCGTCGCGCTCCTCCGGCACCTTCCGGCGCCGCGTGTTCTGGCTGCTGCCCCACGACCGGGACACCGCCCCCGACGGGCTGTACGCGCGGGGGGCGCCGGCGGAAGCCGTGGACGCCCGGACGCTGGCGCCGGGCATCAAGGGCCGCAAGACCGAGCGCTCGGAGGGCGGCCCCATGTCCTCGGCGGTGCGCGAGCTCCGCCCCTGACCTGTGCCGCATCGCCGACGGGGCTGTTTTTGCCCCGGAGCGTGAAAAAAAACAGCACAGCCGGTATATTTTCGCTGCCGTACGGGACATGGGCCAACGGGAGGGCACCGCTGTGCAGGGGGAACGCCGGATAGAGGCGCAGGTGGCGGTGGTCGGCGGGGGGCCCGTCGGGATGCTCGTGGCCGCAGAGTTGGCCGCGTACGGAGTCGACACGGTCGTCCTCGAATCGGCGGCCGAGGTGTCCGAGCGCCCCAAGGCGACCACACTGCACGCCCGGGCGGTGCAGTGCCTGGCCCGCCGCGGCCACCTGCCGGCGCCGACGGCCCCGTACGACCGTGCCGCGGGCGCCAGCCCCTTCCACTTCGCGGGTCTGCCCGGCCTGGTCATCACGGCTCCCGAGAACGAGCCGGAGCCGATCCTCAAGTGCCCGCAGGCGCAGCTCGAGCGCCTCTTCGAGGGGCGCGCCCGCGCCGCGGGCGCACGGATCCTGCGCGAGCACCGGGTGACCGGGCTGTCCCAGGAGCCGGACGGGGTGCGGATCACGGCCGAGGGGCCGGCCGGGCCGGCCGTCTGCACCGCCCGGTACGTGGTGGGGGCCGACGGGGCCCGCAGCATGGTCCGCGAGCGGGCGGGCATCGGCTCCGACACCCATCCGGCAACGGTGTCGGCCCTGATGGGGGCCGTCACGCTCGCCGACCCGGATGCACTGGCCGCGGGCTGGCACCGTACGCCCCGCGGCTGGCTCGTGGTCAAGCGCGACCCCGAGGGCATGACGCACATCCGGACGCTCAACTGCACCGGGGCGCACTCGGACCGGCACCTGCCGCCCACCCTGGAGGAGCTGCGCCGGGAGGTGGCCTGGATCGCCGGACGCGAGATCGAGATGGAAGAGCCGCGCTGGCTCGGCAGGTTCAGCGACTTCACCCGGCTGGCCACGACCTTCCGGGCGGGACGGGTCTTCCTCGTGGGGGACGCGGCGCACGTGCACTTCCCGATCGGCGGGCAGGGCCTGAGCACCGGAGTGCTGGACGCCCTCAACCTGGGCTGGAAGCTGGCGCTCGCCGTGCGCGGTGAGGCGGGCCGGGACCTGCTCGACACCTACGACCCGGAGCGCCGGCCGGTCGCCCGGCGGGTCATCGACAACACGCGGGCCCAGCTCGCCCTGATGCGGCCGGGGCCCGAGGCCGACGCCCTGCGCGGGGTGTTCACGGGTCTGCTGGCGGCGGACCGGGCCACCGGGCACCTCAGCGGCATCATCAGTGCCCAGGACACGGTGCTCCCGGAGCGTGCCGGGCGGCCCGCCGCCGGCGAAGGAAGGTTCCTGCACAACGTCGCGCTCACCACCGCGACCGGCGAGACCGACGTGATCGGGCTCCTGCAGGACGGCCGGCCGCTGCTGCTGCTCTTCGGCGAGCAGGGCAGCGGCTACCGCGAGGAAGCGCGGGGCCGGGAGCGGATCCTGCGCGTCGTGCGCGCCCGGGCCACCCCCGACGTGCCGTACCAGGCGCTGCTGGTGCGGCCCGACGGCTACATCGCGTGGGCACCGGGCGGCGACGACCTGGCCGTCGCGCTGTCGGCGTACTTCGGCGCGGGCGCCCGCGCGGGGCGCCCGTGACGGAGCCGGGGGCTGCGACCGGCCGCTCAGGCGATGGCGCCCGCGCTCTCCAGCTCGTTCGCCGCCTTGAGGGCCTCGGCGTAGACGGTGGCTCCCCGGGACTCGGTGAGGTCGAGCGAGGCCAGGACGGAGGGCACGGTGATGCTGGGCAGCAGGTGCCGCATCAGTGCGGAGGCCCTGACCGCCAGGTCGCGGTAGTCGCAGATGGCCTGGGACATGGACTGGACCCCGGCGAACGAGCCCACGATGATGTCGGCGGTCTCGGACGGCACGACGTGCGGCAGCAGCTCGCCCTGCTCCTGGGCCTTCTGAAGCGCAGCGGTGACGACCTCGGCCCAGCGCACGAACGGGCCGCTGCGGTCGAGGCCCTGCGCAAGCTGGTCCATGGTCAGCCGTACGCCGGCGCGCACCATGGGATCCGTCTGCAGGCGGTAGGCGTGCAGCATCACCATGTCCAGGATCTCCTGCACCTTGGAGGTGCGGTCGGGGACCATGATCCGCTGATCCTGCTCGGCGAGTACGCCTTGCGCCAGGTCTTCCTTCGACTGGAAGTGGAAGTACAGGGCTCCCTTGGTCACCCCGGCCGCGGTGAGGATCTGGGAGATCGTGGCCGCCTGGTACCCGGAATCCTCGAAGACCTTGGCTGCCGCAGAAAGGATCGCCTGCCGTGTACGGATGGCCCGGACTTGCTCAGCCACTCTGGCTCCTCCCTGCTGTGGTGGTGCGTCAGTAAAAAACCGCTCAGTTCGTATCTTACAGCGGGTAACCATCTTCGGCCGATAGCGGCGGAGGAAAACGTCAGGTCAGGGAGGAAACATGCTTCTTGTCACAGGCGCCACGGGGACGGTCGGGCGGGAAGTGGTCCGGCGGCTCCCCGCCGAGCTGCCGGTGCGCGTCATGGCCAGGGAACCGGAGCGTGTCACGGGGGCGTCCGCGACGGCCGAGCGAGTCCACGGCGACTATCGGGACCCCGCGTCGCTCGTACGGGCCCTGCGCGGGGTGGGCACCGCCCTTCTGGTGACCAGCCGGGTCGGGGGGGACGACGACGCGGCCTTCCTCCACGCCGCGCGGTCGGCCGGCGTACGGCGCGTGGTGAAGCTCTCCGCCGCGGCCGTGGAGGATCCCGGGGCGGATGACCTGATCACCCGTTGGCAGCGCAGGAACGAGGAGCTGTTGCGCGGCTCCGGGACGGAGTGGACGCTGCTGCGCCCGCGCTCGTTCATGTCCAATGCCCTGTCCTGGGCGGCGTCCGTCCGCTCGGACCACGTGGTGCGGGCCCTGGGCGGGCCTTCGGGCAACGCCTGCGTCGATCCGCGGGACATAGCGGACGTGGCGGTGCACGCCCTCACCCGGGAAGGGCATGCGGGCCGCGCCTACACGCTGACGGGGCCCGAGGCGCTCACTGCGGCCGAGCAGACCGCCCAGCTCGCCGAGCTGCTGGGAAGTCCGCTGCGTTTCGAGGAACTGGGTCCGCAGCAGGCACGTACCGCACTGGGCGAGCGCTATCCGCGAGACCTCGTGGAGGCGCTCTTGGCCGGCGCGGAGCGGCAGCGTGCCGGAGCGAAGGCCCGGGTGGACCCGACGGTCCCCGCACTGCTCGGCCGGCCTGCCGGCTCCTTCCGCGGGTGGGCGAGGGATCACCTGCGCGCTTTCGTGTCGACGTGATGCCGACGGCGGGGTCGGCGGCCGGTCAGAGGTCGCACAACCCCGCGGTCACGATGGAGCTGAAGACGCGATGGCCGTTCTGGTGGCCGGTCACCCGGATGGCCTCCCGTCCTTCGGGGACCACCCCTTTGGGGAGTTCGTGCGTCTCGATGATGCAGGGAGCATCCAGTTCGGTGTACCGCTCGAAGGTGCTGTCCAGGCTGAGAGGAAGGAAGGAGCAGCGTCCCAGCACGGCGGAAGTGGCCTGGCGGGCGGCCTCGAGCAGCACCATGCCGGGTATGTGGTCGACAGGGTGGTCGAAGAGCACGGGGTGTCGGGTGTCCGCTCGCAGGTACCAGCGGTCCGGCCTGTCGGTCGGGGACAGGACGACGTCCATGGGCGACAGGCGTCCGACGCTCTGCGGGGCCGCTGGGGCGGTGAGCGGCAGCTGCCGCTGTTCGCCGCTCACGGCGCGGTCGCCGCGCAGCCGACGGTAGACCGCAGGAGAGATGCACGTGTAGCTGGCAGCGGCCGTCGCGGCCAGTCGACCGTCGCGGCGGATCACGGCCTCGTAGCGCAGGCTCGAGAGCTGGTTGCCGCGCCGTTTGACGTCGGTGCAAGTGACGGCGATGTCGACGGAGGCGGGCGTCCAGCCCATCTCGAGCTGCTGGGGCTCCACCGCGATGCTGAGGTCCCTGAGCAGGAACTGGTGCCCGAACGGGACGCCGAACTCGGCATGGCCCAGCAGGGCGCCGACCTGGCGGAACGTCTCGACGGCAATGAGCGGGTCGTGATGGCTGCCGTGGACCGGAGTGTAGAAGCTGTGGCCGCGGGGCCACTGCGCCGTCACCGTGAAGTGGGTGTCGTCCAGGCGCGCCCAGTCGGTGAGCATGACCTCGGCGACGGCGGCGCGGTGCACCAACTCCTTGGGAACGGTGGTGGTCCAGGTGGTGGGTCGGACGACGGCGGGTCTGCTCGTGGAAGTCCAGCCGTCCCGTCCCGTCATTTCTCCGTTGAACGCGGTTCGTTCAACTTGAAACGTGCTCGCAGACATTGCTCCCCCTGGGCTCCGCTGGCGAGTAGGGCTTGATGTGCCTCTGGCCGGGAAAGATACATACCAACCGGTTTAATTTCTAGCGGTAGCTGAGCCTCCGCTACTGCAAGCACTGCAGAGCCTTCTCCTGGTTGGGTCGTTTCCCCTGGTCAATGGGGTCCTCCCGGCCCGTGGCCCACTGTAGCCCCAGCCGCTTCAGCGGTTCGCTCTCCTGGGTGAGTCGAGCGTGACGACAGTGATTCTCGAGCAGCGTGGCTGAACGTGACCGAGTGTGCCCGAACAGCGCCGGTGACTTGGCCCAGTTTTCGGTCATAACCGAACGGGGCGAGCCCTTTCGGCAAAAACCGCATACGCGGTTTGTTATAGTTGCCCTACGGAGCGGGGTCGCATCCTGCCGGGAGAGGCCTGTCATGACCGTGAGGGGCGCCGCCCGTCAGGTGCAGCTCCCTCGCGCAGCTCCGCAGCACGTACGTACCGCCTGCCCTTCGCAGGCGTCGCAACCCCTCGCAGTGACGGAGCAGTCGATGGTCAAACAGGAGCGCGCGGCGCGCACGCGTGACACCCTGATCCGGTCCGCGGCCCAGATCTTCGACCGGGAGGGTTTCTCGGTGGCGTCGCTCACCGGGATCAGTTCGCTGGCCGGGGTGAGCAACGGGGCGCTGCACTTCCACTTCGCGAGCAAGGCCGCGCTGGCGGACGCCGTCGAGGCGGCGGCGCTCACCCGGCTGCTGGCCGTCACCGATTCAGGGGCCCCGCCCGGGGCGGGCCGCCTACAGCTCCTCGTCGACGTCACCCATGGCCTCGCCGCGGCGCTGCGCACCGATGTGGTGCTGCGGGCCGGCTTCGAGCTGAGCGGGGATGCCTCCCGCGCGCCGCAGTCCGATCTGCGCGAGCGCTGGCGGAAGTGGGTCGAGGAGACGCTGGAACAGGCCGACGCAGAGGGCGAGTTGCGCCCCGAAGTGGCGGCCCGGGACGTGGCTTCCGCCGTGGTGGCCGCGACCGTGGGCTTCGAGGTGCTCGGCGCCCGGGACATGGCGTGGCTCTCGGCCTCCACGGTCACCCGGTTCT
Source organism: Streptomyces sp. NPDC031132 (assembly GCF_055570595.1). NCBI lineage: Bacteria > Bacillati > Actinomycetota > Actinomycetes > Kitasatosporales > Streptomycetaceae > Streptomyces > Streptomyces sp. NPDC031132. Next base: position 22,506 of record NZ_JBVIGX010000039.1, read on the forward strand.
GGCGGCTCCTGCTGCCGACGCTCGTACCGGCTCCCCTTCTCGCGGACCTCAAGGCCGAGGGTGCCCGCGAGCGGTAGGGGGCGTGGGCGACACGACCACCCTGCCCCGGCTCCCTCCCGCACCGCGCGGAGGGGCCGGGGCTTTTGCGTGTCCGCCGTGGCCGGTAAGGGGAGACCTTGCGGTCTGTTTTCACCCTCCTCGGTTTGTTCTGGAGGAGATGCAGAGTGGGGTGGGAGGAGGGCCGGCGAGCTTCCGTGATGACAACTCCGCAGGTCGGAGCGGTACATGAGGGATCGTTAGGTGGGCTAAGAAATAAAAACAGCACGGTCGGTTTCGTATTGACAAACCGCCGGTCCTGTTTTTTACTGGCGAAGGCTCATCCACGGACAGGGGAGTACGGCGTGGACATCGAAGTACTGGGCACACTGGCGGTTCGGGAGCATGGAGTCTCCGTTACGCCCACGGCCCCCAAACCGCGACAGGTGCTGGCACTGTTGGCACTTCATGCCGACCAGGTCGTCCCGGTCTCGGCTCTGATCGAGGAACTGTGGGCGGGAACACCGCCGCGCAGTGCCCGCACCACGCTGCAGACCTACGTACTGCAGCTGCGGGCCCTCATCGCGAACGCACTGGAGCACGGTGCGGCCGCCGGCGAAGGCGGCGAAGGTGCCGAGGGCACCGCGGGCGACGCGGAGCGGCGCACCGCCAAGGACGTGCTCGTCACGCTGCCCGGCGGCTACCTGCTCAACAGCGGCGGCGGCACCAGCGACGTCCGCGAGTTCGACCGGCTCGCCGGCATCGGCTACCGGGCCATGGACGCGGGCGACTTCCCGGGCGCAGCCCGGCAACTGCGCGAGGCGCTCGCCCTGTGGTCGGGGCCGGCCTTCGCCGACGTGCACGGCGGGATCCAGCTGGACATGGAGGCCCGGCGGCTCGAGGAGACCCGGCTCTGCGCGCTCGACCAGCGCATCGAGGCGGATCTGCGGCTCGGCCGGCACCGCGAGCTGCTCGCCGAACTGACCGTGCTGGCCAGCCGGTACCGCACCCACGAGAACCTGCACGGCCAGTTCATGCTGGCCCTGCACCGCTCCGGCCGCCGAGGCGAGGCCCTCGACGTCTACCAGCGGCTGCGCGCCACCCTGGTGCGCGAACTCGGGCTCGAGCCCTCGGCCGCCCTGCGCCGGCTGCAGCGCTCGATCCTGATGGCCAGCCCCGAGAGTCCGGTGGCCACGGACACGAACAGCGAGCGACTCGTACGCGTGGGCTGAGATGGCCGTACGCGATACGAGGAACGCGGCCGCGATCGGCTCGCCGGGCCGGACGCGCGCCCGGACCACGGGCCGAGGAGGCAGCGCGATGCAGGACAGGTCGGAGCGGACCCGCAGGAAGCTCGTGCATGCGGGAGCCGAGATGTTCCACCGCAACGGCTATGCGAACGCGACGCTGGGAGAGATCGCCGCGTTCGCCGGAGTGACCAAGGGGGCGCTGTACTTCCACTTCGCCTCCAAAGACGAACTGGCGGAGGCGGTCCAGCTGCGCGGCTGCGAGCTGCTGCACGCGTCGGTGCGCGAACTGCGCGCTTCCGGCCTCTCTCCGCTCCAGACGCTGATCAACACGACGCACTGGCTCGCGCTCAACCTGCGCGAGGAGCCTGCGATCCCGGCCAGCTTCCGCATCACCAAGGAGTGCGCGGGACTCCCCGTGCTCGCCACCGACTTCCACCGGATCTGGCTCGCGGAGGTCTGCGGACTGCTGCGCGAGGCCCGCGACGCGGGTGAACTCCGCGCCGAGGGCCCCTGGGAGAGCATCGAGTCGCTGGTCGCCGCGGCGAGCTGCGGGATCGAGTCGCTGGCCGCCACCGGGATGCCGTACGCCGAGCTCCAGCGCCGGGTGGCCGGGGTGTGGTCGCTGCTGCTGCCCTGCCTGGTGCCCGAGGGCGCGGAGAAGGGCTTCCGCGTCGGGATGCCGGGTACCGATCCCGCACCCCGCCCCGTGGGCGACGCCCCGGGCGAAGCGCTGGGCGCCGCCACGGCCCGCCGGACCCGGCCGGTGCTCTCGGGCAGCACCGCGTGACCGTCTGCCACCGACGACTTGGAGGAGCCTGCGATGACGAATGAACATGCTGCGGACGTACTGACGGACCTCATCGGGGTGCTCGGCGACGTGCTGCGGGTCAAGCCGGAGAAGATCGACCCCGAGCAGACCTTCCAGTCCATGGGGCTCGACTCCCTGCTGGTCGTCGAGTTCGTGGCCGTCGTCAACGCCCGGTACGGGCTGCGGGTGCTGGCGACCGACCTGTACGACTTCCCGACGCCGGCGTCCTTCGCGCGTGAGGTCGCGCGGGCGGCGAGCAGCGCGGCCGCGGCCCCCGTCTCCGCCCCCTTCGCCCACGCCGTCGCCGCAGCGGCGCCGGTCGCCGCTGCCGCCACCGTGCCCGCCGCTGCCGCTGCCGCTGCCGTCCCGGTGCCGGCCACGGGCCTCGAGCGGCAGGTGCCGGCGGCCGCCGCGGCGACCCGGATCGCGGAGGCGCTGCGGGAGCAGCTCGCGGGGATCCTGTGCTGCGACCCCTGGGACATCGACACCACCGCCGCTTTCAACGTGCTCGGTGTGGACTCCATCGTGGGCGCGGAGTTCATCGCGGGCGTCAACCGCACCTTCGGTCTCCAGGAGCGGTCGGTGCTGCTCTACGAGCACCCCAACCTCGCCGCCATGGCCGCATACATCGCGGCGCGCACCGGGGCGGCCGCGCAGGACCTCGCCCCTGCTCCGGCGGCCCTCGGGAGCTCCGCTCGCCAGGCGCCGGAACCGGCGTTCCGCCCGGCCGCCGCCGGGCCGGTGTCCGCCGCTCCCGCACCCACGCCCGCCGCAGCCCCTGCCGTACGGCCTCTGCCGGGCGGCGATCTCGACGTCCTGCTGGACGCGATCCGCGACGACCGGCTCACCGTGGACGAGGCCCTCGTGCTGCTCGCCCGCCGCGGCTGAAGCCGTTTCAAATTTGATGTGAGAAGGAGCGCGTCCAGATGGACGAGAAGGAAGTCCTGACCCGGTTCAAGAACGGCCATCTGGACCGGGCCCAGGTGGCCGCTCTGCTGACCGGCGCCGGTGGTGGCGCCGGCGCCACCACCGGTTCGGGGCCCGTGGTCTTCACACTGCCGGACGCCTGGCCGGAGCAGGACGCCGAGGAGCCGTCCCCGGGCGCGGCGCACCCGGCTCCCGCCCGCAGCACGGATTCCGCGCCCGCCGCCGGGCCGATCGCGGTGGTCGGGATGGCCGGCCGCTACCCGGGCGCCCCCGACCTCGCCTCCTTCTGGCGCCGCGCGCGCGGCGGGCACGACAGCGCCTCCGAGCCGCCTTCCGGCCGGCCCGGCGACGAGCGGGGCCACTACCTGGAGCGCGTACAGGACTTCGACCCGGAGTTCTTCGGGATCGACGCGCACGAGGCCGCCCTGATCGACCCCCAGGAGCGGCTGTTCCTGGAGACCGCCTGGGAGGCCCTCGAGGACGCCGGCTGCACCGGCGGCCGCCTCGACGCCCTGACCGCGCGCGACGGTACGCCGCGCAGCGTCGGGGTGTTCACCGGCGCCGGCAGCGGTGACTACGTACTGCTCGCGGCCCGGACGTGGACGCCCGAGCGGCCCCGGCCGATGCCCGCGGGCGGCCAGTGGAGCCTGCCCAACCGGCTTTCCGCCCTGCTCGGCCTCACCGGCCCCAGCCAGTCGGTCGACACCGCCGAGTCCTCCGTGCTCGTCGCCCTCCATCTCGCCGTCGCCGCCCTGCACCGCGGCGAATGCGCCGCCGCGCTCGTCGGCGGGGTCCGACTGCTGCTGCACCCGTCCAGTCGGCGCCCCGGCGCGGGCGAAGGCGTCGGGGCGCTGCTGCTCAAGCCGCTGGCACGCGCCCTGGCCGATGGGGACAGCGTCCACTGCGTGGTCCGCGGCAGCGCGGTCGGCCACACCGCACCCGACCCGTCCGCAGCCGGACCCGGCCGCAGGTCCCGGGCCGCCGACGCCCGTACGGGGGCCGCCGCGCGCGCCGCCGCGGTCCTGCGCGCGTCCTGCGCCGATCGCGGTACGCGGGCCGAGGCCCCGGCGGACGACCCCGCGCAGCGGGTGCTGCGCGAGGCCCTGCGCGCGGCCGGGGTGGACGCGTCGGCCGTCGCCGTCCGCGAGAACGCCGGGTCCGTACGGGCCCTCGTCGGCGACGCGGGCCCCGCGACCGGGGCCGCCGCCCTGACCCGGGGCGTGCTCCAGCTGCGCCACCGGATCCTGGCACCCGGCCCCGGCCGCGCCGAGGCGGAGCCCTGGGGCAGCGGGGAGAACGGGGACGGCGCGCCCCGCCGGATCTGCGTCGGTGTACGCGGCGCGGGCGGCGCGGACGCCCAGGTCGTGCTCGAGGAGTACGTGCCGGCCCCCGCCGCCGGATCCGCCCCGGACCGGGCTCCCGCGGCCGACGAGCTGTTCGTGCTGTCCGCCCCCACGCCCGCCCACCTGGCCGCCACCGCACGGCGGTTCGCCGAACTGCTCGGCGGAGGGGGCCCGGTGCCCCCGCTCGGGGTGCTCGCCCGCGCCCTGCGCACCGGCCGGGCCGCCATGGACTGCCGGTTCGCGGCCGTCGTCGCCGACACCGGCGAACTGGTGCGGGTCCTGGAGCGGTTCGTACGGGAGGGCGCTCCCTGCGCCGATCTGCGGGACGGCGGCGCCGACCCGCTGGGGCTGGGCGGCGTACCGGAGACGGACGGGTACCTCGCCGCGCTCTGGCAGGCCGGGCACCTGCACCAGCTCCGGGGCCTGTGGCTGTCCGGGCTCGACGTCGACTGGACCGCGCTCGAACCGGCCCACGGGGCAGCCACCGTGGCCGTACCGCTGCCCGCATCCGCATTCCTGCGCGTACCGCTGTGGCTGGGCGGCGAGGAGGCTTCGGCATGACCGCGCTGTCTTTCGACCCGGCGGGGCAGGGGGAGAACGAGCCGGCCCCCGTCAACCTGTGGTTCTGCCCCAACGAGGACCTCGCGCCCGGGATCGCCGCCACCCTGGCCTCGTACTGGCTCGACGAGAACGAGCAGCAGGTGGCCGGCCGCTTCCTGTTCGAACGCGACCGCCGCCAGTACCTCGTCGCCCACGCCCTGGTGCGCCGGGTGCTGGCCCTCGAGACCGGCATCCCCGAGGCCGAGGCGATCATCTGGCGCTCCTCGCGCGGGCGGCCGTTCCTCCAGACGCCCGCCGGGGGCCTGCCGCGCGGCGCCGACACGCTGGACTTCAACCTGTCGCACGCCAACGCGTACAACCTGCTCGGCGTCTCCCGGGGCCTGCGCATCGGAGTCGACGTCGAGCGGCTCGACCGCGGCGAGCGCGGTCTGGACAGCATCATCGCGACGTTCTCCCGCGAGGAGCAGGAGTGGATCGCCCGCGCCGCCCCCGGGCGGCCGCGCGACCGGCGCGTCCTGCGCCTGTGGACGCTGAAGGAGGCGTACTCCAAGGCCCGCGGGCTGGGACTCGGCCTGCCCTTCGACTCCTTCGTGTTCACCCTGGCCGAGGACCGGGGCGTCCTGTCCTTCCGCCCGCCCGCCGACGACTCGGCGGCGCGCTGGCGGTTCCTCGAGGTCGAACCGGTGCCCGACGTGCTGGCGGCGGTCGCGGTCGAGGTCGACGACAAGCGGCCGCCGGCCGTCCATCTGCACCACGGATTCCCGTGGGGGCGCGCCGCGCCGCGCCGCCTGGTCCTGCCGGAGCCCGCCGGGGTCTGACGGCCCGCGACCCCGCGCCATGGCAAATCCGTGACCGGAAAGGATTTCCTTGGAAATCCGCTCGACATTCGTTCGAGGCGCGGGGAGAAAAGCGAACCGGAGTCCGGAATCCAACGGGAAATCAAGGGAAAATCGAGCGGAGCGGCGGCCCGGAGACCGAGAATTCCTCTTCCGGATCTTCGTAGAAAGAGGTGGCCCGTGGACGCCAAGAGCGCCGTCATCGAGGTGGCCGAAGGCGTCCACGCGTACGTCCAGCCCGAGGGCGGCTGGTGCCTGAACAACGCCGGCATCCTCACCGACGGCGGCCACAGCGCGCTCGTCGACACCGCCGCCACCGAGAGCCGGGCCCGGCAGCTGCGCCGGGCCGCGCTGCGCCTGGCACCGCGGCCGCCGCGCGCCGTGGTCAACACGCACTTCCACGGCGACCACACCTACGGCAACTTCGTCTTCCCCGAAGCCCTGACCATCGGCCACGAGCGGACCCGGGCCATGGTGCAGGCGGCAGGGCTGCACATGGCCGGACTGTGGCCGGACGTCTGCTGGGGCGACATCGAGGTCACCCCGCCCGAACTGACCTTCCGGGACCGTACGACGCTCCACGTGGGCGACATCCGGGCCGAGCTCGTGCACATCGGGCCTGCGGCCCACACCACCGACGACACGATCGTCTGGCTGCCCGAGCAGGGCGTGCTGTTCACCGGCGACCTCGTGATGAACGGGGTCACGCCGTTCTGCGTCATGGGGTCCGTGGCCGGCTCCCTGCGCGCGCTGGACCGGCTGCGCGCACTGGGCGCCACCACCGTCGTCCCCGGCCACGGCCCGGTCGGCGGCCCCGAGCTCCTCGACGCCAACGAGGCCTACCTGCGCTGGATCCAGCGCCTGGCCAAGGAGGGCGCCGCCGCCGGCGCGAGCCCGCTCGAGCTGGCCCGCGCCACCGACCTCGGCCCCTGGGCCGACCTGCTGGACGCCGAGCGCCTGCTGCCCAACCTCCACCGCGGATACGCCGAGGAACAGGGCCTGCCCGAGGGATCGCCGCTGGACGTCGGCGCCCTGTTCCAGGAGATGACCGCCTATCACGGCCGCCCCTCGGAGTGCCTCGCCTGAGCCGAGCCGACGCACGGAACCCCCTGCCGCAGACAGCCGGCAGGGGGTTTTCGCGTACGGGCGCCCGCGCGGGTCAGACGAGCTGCCCGCCCGGCACGGGAACGGCGGCCAGCAGGTTGAAACGCCGGATCAGTGCCTCCTGCTCCCGGCTCAGCGACTCGATCCGGTCGCCGAGACGGGCGATCTCGCGGCCGAGTTCGAGGAGGGCCGCATCATGGTCCGGCGAGGCGGCCGGTGCGGCCGGGCTGAGCGGGGCGAGCGCGGGGAGCGGGACAGCCGGGGCGCGCGGGACCACCGGCGCGGGCCGCGGGACCGCGAGGGACGGCGCATGGTGCAGGATCGCCTCCATGCGCTCGCGCAGGGCCGGGCCTGGCTCGACGCCGAGCTCGTCCACCAGCCGCCGGCGGGCCCGCTCGTAGACGCCCAGCGCCTCCGTCTGGCGGCCGCACCGGTACAGGGCCAGCATGTGGAGGTCGTAGAGCCGCTCGCGCATGGGGTGGCTGGCCGTCAGCCGCTCCAGCTCCCGGGTGATCTCGGCGTGCCGTCCGCTGCGCAGGTTCGCGTCGTACAGCGTCTCCAGCGTGGTCAGCCGAAGCTCCTCCAGCCGGTCCGCCTCCACCGTGCAGATGAGTCCCTGCGTACTGCCCTCGAGGGCCGGGCCGCGCCACAGGGCGAGGGCCCCGCGCAGCAGTTCGGCCGCGTGCACGGGGTCGGAGGCGAGGGCCGCGCGGCCCTCGGCGGACAGGCGGTGGAAGCGCTGGGCGTCGGCGGTGGCCCGGCCCGGGTGCAGCAGGTACCCCATGGAGCGGGTCGCGATCCACTCGTGGCCGCCCGCGTCCGGAGCCCCGCCCTGCAACAGCCGGCGCAGCCGGGCCACGTGGGCCTGCAGCGCGTTGGCCGCGCTCACGGGCGGCCGGTCGCCCCACAGTTCGTGGATGAGCCGGTCGGCGGACAGCACATGGCCCGCCCGGACCACCAGGGCGCCGAGCAGCGCCCGCTGCTTGGAGCCGGAGGGCACGATGCACGCCCCCGTACGCCGGTCGAACACCTCGACCGGGCCCAGGATGCGGAAGTCCACCCCTGCGTCGCCGGGAACGTCCCGGGCGCCGTGCGCGCCGAAATCCATGGTGCCTCCTCCCGGCGATCTCGCGGGATCTGCGGAAAGACACGAAGACCGGCGGCCGTAAGCAAATGCGCCGGTTTTAATCCCCTGAGCGGAATCTACCACCGTGTTTTCAACCTGCAACCGTCATGGACGGAGAGCGGCTCGACACCTGCTCGAGAATTCGGGGGCACGGCACTGGATCCCGCTAGCGTGCCGGAGTCGAGGGCTGAAAATCGATGAGAACTCGACAAAATACGGAGGAGACCGTGCAGATTCAGGTTCTGGGTCCGTTGAGTGCCGAGGTCAACGGGGGCTCGATTGTTCCGACGGCCGGTAAGCCGCGCCAGATCCTGGCGCTGCTCGCGCTCTATCCGGGGCGGGTGATGCCCGTACAGACCCTCATGGAGGAGATCTGGGGCACCGAGCTCCCACAGAGCGCGCTCACCACCCTGCAGACGTACATCCTGCAGCTGCGCAGGAGGCTGGGCACCGCCATGGGTCCGGGGGTCCCGGGCAGTGCCAAGGACGTGCTCGCGACGCGGCACGGCGGCTACTTGCTGCAGATTCCGCCGGACGCGGTCGACGTCCACGCGTACGAGACGCTCGTGGCCGGTGGGCAGAACGCGTACGAGGAGGGGGACGACGAGCGCGCGGCCGACATGCTGCGCAGGGCGCTCGGACTGTGGAACGGCCCGGCGCTGGTCGACGTACGGGTGGGGCCGATCCTCGAGATCGAGGTCATGCGCCTCGAGGAGAGCCGGCTCGTGACCGTCGAGCGGCGCATCGACGCGGACCTGCGCCTGGGCCGCCACGTCGAGGTCATCGCCGAGCTGACCGAGCTGATCGCCCGGCATCCGCAGCACGAGGGCCTGCACTCGCAGGCCATGGTCGCGCTGTACCGCTCCGGCCGCCAGGCCACGGCCCTGGACGTCTACCGCAGGCTGCGCAACCGCCTGATAGACGAACTGGGCGTGGAGCCGTCCCCGCAGCTGCAGCGCCTGCACCAGGCGATGCTGACGGTGGATCCTGCGCTGGACGTGGTGGCGGGCCCGCGCCGCGGATCGACGTTCGACCTGTACGCGGCCTAGCCGATCGCGTCCCGGGGGAGCCGAGGCGGGCGACCGCCCGCCGGCTCCCCGCCGGACCGCACCGCCTCCTCGACCCCTGCACACCGATTCGAGCCGGTCTCCAGCGCGGTCGGTGAGGGTCGAGGTCTACGTGGGTTCGGTTCCTGGGAGGTGGCTATGGGCGACGGGCAGGCCGTACGGCTGCACTGCTTCGCACATGCGGGGGCCGGAGTGTCCTCGTTCTACCGGTGGGACAAGCTCGCCGGGAGCGGCGTGAAGACCACGTCCTGGCTGCTGCCGGGACGCGACGAGCGGCGCCGCGAGATCCGGCTGACCGGCCGCGAAGAGCTCCTGGCCGACCTCAAGCCGCTGTTCGAGCAGATCGCCGACGAGCCCGGCACCCCCTACATCCTCTACGGGCACAGCCTCGGCGCGACGGTCGCCCTCACGGTCGCCCACGTCGCGCTGGAACAAGGACTGCCGATGCCCGCACTGCTGGCCGTCGGGGCCAGCCCGCCGCCCGACACCGCGGCCGTCTTCGCGGACTCCGCGGAGCTGCCCGAGGCGGAACTGCTGCGCGTCCTGGACCGGTTCGACGCACTGCCGCCCGGCGTGCGGCCCGGAGACATCTGGTTCCGGTCGGTCTTCCCCGTGCTCCGCGCCGATCTCAAGCTCGCCCGCAACCTGCGGGCCGCCGCCACCGGGCCGGCCACCCCCGGACCCGTGCCCGTACCGCTGCTCGCGGTCACCGGCCACGAGGACCCCCTCGTCGGCGCCGAGGCCGCCGAGGGCTGGAGCCGCTGGACCACCGGACGGTTCGTCCGGCGGGCCGTGCCGGGCGACCACTTCTTCGTCCGGGGCGGCGAACTGCCCCGGATGCTCGGCCGGGCCGCCCGCATCGTGCAGCGCGGCCACCGCGACCAGACAGGACAGGGGGAAGGGCGATGAGACGAGTCGTCATCACGGGCATCGGGGTCGTGGCACCGGGCCGCCCGGGCACCAAGGAATTCTGGTCGCTGCTGACCGACGGCCGTACGGCCACCCGCGCCATCACCCTCTTCGACGCCTCCGGCTTCCGCTCCCGGATCGCCGCCGAGGCCGACTTCGACCCGCAGGAGTCCGGGCTCACCGCCGAGCAGTCCGCCCGCCTGGACCGCGCCGCCCAGTTCGCCGTCGTCAGCGCCCGCGAGGCCGTCGCGGACAGCGGTCTGGCCGGCTCGTACGACGCCACGCGCACCGGGGTCACCCTCGGCAGCGCGCTGGGCTGCACCACCAGCCTCGACGCCGAGTACGGGGTCGTCAGCGAACAGGGCAGCCGTACGCTCGTCGACCACACCAAGGCCGTGCCCCACCTGTACGACCACTTCGTGCCCAGCTCGATGGCCGCCGAGGTGGCCCGTACCGTCGGCGCCCAGGGGCCCGTGGCGCTGGTGTCCACCGGCTGCACCTCCGGTCTGGACGCGATCGGGCACGCCGTCGACCTGGTCCGCGAGGGCAGCGCCGACGTGATGGTCACCGGCGCGGCCGAGGCGCCCATCACGCCGATCACCGCCGCCTGCTTCGACGCCATCCGCGCCACCTCCACGCGCAACGACGAGCCGGAGACCGCCTCCCGGCCCTTCGACCGCACCCGCAACGGGTTCGTCCTGGGGGAGGGCTCGGCCGTCCTCGTCATCGAGGAGTACGAGCACGCCCGCAGCCGCGGCGCGCACGTCTACGCCGAGATCTCCGGCTTCGCCTCCCGCAGCAACGCGTACCACATGACCGGACTGCGGCCCGACGGAGCCGAGATGGCCACCGCCATCACCGCCGCGCTCGACGAGGCGCAGCTGCTGCCCGAGCACATCGACTACATCAACGCGCACGGCTCCGGCACCAAGCAGAACGACAAGCACGAGACCGAGGCCTTCAAGCTCAGCCTGGGGCAGCGGGCGTACGAGGTCCCCGTCAGCTCCATCAAGTCGATGATCGGGCACTCGCTCGGCGCGATCGGGGCCCTCGAAGTGGCCGCCTGCGCCCTCGCCATCGAGCACGACACCGTCCCGCCGACGGCGAACCTGCACGAGCCCGACCCGGCCTGCGACCTCGACTACACCCCGCTGACCGCCCGCAGCCAGCGCACCGACGCGGTCCTGACCGTCGGCAGCGGCTTCGGCGGGTTCCAGAGCGCGATGATCCTGACCAGCCCGAACCTGAAGGCGGACCGATGAACACCGCTGTCGCCGCCCCCGCCCAGGCAGCGGCTTCCGCCGCCGCGGGCTCCCGCACCGCGGCCCCCGTCGTCACCGGCATCGGCGTCGCCGCCCCCAACGGGCTGGGCACCGAGGCCTGGTGGTCCGCCGTCCTGCGCGGCGAATCGGGCATCCGCCCGGTCAGCCGCTTCGACGCGAGCGGCTATCCGGCGAAGCTGGCCGGGGAGGTGCCCGGATTCGTCGACGCCGACCACGTCTCCAGCCGGCTGCTGCCGCAGACCGACCGCGTCACCCGGCTCTCGCTCGCCGCGGCCAAGGAGGCGCTCGACGACGCCGGGGCCGACCCCGCGCAGCTGCCCGACTACGCCGCGGGCGTGGTCACCGCCAACTCCTTCGGCGGCTTCGACTTCGGCCAGCAGGAGCTCCAGGCGCTGTGGAGCAAGGGCGGCCAGCACGTCTCGGCGTACCAGTCCTTCGCCTGGTTCTACGCCGTCAACAGCGGCCAGATCTCCATCCGGCACGGCCTGCGCGGAGCCTCCGGAGTGATCGTCTCCGAGCAGGCCGGCGGCCTCGACGCCATGGCCCACGCCCGCCGCCAGATTCGCAAGGGCGCCGAGCTCGTCGTCACCGGCGGCCTCGACTCCGCGCTGTGCTCCTGGGGCTGGGCCGCCTACCTGGCCGGCGGAGGGCTCACCGACCGGGAGGACCCGGCCCGCGCCTACCTGCCGTTCTCCGAGGACGCGAGCGGCCACGTCGCGGGCGAGGGCGGCGCTCTGCTCGTCCTCGAGGGCGCCGAGGAGGCCCGCCGTCGCGGCGCCCGCGTCTACGGGAGCATCGCCGGGCACGCCGCCACCTTCGACGCCGACGGGACCTCCCGGCTCGGCGCGGCCGCGGAGCTCGCCCTCGCCGATGCGGGCGTGCACCCCGACGAGGTCGACGTCGTCTTCGCCGACGCGGCGGGCGAGCGCAGCGCCGACCGCGCCGAAGCAGCGGCGATCACCGCACTGTTCGGGCCGCGCGGGGTGCCCGTCACCGCGCCCAAGTCGATGACCGGGCGGCTCGCCGCCGGCGGCGCGGCTCTCGACGTGGCCGCCGCCCTGCTCGCCCTGCGCGACCAGGTGATCCCGCCGACCACCGGGACCGAGCTGCCGGCCGACGACTGCCCGCTGAACCTGGTCACCGGAGCGGCCAGCCCCGCACTGGGGCTGCCGCTGCGGACCGCGCTCGTACTGGCCCGCGGCCACGGCGGCTTCAACTCCGCGGTCGTCGTCCGCGCCGCGGACGCCTGACCGGCACCCACCCCACCACTCATCACCCACCAGAACAGAGGGAGACCATGGAACGGCTGCAACTCGACGACCTGAAGCGCATCCTGCGCGAGTGCGCGGGCGAGGACGAGGGCGTCGACCTCGACGGCGACGTCCTGGACCTGAGCTGGTTCGAGCTGGGCTACGACTCGCTCGCCGTCCTGCAGACCACCGGATACATCGAGCGCGAGTACGACGTCCTGCTCGACGAGGAGGGCCTCGACGACGCGGACACCCCGCGCCGCTACCTCGCCATGGTCAACGAGATGCTGGCAGCCCGGGCCGCGGTCTGAACCGGTGGGTGAAGAGCTCGACACCGACGTCTGCGTCATCGGCGCCGGCCCCGCCGGGCTCGCGCTGACGCTCATGCTGCTGCGCTCCGGCATCCGCGTGACACTCGTCGAGCGTTCCACCGGGTTCCGCCGCGACTTCCACGGCGAGCTCCTGCAGCCCGGCGGCCAGCGCGTCCTGGACGAGCTCGGCACCCTCGCCGGAGCCGCGGCCCGCGGGGCGGCGAGCCTGCGCGGTGTCCAGATCCTGGAGCGCGAGCAGGTGCTGCTCGACGTCGACTACGGGCGCCTGCCCGCCCCGTACGACCACCTGCTCGCCCTCCCGCAAGCGCACCTGCTGCAGGAACTCCTGGCCGCTTGCCGCAGGCTGCCCGGCTTCACCGCCCTCGAGGGGCACCGGATCGCCGCGCTCCTGGAGAAGCGTCCGGGCAGCCCGTGCGAGGGAGCCGTCGTGCACGGTCCGGACCGGGCGCCGGTCATCGTGCGGGCCGCCGTGGTCGTCGGCGCCGACGGCCGGTTCTCCAAGACCCGTGCCCTCGCGGGCATCGACGCGGGGCGCACGTCCTTCGCCCACGACGTGGTGCGGTTCTCGCTGCACGCACCGCGCCGGGCCACCGGGCGCGTACGGGTGCACCGCGGGCCGGACAGCGCCGTCCTGGTCCACGACACCCACCCCGACCGGATCAGCGTGGTCTGGGCCCTGCCGCAGGGCGGGGCCCGCGCCGGCGGTCGCGGGATCGGGGACCTCCGGCGGGAGCTGGCCGGGATCCTGCCGCAGTTCGCCGGCCTGCTGCACGCCCAGCTCGGCTCCATGGCCGACCTGACCGTGCTCGACGTGTCCGCCTCGCACGCCCGCGAGTGGGTGCGCGACGGGCTCGTCCTCCTCGGCGACAGCGCGCACACGCACGGGCCGATCGGCGCCCAGGGCATCGACCTGGCCCTGCAGGACGCCGCCGCGCTGCACCCCGTACTCGTCGGCGCGCTGCACGCGGGGGAGCCCACCGTGCAGCGGCTCGCGGCCTACCAGGAGCGACGGGCCCCGGCGGCCTGCGCCGTGCACCGGATGCAGGTCGTTCAGACCCGGGCGATCTTCGGCGGGGGGCCGCCGGCCGCCGCGCTGCTGCGGGCCCGCGCGGCGGGGATCGTCACCCGCACCCCGTTCGGCGCGAGGATCACCCGGCGGTTCGCGCACGGGCGCGACCCGGCCCGGGTCCGCACCGACCTGTTCACCGTCCTGCGCTGACCCGCCGGCCAGACGGGACTTTTGACGACACCCCCTAGAGGTCGTCGCGGGTGACGAGGCGGTGGGAGACCTGCCAGCTGCCGGACGAGTGGACCAGCACGTCCTCCATCACGCACACCCGGTGCACCTTCGACTCGCCGCCGCGCGGCGTCAGGTACACCAGGGCGTAGCTGCGGGTGTGCAGCGAGCCGTCCGGCTGCGGCTGCACGTCGAGCATGCCGAGCCAGTGCCGGAACTGCTCACCGCTGGTCGCATGGAGTTCCGCGTTGCGCCGGACGTTCGAGGCGAGGGCCGCGCGGCCGACCACCGGCGCCGGCAGCGTCGGCACGTCGAAGACGGCGTCCTCCGTGAACGTCCGCGCCCACGGCTCGGCCTCGAAGGAGTCGAAGAGCTGCATCTGGCGGGAGTAGAACTGCTGGACCTCCGCGTACAGCAGGCCGAACTCCCGCCCCTGGGGCGGGCGGGGGGACGCCTCGGTGGCGATCGTCGCGGTCATCGCGGGACTCCGTTCTTCGGTTCCCGACAGCTTCTACGGGGCAGATCGAGCATTCTTCGAAGACTCCTCAAGCGTTCCTGCCCAGGCTGGGCCAACAGGGTCTAGGGCCTGTCCGCCGGACAGGCCCTGTGGGTGCCGCCGCAGCCGCGGCCGCCCCTTCGGGAGCCAGGAGGACAGCACCATGCCGAGATTCGTTTACCCGGAACTCCCGCTGGACGGCCTGCTGCGCCGGGCGGCGGTCCGCGACCCCGCAGGCCGGGCGATCCGCACCGCGACCCGGACCGGCACGCAGACCACGCTGACCTTCGCCGAACTGGACAGCCAGGCCGACCGCTTCGCCTCCTACCTGGAGCACACGTGCGGCCGCCGCGGTGCGCGGATCGGCGTCGCCAACGTCCTCGACCCCGTCTTCGCCGCCGCCTACTACGGGACGGTGCGCAGCGGGAACACCGTCGTGCTGGTCAACCCGTTGATCAAGGAGACGGGCCTGGTCCACGTCCTGCGGACGGCCGCCGTGGAAGTGGCGTTCGTGCCGGTCGCCACCGCCGAGCTGCTGATCAAGCTGGGCGACCAGCTGCCGGACCTGCGCTCCGTCGTCGTGACGGACGCGCCCGACGGGATCGTCCCCGGCGACGCCCTGCCGCTGGCCGCGGCCCTGGACTCGGCACCGGAGCGGACGGCCCTGCCCGGGGCCGTCGACCTCGACGGCGACGCCTGCATCCAGTTCACGACCGGCACCACGGGCCGCCCCAAGGGGGTCCGGCTCACCCACCGCAACCTGGTGGCGAACGCGGCCCAGACCGCCGCCGCGCACGACCTCGGCAGCGACTCGGTCACCCTCAACCACCTGCCGCTCTACCACACCATGCACCTCAACTCGGGGATCTACGCGGGCGCCTGCCAGGTCCTGTGCACCGACCCCGACCCGGTCGCCTCCCTCGCCGTCGCGGCGCAGGCGGAGGCCACCCACTACTACGGGCTGCCCGCCCGCCTGCACGTACTGGCCCAGGACGGGCGGCTCACCGACGACTTCCCGGCCGGGCGCCGCCTGACCGCCGTGCTCTCCGGCGGCACCGCCCTGTCCCCCACCGCCGCCCGCGCCCTGCGCGAGAGCCTGGGCGTGCCCGTCATCCAGGGCTACGGGCTGGCCGAACTCTCCCCGCTCTCCCACTGCCAGGACCCGCACCACCCCAAGAGCGGCTCCGTGGGCCCCGCCGTACCGGGCACCGAATGCCGCATCGTCCACGTGGCCGAGCGGACCCCGCTCGACGTCTACGCCACCGGCGAGGTCCAGGTCCGCGGGCCCCAGCTGATGGCCGGCTACCTCGACGACGGCGCGCCCTCACCGGTCGACGAGAACGGCTGGTTCTCCACCGGGGACGTCGGCTACCTCAGCGAGGACGGCGAACTGTTCCTGGTGGACCGCCTCGGCGACGTCTTCAAGTACGACAACGAACTCGTCTCGCCCACCGCCGTCGAACGGGTCGTCGGCGCCGACCCGCGCGTCGCCGAGTGCATCGCGGCGGGCTGGCCCGACCCGGTGCACGGCGCGGTCGTCTGGACCGGCATCGTGCTGCGCGACCCGACCGCCCCCGGCCTCCTCGACGTCCTCGACTCCGTCGTGGAGCGCGCCAACGGGAGCCTGAACTGGTTCGAGCAGATCCGCCGCGTCGAAGTGATCGACGCCGTGCCGCGCAACCACGTCGGCAAGCCCGAGCGGCGCGCCCTGCGCCACACCCTGCGCAGCCGGGCCGAGGCGGAGACGGCGGCGGAGTGAGACCGCCCCGCCCCCACGGCCCGCGCACCACATCCCGTACGACCAGAGGAGCGACCACTGTGGCGACCAACGCCGGTACATCCCCCACGGCCGGGTCCCCCCGCGTGCTCGTGGTGGGGGCGGGCCCCGTGGGCCTGACCGCCGCCCACGAGCTGGCCCGCCGAGGACTGCGCGTGCGCGTCGTGGACGGCGCCCCCGGACCGGCCCCCACCAGCCGCGCGGTGGCCGTGCACCCGCGGACGCTCGAGACGTTCGACCAGATGGGCCTCGTGGACGGGCTGCTCGCCCGGGGCCGCAAGAACAGGGCCTTCACCATGTTCGCGCGCGGCCGCCGGCTGGTCCGGCTCGAGGCGGACTACCGCTCGATGCCCACCCGGTTCCCGTTCACCCTCGTCATCGGGCAGACCGAGACGGAGGAAGTGCTCCGCGAGGCCGTCGCGCGCCTCGGCGTCTGCGTCGAATGGGGCGTGCGCCTGACCTCCCTCGAGCAGGACCGGGACACCGTACGCGCCCGCCTCGAGCACGCCGACGGCTCCACCGAGGAGTACGAGGTGCCCTGGCTGGTCGGCTGCGACGGCGGCCACAGCACGGTGCGCAAGCAGCTCGGGCTCCCGCTGCTCGGCGAGTCCAGCGAGACCTGGGCGCTGGCCGACGCGGCCGTCTCCCTCGACCTGCCGCCCGACACCATCTACTGGGCCCACACCGGCAGCCAGGCCATGATGATGGTCCCGTACCAGCGCGAGGGGTACTGGCGGCTGCTCGACACCGCCCCCGCCGGCCGGTCGGAGACCCCGCGCGAGGCCGCGGAGCGCTTCTCGGAGAAGCTCAGCACCGGGCTCGGCCGCCCGGTGCAGGTCGCCGAACCCGACTGGACCTCCGTCTTCACCTTCCAGCAGCGCATGGTGCCCCGCATGCACGACGGCCGCTGCTTCGTCGCGGGCGACGCCGCCCACGTGCACAGCCCCGCCTCCGGCCAGGGCATGAACACCGGCATCCAGGAGGCCTACAACCTCGCCTGGAAGCTCGCCATGGCCGCCCTGGGCCAGGCGGGCCGCGAACTGCTCGCCACGTACGGGCAGGAGCGCGTCCCCATCGGCAAGAAGCTCCTGGGCTCCGTTCGCAAGGCCACCTTCCTGGTCCAGTTCAAGAACACCATGGCCGGTGTGGGGCTGCCGATCGCCTTCACCTTCGTACGCAACATCGGGCCGCTGCGCCGGGCCATCCAGCGCAAGGTGCTCGGCGGCATGTCCGGGCTGCTGCTGTCGTACCCCGAGTCCCCGCTGACCACGGCCGACCCGCTGATGGCGGTGGCCGCCGGCTCGCGCGCCGCCGCTGCGGCCGGCCGGCACCCGGACGACCCCGGCTCCGAGGCGCTGCGCGCCGAACTCCGCGACACCCGCTGGTCCCTGGTGTGGGCGGCGCAGGAAGAGCCCGGCGAGGCGGGACGGGTCGCGGCGGCCGCCGCGGCCGCACACGGCACGTGGCTGTCGGTACGGACCGCGGGCGACGGCCTCGGCGGCGGTCCCGCCCCGCTGCCCGACCCGAACGGGCTGCTGCGGCGCTCGCTGGACCTCGGGCCGGGCGGCTGGGTGCTGATCCGGCCCGACGGCTACATCGCCGCGAGCGGCACGGAGCTGACCCGGCGCGGGCTCGCACGGGCCCTTGCGCCGCTGGGCGCGGCCGCCGCGCTGCCCGACGTGATCCGCGAAGCGGTCCGCGCACCCCGGGTGTCCGCGCCGCAGGCGGCGGCCGGGGCAGCCGCCGCATCCTACGGAACCCGCACGTCCGTACCGCTCCTCGACCCTGCTTCCACCGCGTCTCCAGAGCTCCGCGACACGGTCGAGACCTCACGCGTACTGGAGGGGACACGTTGAAAACACCGACCACACCGTCAGCGCAGCCGCAGGCGGCGCCGGAGAAGGCGGTCGCCCTGGTCACCGGCGGCACGAGCGGCATCGGCCTGGCGGTCGTACGTGACCTGGGCCGGCGCGGGCACCGGGTGTTCCTGTGTGCGCGGACCGCGGAAACCGTCAAGGAGACCGTGGAGGAGCTGCGCGCCGAGGGCCTGGAGGTCTCGGGCCTGGCCGCCGACGTCCGCTCCCGCGAGGCGATCGCGGAGCTCGTGGCCGCCGCCGTCGCCGAGTTCGGCCCGATCTCCGTCCTGGTCAACAACGCCGGGCGCAGCGGCGGCGGTCCGACCGCCGACATCAGCGACGAGCTCTGGTACGACGTCATCGACACCAACCTGAACAGCGTCTTCCTGCTGACCCGGGAAGTGCTCAAGCACGGCGGCCTGGCCGGGGCCTCCTACGGCCGGATCATCAACATCGCCTCCACGGCCGGCAAGCAGGGCGTCCTGCTGGGCGCCCCGTACTCGGCGTCCAAGCACGCCGTCGTCGGCTTCACCAAGGCCCTCGGCAAGGAGCTGGCCCCGGCCGGGATCACGGTCAACGCGGTGTGCCCCGGGTACGTGGAGACGCCGATGGCGCAGCGCGTACGGGCCGGCTACGCGGCGGCCTGGGACACCACGACCGAGGACGTGCAGGAGCAGTTCGAGGCGAAGATCC
This sequence comes from Streptomyces sp. NPDC031132, assembly GCF_055570595.1. Classification (NCBI taxonomy): domain Bacteria; kingdom Bacillati; phylum Actinomycetota; class Actinomycetes; order Kitasatosporales; family Streptomycetaceae; genus Streptomyces; species Streptomyces sp. NPDC031132. The sequence continues at coordinate 41,397 of NZ_JBVIGX010000039.1, forward strand.
CGCTGGGGCGCTACGCGACCCCGGAGGAGGTGGCGGCCATGGTCGGCTACCTGACCACGGACCTCGCCGCGTCCGTCACCGCGCAGGCGCTGAACGTCTGCGGCGGACTGGGGAACTTCTGATGGCGGCCGAGCGGGTGCACCGCACCGTGCACGAGACCGAGGTGGCCGCCCCCGCGGGCGTGGTCTACGGAATGATCGCGGACGCCGTGCAGTGGCCGCTGTACTTCCCGCCCAACGTGCACGTGGAGCGCCTCGCGTTCGACGGCGTACAGGAGCGGCTGCGGATGTGGGCGACGGCGAACGGCCAGGTCAAGTCCTGGACCTCGCGCCGGGTGCTCGACGCGGCGGCGCGGCGCATCGAGTTCCGCCAGGAGATCCCCGCGGCCCCGCTGTCGGCGATGACCGGCACCTGGATCGTCGAGTCGCTGGGCGCCGACCGCTCGAAGCTGACGCTGCTGCACGACTTCTCGGTCGAGGGCGACCGGCCCCGGGACGTGGAGTGGGTCGAGCGCGCCACCGACACCAACAGCCGTGCGGAGCTGGCGAACCTGGCGCAGCTGGGCGAGCGCTGGGGCAAGCTCGACGAGCTCGTGATGTCCTTCGAGGACCGTGTCGACGTGGACGCCCCGCCGGAGCTGGTCTACGCGTTCCTGGAGCGGGCCGAGCAGTGGCCGGAGCTGCTGCCGCACGTCTCGCGGCTGGAGCTCACCGAGCCCGACGAGCTGCCCGGCGTCCAGGTCATGGCCATGGACACGCTCACCGCCGACGGGTCCGCGCACACCACCGAATCGGTGCGGGTGTGCTTCCCGGCGGCCGGCCGCATCGTCTACAAGCAGACCCGCACCCCGGCGCTGATGTCGGCCCACACCGGCGTGTGGACGGTCACCGGCGGCGCGTACGGCTCGACGGTCACCTCGCAGCACGGCGTCGTGCTGCGCGAGGAGGCCGTCACCCAGGTGCTGGGCGCCTCCGCCGACCTCGCGGCGGCCCGCAGGTACGTCCGCCAGGCGCTGGGCCGCAACAGCACCGCGACCATGACGTACGCCAAGCAGCACGCGGAGTCGGCGCTCGCGAGCTAGGGGGTGTCGGCCTGTCCGGCCATGACCCGCCGGACGCTCCCCGAGCCTCCAGGCTCTCTCGAGCCGGACTCCGGCGGTCGCGGACAGACTCTGTACCCAAGTGTGAGGGAAGGGTGTGGCGATGTCTGTCCAGCAAGTGCACCGGACGTCCTATGCCGTGGATGTGAACGCGCCCGCAGGCGTGGTCTACGGTCTGATCGCGGACACGACGCAGTGGCCGCTGTTCATCCCGCCCAGCATCCACGTCGAGCGGCTCGACTTCGACGGCTTCCAGGACCGGTTCCACATGTGGGTCACCGCGAACGGGAGCGTCAGGTCCTGGCTCTCGCGCCGCACGCTGGACGCGCCCCGGCTGCGGATCGACTTCCGCCAGGAGGTCCCCGCCGCCCCCGTCGTCGCGATGGGCGGCAGCTGGATCGTGGAGCCGCGGGGCACCGACCGTTCGCGGCTGACCCTGCTCCACGACTTCGCGGTCGCCGGCGACCGGCCCGCGGACGTCGACTGGACCAAGGAGGCCACGGACACCAACAGCCGCGCCGAGCTGGCGCAGCTGAAGGAGGCCGCGGAGCGCTGGACCCGGCTCGACGGCCTGCTGCTGTCCTTCGAGGACTCCGTACGCATCGACGGACCGGCCGACCTGGTCTACCAGTTCCTCTACGGGGTCGCCGACTGGCCGGAGCGCGTCCCCCACGTCTCCCGCGTCGCCGTCACCGAGGACGAGCCCGGCGTCCAGCTGCTGAGCATGGACACCGTGACCTCCGACGGGGCGGTGCACACCACGGAGTCCGTCCGGGTGTGCTTCCCGCACGCCGGCCGCATCGTCTACAAGCAGACCGCGACCCCGGCCCTGATGACCGCGCACACCGGCGAGTGGTCGCTGATCCCCGACGAGACCGGGGTCACCGCCCTCTCCCAGCACAGCGTGCTGCTGCGGGAGGAGGCCGTCGAGCGGGTCCTGGGCCCCGGCGCGGACCTCGCACAGGCCAGGACGTACGTACGCGAGGCGCTCGGCCGCAACAGCACCGCCACCCTCAACCTCGCCAAGCGGTACGCGGAGACCGCCATCCGCAGGCTCTAGTGCCGTGGCCGGGAAGGTGAACCTTTCCGGTCGCAGCACTAGTGAGGGTCCGCTCGGGGTGCTCCGGCGGGACTCCGGCGGCGTGTCAGCGGCGCGTCAGCGAAACGTGGGCGTGCCACGCATACTCGACCCCTTTGAACCGTGACGCCGCCCGGCGGGCGCCGAGACGAGGGGGAGTGGATGAGCGTCGCCCTGACCGTGGTCATCGCGCCCGGCTTCGCCCCGGCGCTGGACCTGCGCGGTCCCCTCGATCAGGACGCCCTCGCGGCGGCCCTCGCCGCGCTGCCCTCGGGCACGCCCACCCTGCGCCGCCACACGGCCACGCACCACACCCTGCACCTGCCGCCGCAGCACTCCCCGGCCGGCACGGTGGCCGATCTGCTGACCGCACCCGGAGCCCGGCCGCGGCAGACGCCCGCGCAGGCGAAGGCGTTGCGGACCGCGTGGGAGGGCCCTGCCGCGGAGGCAGCCGGCGGGCAGGACGCACCCGGCCCCTTCGACAGCCCGGCCGTGCATCCCGTGGGCGGGCTCCCCGCGAGCGCGCGCCAGCGCGACGTGCTCCTCGACGTCCTGACCGGCCGGCCCGGCGCCGGCCTGCACGTCGAGCAGCTGCACTGGCGCTGGTACGGGCCGCTGGACACCGGGCGGTTCCACGCCGCCTGGCAGGCCGTCTTCCTGCAGGAGCCCGTGCTGCGGGCCGCGTTCACCGACCGCGCCCGCACGGACGGCCCCGGGACCGCCCCACGCGTCGTCGTGCACCGGCAGGCCGCACCGCAGCTGGTGCACCACCACCACGGCTCCGCCGACTGGCACTCCCTGCTGGTGGGCGAGCGGCTGCGCGCCTTCGACCTGCACCGGCCCGGGCTGCTGCGCATCGCGCTCCTGGACGAACAGGCCGGGCCCGCCGGGCCGACCCGCATCGTGCTCACCTACCACCACGCCATGCTCGACGGCTGGAGCGTGCGCCTGCTGCTGCGCGCCTTCTACCGCGCCTACCTGGCCGAGGGGCGCACCATCGGCGGCGAGCGCCGCCCCGACGTGCGCGACCACCTGCGCTGGCTGGGCGACCAGGACCTCACCCCGCCCCGCGACTTCTGGTCGGCCGCCACGCCCCCGGCCGGCTCCCGCACCCTGCCCGGCCCGACCGCGGCCGGGCTGCCCGCCGGCGACGGGGCCCGCTGGGGCCACGGGCTCGCGCGCCAGCGGCTGACCCCGTACGAGGCCGCCCGGCTGCGTGACTGGGCCGCCGGGCTCGGCGCCACCGAGAGCACGGCCCTGCACGCCGCCTGGGCGCTGCTGCTGTACCGGGACGGCGGATCGGGCCCGGCGCCCGCGCCCGTCGCGTTCGGCATGGCCGTCTCCGGCCGCGGCATCGCCCTGGAGGGCGCCGCGAGCATCCCGGCCCCGCTGCGGGGCGCGCTGCCCGTCCACGTCGACGTGGACCCCGGGGCCCCGATGGAGCGGCTGCTGGGCGACCTGCGCGACCGGGCCCTGGGCGCGGCAGCGTACGAATGGGTCTCGGCGGGCCAGGTCCAGCAGTGGAGCGGGCGGGCCGTCCCCGACGAACTCACGGACTCGATCGTCGCCTTCGAGGCCCCGCAGGGCCCGCCGCCCGCCCCGGACGGCCGGGACCCGCTCTGGACCGATCTCGACGCCGAGGGCGTCCGGGTGGACCTCCCGCAGGCCGTGGGGCCGCACACGCCCCAGCCCATCGCCATCAGCGCGTACCACGACGCCGAGGGCGCCCTGCTGCTGACGGCGGTCAACGACCGGACCCGGATCGCGGATCCCGAAGCGGCCGCGGCGCTCGCCCGGACCGCGCGGCTGCTGCGCGAGTTCCCGGTCCTCGTCGACGGCACGACCAGCGTCGGGGAGGTCCTGCAGATCCTGGCCGGCCTGCCCCTGCCCGGGCCCGTGGCAGCCTCCCCGGTCCCGCCCGGCGGCGGTCTGCGCACGCTGCGCGCGGCCGCGCGGCCCGACGCCGGCACGATCCTGCTCGTACCGCCGCCGGCTGCGCCCGAGGCCTGCTACGACGCCCTCGTACAGGCCTATCCGGGCCCGGAGGCACTCACCACGGTCACCGCCCCGACCGATACGGCGGCGTGCCTGGCCGCGGTGCGACCCGCGCTCGCGGCCGGCGAACCGCTGCTCCTCGGCTGCTTCTCCGGAGGAGGGAGCGTCGCGTACGAGGTGGCGCAGCGCATCGCCGCCCACGGCTGGCTGCCTCCGCTCGTGGCCATCGCGGGCACGGCGGACGGGAGTTCCGCCTCGGCGCACGACCTCGCGCGCACCCTGGAGGCCGCGGCCGGCCGGCCCGGCTGAACGCCGGGGGGTCTGGTCTCCAGGGGCCACTCGGTGCACGGAGTCGGAGCGGCGCTCCGGTCCGGCCGCGCAGCCGTGGCACGCTCCGGTCCGTCGGCCCCGTGCCGTTCCTGCGGGACTTCTCGAGCGGCGTTCGAAGATTCCTTGAGCCCCACCGCGGACCGTGTGCACAGCAGTCGTCACCCCCCCGGGCAGCGGCACCCCGCCGCCCCACACCCCGAGCAGCCGAGGAGAGCGACCATGGTGACCTTCCTCAACAAGCCGACCGTGCACGGTCACACCGACGAGTGCCCTGCCCCGAAGGACCGCCGCGCGACCACGGAGGCGGTGCCCGGTGTCCGATGAGCGCTCCTCGGGCAGCCTGCTCGCAGGACCGGGCGCCGCGCCGCCGAGGGCCGTAGGACGCTCCTCCTCCGCTCCGCGCCCGGCCGATCGGGCCGGCCCCGCGCCCGGTGCGCCGGCGGGCGGGGCGGCGGACCAGGCCGTCCTGTTCACCGCGCACGGCCCGCTGCTGCCCGGCCTCGGCCGGGACCTCTACGGCACCTTCCGCGCCTTCGCCGCCGCCTGGAACGAGGTGGCCGAGGCTCTGGACCCGTGGCTGCCCCTGCCGCTGGCCGCCGTCGTGTTCGCCCCCCGGGAGGGGGTGGACGCCGCCCTGATCCGGGACGCCGCGTTCGCCGAGCCCGCCCTGTTCGCCTACCAGGTCGCCCTGTTCCGGATGTGGGAGTCCTGGGGCATGGAGGCGCGGGCCGTGGCGGGACACGCGGCGGGCGAGATCTCCGCGGCGTACCTGGCCGGCGTGCTCGACCTGGACGACGCGGCGCGCCTGGTCGTGGCCCGCGGACGGCTCGCCCCCGGCGATGCACCGCACAAGGCCCGCGCCGCCTCCGAGAAGCGGTTCCTCCGGGTGGCCAAGGGCTGCCGCATCCACGCGCCCGGCCTCACCCTGATCTGCGCGACGACCGGCGACCTGCTCGGTCCCCGCCCCGGTGAGCGGACCCTCACCGCCGAACACTTCCTGCGCCAGGCCCGTGCGACACCCTCGCCGGCGGCCGCGCAGAGCGCCCTCGAAGCCGCCGGATTCCCCCGCACCCACCCCTGCGGACCCGACGCGCGCAGCACCGCCCTCGGCAGCGAAGTGGACTCCGTGCTGGCCTCGCTCGGCCGCCTCCACGACCACGGCCACCCGATCTCCTGGCCCAGGGTCTTCGCCGAAGCCACGCCCCCGGCCTGAGGTAGGCCGCCTCCCGGAAGCCGCCGCTCCCGGCGGCTTCCGGCAACTCCCGTGCCCGGCTGTACGAAGGCTCGAGCGACCGTCGAGCGAACCCCGTGAGGCTATGGAGCGTCCGGCGGATCGGGGCCGGCCCGGCCCGCCTGGCACCCCCTCAGCAGCCTCGGGGAAGTGGGAGCACATTCCCACGCCGCCCGGCACGCCCGACGCGGAAACGCACCCGAGGCTGCTCAGACACCCGTGCACACGGACGGACCAGCCCCGGACCACCAGCAACGGCGAGTCCCGCGACGAAGGAGCTGATCCCGCGACCATGGCCACCACCGAGATCCACGCGGACTCCGCCATCAGACATGCCGAGCCCATCGCCCCGCTGCGCCGCGCGGCGCGGCTCGAGGCGCAGCTCGGCGACCCGTACGACCCCGCCAACCCGCACGGTCTGGGCGCCCTGTTCGCCGCCGACGAGCGGCGCGAACCGCCCGAGGCCACCGAGCAGCTCCTCACCGAGGCCGGGCTCGGAGCCGAGTTCGTGCCCGCCGAGTACGGCGGCCGGCTCACCCGCGCCGACCACCTGGCCAAGGTGCTGCGCCCGGTCTTCCGCCGGGACCTCGCCCTCGGCTTCGGATTCGGCATCACCTCGCTCTTCGCCACCTCCGCCGTCTGGGCGGCGGGCACCGAGGCGCAGCGCCGGTTCACCGCCGACCTGCTGCTCGGCGGCGGCCGCGCCTCGATCGTCCACCACGAGATGGCGCACGCGAACGACATCCTGCGCGACGAGTTCACCGCCGGCGCCGCACCGGGCGGCGGCTACGAGCTCAACGGCCGCAAGGACGTCATCATCAACGCCGCCCGCTCCGAGGCGTACGTCGTCTACGCGCGCACCGACCCGGCCCGCAGCCCGTACAGCCACTCCGTGCTGCTCGTGGACCCGTCCGAGCTCCGCGGCGTCAACCACCTGCCCCGGGTCCCCACCACCGGCATGCGCGGCAACCTGTTCTCCGGGCTGGAGTTCACCGACTGCGCCGTCCCCGGGGATGCGCTCGTCGGCCGCCCCGGCGAAGGGGTGGCCCTGGCCCTGCGCACGTACCAGGTCAACCGCTGCGTCATCGCCTCGACGGCCGTCGCCGCCGTCGACACCGTCCTGCACTCCGCCGTACGGGCCGCGACCACCGGCCGCAGCCGTCCCCTGGCCCGCCGCTGGCACAAGCCGCTCGCCGGGGTGTTCGCCGACATGCTCGCCTGCGACAGCATGGCCACCGTCGCCCTGCGCGCCCTGAGCCTGCTGCCCGACCGCACCCACGTGCTCGCCGCCGCCGTCAAGTACGTGGTCCCGGACCTGCTGCGGGAGGACCTCGAGGAACTCGCCAGCGTCCTCGGCTCCCGCGGCTACCAACGCGGCACCCCCGCGTACGGCGCCCTCGACAAGCTCGGACGCGACCTGCCTGTGGCCGGCCTCGGGCACGCGGGCACCGCCGCCTGCCAGGCCGTGATCGTCCCCCAGCTGCGCACCCTCGCCGAGCGCGCGTGGTTCCGCGAGGAGGAGCCGCCGCCGGAGCTGTTCCGCACCGGGGCCGCGCTGCCCGCCCTCGACTACCGGCTGCTCGGCATCGCCGACGGCGGCGACTTCCTCGCCGCATCGCTCGTCGAGTCCGCCGCGCGGCTGGCCGGGGTACGCGGGGTCGGGGGCCAGCTGGCCGTCCTCGCCGACCTCGCCGAGGGCTTCGTCACCGAACTGCGCGCCCTGCGCGAACGCTGCCGGGCCATCCCCGCCCACGGCACCCCCGCCGCCCTGTCCGACCCCGCCCTGTGCGTGCTCAGCGACCGCTACGCCCTGGTCCTCGCGGCCGCCTCGGTCCTCGGCACCTGGGAGGGCCAGGACGGCAGCGATCCCTTCCTGGCCGCCCCCGCCTGGGCGGTGCTCGCGCTGTCCCGGCTCGGCGGCCGGCTCGGCATCCCCGTGCCCGATCTGCCCGACGGCTGCCGCGAGCAGGTGCTGGAGGAGCTGATGCGCCGCTACCGCTCGGGCCGCAGCTGCGACCTCGACGCGACGGAACTCGCGCAGTGACCCAGCCGCCTCGGCACGGCACCACGGCATCCCCTGCTCACCGTCCAGCACATCCAGCACCAGGGAAGGACAGCCCGATGACGGAAGACGCGCAGCGCATGACCACTCCGGTCCACGTCACCGGGCCGGCCGGTCCCTGGCAGGAGGTGGAGGACGGCATGGCCCTGCGCGGGAACGCCTCGGTCTTCACCACCTGGGGCGAGTGGCTCACCGCCGCGCTCGCGGAACCTGCGCTGCGCCCGCTGCTCGGCCGCGACTGGCTGCGCTACCGGCAGACCGTCGACCCGACGATCCGGTACCGCTTCGTCGCCTCCCGGCTGGCGGTCAAGTACACGGCGGCGGCCGCGCTCGGCGTCGACCCCGCCGACCTGGACCTCGCGTACAAGATCGGCGGCCGTCCGTACCTGCGCGGCTTCGACCAGATCGACGTCAGCCTCACCCACACCGACGACCTGATCGCCGTGGGCATCAGCCGCACCGGCAGGATCGGCATCGACACCGAACCCGTCGACCGCAGGCTCTCCTTGCAGCTCCTGCAGGACCAGGTGCTGACCGCCGCCGAGCAGGCCGAACTCGCGGCGCTGCCCGAGGCGGAGCAGTCCGCGGCGATGCTGCGGCTGTGGACCCTGAAGGAGGCCTACACCAAGGCGCTCGGCCAGGGCCTGCGGCTGGGCTTCTCCGAGTTCGGTTTCGCGACCGGCAGCGGGGGCGACGCGGGCCTGCTCGCTCCGGACGGGACCCCCGCGGCCCGCGGCGAGTGGGCGTTCGGCACGTACCCGGTGCTCGGCCGGTACCTGGTCAGCATCGCCTGCCACGACACCGGCCTGAACACCTCGCGTGACACCGCCGTCTCCACGATGCTCGACGAAGGCTTCCTGACCACGGTGGCGGGCCTCCTCGAGCGGGCCTGAAAACGCGAGCGGGCCTGAAAACGCGAGCGGGCCTGACACCGCGAGCGGCACCACCGGTGCCACACCGGCGCTGTAGGCGGGTCCGAGTTCTGCGGAGGAGAGTCGTTCCTGCGGCCCGCCACCCGGTCATCCCCCCGGCCGGGAGCATGCCGCTCCTCTTGCCCCGCTGCCCGAACACCCACGCCCGGGCAGCGGGGCACAGGCATGCCCGGCCCCCGTCCCGCCCGCGGCGCGAGCGGCCCCGTACGGAATTCGAGCCGGGCTGTAGCACCGCGGTCGATGCTGGACGATGCGACACCGGCCGAACCCGGTGCCTCTGTGTCGAAAGGGCCCGTATGAGCATCGTCGAGGAAAGACCACTGGAGAGCGTTCTCGCACCGGACGACGGGCTCACTCCTTCGCCTTCCGCCCGTCACCACGAGGACGGCGTCCGCTTCGCGTCCCTGCGCGAGCGCACGGCGGAACTGCACGCCGTACGCGCGCTGGCCGAGGCCGGACCCGGCGAACGAGCCACCGCCGCCCAGCACGCCAAGGGCAAGCTGACCGCCCGCGAGCGCATCGAGCTCCTGTTCGACGAAGGTACGTTCAGCGAGGTCGAGCAGCTCCGCCGGCACCGTGCCACCGGCTTCGGCCTGGAGGACAAGAAGCCCTACACGGACGGGGTCGTCACCGGCTGGGGCAAGGTCCACGGCCGTACGGTCTTCGCGTACGCCCACGACTTCCGCATCTTCGGCGGCGCGCTCGGCGAGGCCCACGCCGAGAAGATCCACAAGCTGATGGACCTGGCCGAGGGGGTCGGGGCCCCCGTCGTGGGTCTGTGCGACGGCGCCGGCGCCCGCATCCAGGAAGGCGTCACCGCGCTCGCCGGCTACGGCGGCATCTTCCAGCGCAACGTCCGCAACTCCGGTGTCATCCCGCAGATCTCGGTCATCCTCGGGCCCTGCGCGGGCGGCGCCGCGTACTCGCCCGCCCTCACGGACTTCGTCTTCATGGTCCGCGGCACCTCGCAGATGTTCATCACCGGCTCCGACGTCGTCCAGGCCGTCACCGGTGAAGCCGTCACGATGGAGGACCTCGGCGGCGCCGACAGCCACGTCGGGGCTTCGGGCGTGGCCGCCTTCGCGTACGACGACGAGCAGAGCTGCCTCGAGGACGTACGCCACCTGCTGTCCCTGCTGCCCTCCAACAACCGCGAGTCCGCTCCCGCCGGCGACCTCGAGGACCCGGTGGACCGCCGCTGCGAGCGCCTGTTCGACCTGGTCCCGGGCAAGCCCACGCAGGCGTACGACATCCGCGACGTCATCGAGGAGATCGCCGACCACGGGGACTACTTCGAGGTCCACACCCAGTGGGCCCGCAACGTCGTCTGCGCCCTGACCCGCCTCGGCGGCCAGGTCGTCGGCATCGTCGCCAACCAGCCGGCGCACCTCGCGGGCGTCCTCGACATCCACGCGTCCGAGAAGGCGGCCCGCTTCGTCCAGTTCTGCGACTCGTTCAGCATTCCGCTGGTCACCCTGATCGACGTACCCGGCTTCCTGCCCGGCGTCGACCAGGAGCACAACGGCATCATCCGGCACGGCGCGAAGCTCCTGTACGCGTACTGCAACGCCACCGTGCCGCGCATCAGCCTCATCCTGCGCAAGGCCTACGGCGGTGCCTACATCGTCATGGACTCCCGCTCCATCGGCGCGGACGTCGCCCTGGCCTGGCCCTCGAACGAGATCGCCGTCATGGGCGCGGAAGGCGCGGCCAGCGTCATCTTCCGCCGCGAGATCAACGCCTCCGACGACCCCGAGGCCACCCGCGCGCAGAAGATCAAGGAGTACCAGGCCGAGCTGATGCACCCGTACTACGCGGCCGAACGGGGCCTCGTCGACGACGTCATCGACCCGGCCGAGACCCGCACGCGCCTCATCTCCACCCTCGACATGCTGCGCACCAAGCACGCCCAGTTGCCGAGCCGCAAGCACGGGAACGTGCCGCTGTGACCGCCGACGACAGGACCGCCCTGGCACTGGCGGCGATGCGCATCACCAAGGGCAACCCGACGGCGGAGGACGTCGCGGCGCTGGCCGTGCTCCTCGCCTCCCGGCTCCGGCACGAGGCGCAGGCCGTGCAGGCGGAGCCCTCGCAGGCGGGGGCCCAGGTGGAGAAGCTGCCCCTGCGCCCCCGGCCGTCCTTCATCGCGCCGGGCGCCTGGGCCTCGTAGGTCCTTCCCCACCGTCCCCGATCAGCGTGGCGACGCCGTCCAGGATCCGCTCGAGTCCGAACTCGAGCGGATCGTCCGCGCGCGGGGTGAAGGCCCCGCCCGCGATGGCCGCGGTCAGTGCCGGGAACCGCTCGCCGTGCCGTTTCCACACGTCCGCCGTGAGCCGGTTCCACTCCTGACGGCCTTCCTCGTCGTCGTCGACGATCTGCTGCGCCAGGCTGCGGACGTGCCCGACGACCAGCAGGAAGGCCGCGTGCTGCTGTGCGTACGGGAGTCCCGTCCCCGACAGCGCGGCCAAGGCGGAGTCGAGCCAGGCCAGCTGACGGGGCCCCATGAGCTGTCGGCGCATCCCGGTGGCGGCCACCATCCACGGCCGGCGCCGGTACTGCTCCCAGCACGCGCGCGCCCACGCGTCCAGCTGCGGACGCCAGCCCCCCGGCACGTCCGCGACGTCGGGAGCCGGTCCGAAGGCGCTGTCGACCATCAGGTCGAGCAGTTCGGCCTTGCCGGGGACGTAGCGGTACAGCGCCATGGTGGTCACGCCCAGGCGCGCGGCGACGCTCTGCATCGACAGCGCGTCCAGCCCTTCCGTATCGGCGATGGCGAGCGCGCTGTCCACGATGCGCCCGACGCTCAGCGAGGGCTTCGGGCCGCGCTTGGGCTGCTCCTGCTCGCCCCACAGGAGCGCCAGGCTGACCGCCGGATCGCGCTTCTCGTCCCTGCTCCTGGCCATGCGGCCCCCGCTCCTCGGATCGCTGCGTACCGGACCCGTTGACGGCACGCCCTGGAACTGTATATAACATAAACGAAATCGCTTACTGCATACACAGTTCTCGTCCGTGAGGGGTCACCATGCTCGCCACCGTCCTCGCCGCCTCCGCCGCCCTCCTCGCCACGCCCGTCGCCGGCCTGCTGGGCCACCGCGCCCTGCGGCGCGCCGGCAACGCCCGGCTCCTGCGCATCGACGGCCCGCGCGGCATCGACGAACAGCACTTCGTCCGGATCGGCGGCATCGAGCAGTGGATCTCGATCCGCGGAGAGGACACGGCCAACCCGGTGGTGCTCGAGATCCACGGCGGCCCCGGCGCCTCCCACTCGGTCTTCGCCCCGCGCACCCGGTCCTGGGAGGAGCACTTCACGGTCGTGCGCTGGGACATGCGCGGCGCGGGCAAGACCTTCGGCCGCTCCGGTCCCGCAGGCCAGGGCGAGATGACCTTCGCCCGCCTGTACGAGGACGCCCTCGAGGTCACCCGGTACGCCCGCGAACGGCTCGGGGCCGAGCGGGTCGTCCTGGTCGCGAGCTCGCTCGGCAGCGTCTTCGGCCTGCGCCTGGCCCGCAGCCACCCCGAGCTGTACTCCGCCTACGTCGGCACCGACCAGAACATCCTGGACGCCGGGCGCGACACCTCCGTCCACGAGGCGCTCCTGGCCCGGCTGCGCGCCGCCGGCCGGCACAAGGACGCCGCCGTGGTGGCGGAGACGGGCAGTGACCCGCACCGGGTGACCGCCGAGCAGCGGGCCGCGTACGACAAGCTGACCGTGGCCTCCGATCCCCTGACGCTCGACACCCTCAAGAGGGTCGTGCTGGGGTCGCTGTGGTTCTCGCCGCTGCACTCGCTGCGCGAGATGGGGCAGTACTTCGCCGGCATGAAGTTCTCCGCGCAGCTCACCCCCACCCTGGCCGCGTTCGACGACAGGGCCGACGGCACCCGCTTCGAGCTGCCGTTCTTCATCTTCCAGGGCGACCGGGACGTCATCACCCCGGCCGAGCGCGCCCGGGCGTTCTTCGACGAGGTCGAGGCCCCGGCCAAGGAGTTCGCGCTGATCGAGGACGCGAGCCACTTCGCGTCGTTCCGCCATCCGGACCGGTTCCTGCACCTGATGCTGACCCGGGTCCGTCCGGTGGTGGCCGCGGCCCCGCGCGCTTAGGCGGGTGTCCTCCGCTACCAGGGCAGCGGACGGCCGTCGCGGAAGAAGCCGCCCGTGGGGCCGGAGTCCGGGAGGGTGGCTGCCCAGACGATCCCCGCGGCCCCTTCCCGTACGGGACGGCCGCCCGGGCCGCCCATGTCGGTCGCGACCCAGCCGGGGCAGACGGAGTTGACCAGGATCCCGTCGCCGCGCAGCTCGGCCGAGAGCATGCGGGTGAGGGCGTTCAGGGCGGCCTTGGAGGCGGTGTAGGCGGGGGTCCCGCCGCCCATGCTCGTCAAGGACGCGGCCTCGCTGCTGACGTTGACGATCCGGCCGTGCCGGCCGGCCCGCAGCAGCGGGAGGAAGGCCTGCGTGGTGCGCCAGGGGCCGTACAGGTTGGTGTCGGCGGCTTCGGCGACCACATCGAGGTCGGCCGTCGCGGCGCGCTGCCAGGTGTCGTACGCGATGGCCGCATTGTTGACGAGGACGTCGAGGCGCCCGAAGCGTTCGTCCGTCTCGCGCGCGGCCCGCTCGGCGCTCGCCGGGTCCCGTACGTCGAGGGCCACCGGACGGACGTCCCCTCCCTCGGCGCGGAGCGCCGCCGCAGCCTCCTCGGCGGCGGGCAGGGAGCGAGCGGTCAGCAGGACGGTGTGCCCGAGCGCGCCGAGCTGTCGGCACACTTCCCGGCCGATGCCCCTGTTGCCGCCGGTGACCAGGGAGACCGTGCGCTCGCCAGCCGTCATGCCGCTCCCGTCTCCGTTCAGCTGCTCCTGTCTCTGTTCAGGAGGTCACAGCCCCATGGAGATGGCCAGTCGGGTGAGCTCGGCGGTGCTGTTGATGCCCAGCTTGGCGCGGATGCGGCGCAGGTAGGCGTCGACGGTGTGCTTGGAGAGTCCCATGTGGCGGGCCGTCTGCAGGTAGGTGCGGCCGGCGGCGATGTGTCCCAGTGCCTCCTGCTCGCGCGGGGCGAGGGCGGTGGTCTCGGTCTGGGGGGTGGTGAGGGTGAGGCTCATGGGATTTCCCTCCGACGGATCGGATCGGTCATCTCTGCTCGCGCCCTCGGAAGCAGGTGGACATGTAGTCGAATGTCCGGTTTGTCCTGCTTAAAATCCTGCGCCCGCACCTTCACGACGGTGTCCGTCGACTGTCACAGGCGTGTGACAGGGCCCGCCTCCAGTGCGGCGTCGAGCATGGCGCGGACGTGGTCGGTCTCCGGGAGCAGCGTGGCCTCGATCTGGTCGTCGGTGCGGCCGGCCAGGGTGAGCTCCTGGATGCGCCGGAACAGCAGGCGGTCCGCTGCGGCGATCAGCGCGGCGGCGGCCCGGGGCGCGATGGCCGGGGCGTGGTCCGGGGCGGCGGCGGTCAGGGCTGCGGCGAGCGCTTCCTCCCGCTGGTCGTGCAATTCGCGCAGCCGGGCGGTGAGGGTGGGGCTGTCGGCGACCATGCGGGCGAACGCGGGGCCGGTGAAGCCGACGGCGGGGCTGTGATCCAGCAGGGCGGCCCGGAACGTCCGGCCCAGGGCGGTGAGCGGCTCTTCGCCGGGTGCGCGCTCGGCGACGGTCCGGGCCAGGCCCTCGGTGAACGCCTCGTGCCGGTCGAGGGCCAGGTCTTCCTTGCGGGCGAAGTAGTTGGTCACCGTCTTCTTGGCCACGCGTGCCGCGGCGGCGATCTCGGCGATCGTCGTCTGCTCGAAGCCCTGCTCGATGAAGAGCCTGGTCGCGCAGTCGGAGATCAGCTGCCTGGTCTCCTGCTTCTTGGACTCGCGGAGCCCCATCTCGGTAGCCATGGAGCAATCTTACATCCATCGCAAAATTACGCTTGACCGACCAAAGTGGCTCGGCCTAAAGTTACGTCCATCGCAAAATTATCCCGAGTGAACGGAACTGGATGCGCAAGCTCACCTACTTCGTCGGCACCTCCATCGACGGCTTCATCGCCGCCCCCGACGGCAGCTTCGACTTCCTCATGGCGCACGTCACCGAGGACTACGTCCCGCACCTGGCCGCCGAGTACCCGGACACCCTCCCGACCGCGGGCCGCGCCGCCCTCGGTGTCGCAGGGGACGTGCCCAACACCCGCTTCGACACCGTGCTCATGGGCCGCGGCACCTACGCCCCGGGCCTGGCCGCCGGCCTCACCAGCCCGTACGCCCACCTGCGGCAGATCGTGTTCTCCCGCTCGCTCACCACCAGCCCGGACCCGGCCGTCGAGGTGACCGCCGAGGACCCGGTCGCCCTGGTCCGCAAGCTCAAGCAGGAGGAGGGGCTCGGGATCTGGCTCTGCGGCGGCGCCGACCTGGCCGGCCGGCTGCTCCCGGAGATCGACGAGCTGATCGTCAAGCAGTACCCGGTGGTGGCCGGCTCCGGCATTCCGCTCTTCCGCGCCGGCTTCTCGCCGCGCACCTTCCGCCTCATGGACAGCCGCGTGTTCGAGAGCGGCAACCTCATCCTCACCTACACGAAGGCCGCCGACGAGAACGGCGCCGGCTGAACCGAGAGGACCCCGTCATGCTCGTGATCACCCCCACCGCCGAGAACGTCACCGAGTCCCCGAACGCCCGCATGACCGGCCTGGCCGCTCCCAGCCGGGGCAGTGCGGAACTCAGTACCTGGACCGTCGCGATGGAGGCCGGCCAGAGCGGCCCCCAGCACTCCGTCAGCCGGGAGCAGGTCTGGACCGTGACCGCCGGCGTCCTCGAGGTCACCTGCGGCGGCCGCACCGAGAAGGTCGCCGCCGGCCAGACCCTCGTCCTGCCGCCGGAAGCGCTCCGGCAGGTCCACGCCCCGCAGGCGGCCGAGGCCCACGTCGCCATGCGCGCCGACGGCGTGGTCTGCGTACCCGGCACCGAGGGCACCCGCGTACTGCCCTGGGCCCGGTGACGGGCCGCCGCCGGACCGGCTCCTCGTCGCACTCCCCTCCTCGCACTCCCAGCGCCGGGGGGGGAGTGCTTGAGGGGTATTTGAAGGATGCTCGATCCGAGCCTCAAAGACTGTCCGTACCGAGTACGGATTCCCTGGAGGCTTGGATCATGACCGTCGAGATGGTGGCCACCGCCGGACGTACGCTCCAGGGCCGGGAGTTCGCCGCCCTGTACGCGGAAGCGCAGCAGTTCTACGCAGTCCAGATGCAGATCCTGGACGCCCACGACACCGAGCTGTGGGCGGGAACCTTCACCGAGGACGCCGTCGTCGAACTGCCGTCCCTGCCCGAGCCGGTGCCCGCCCGCGCCGGGCTCGCCCGCTACGAGCGCGCAGGCGCGGCCGCGCAGCGGCGGGCCGGCAGCGCCCTCAGCCACTGGGTCGGCATGCTCGACGTACAGCCCCGGGCGGACGGGGCGCTGCACACCCGCTGCTCGGCCCTGGTGTACGCCACGCCGGCCGGAGGCAGCTCCAAGGTCCTGTACGTGTGCGTCGTCGAGGACGTCCTGGTCCGCAGCCGCGGCGAGTGGCGCATCGCGCACCGCCGGGTGATCCGCGACGACCTGGCCTGAGCACCCTGAGCCACTGTCGTGACACGGCGTTGAGAGGCCACCGCCCCACCGGCGGTGGCCTCGCCGTGCTCGTGCGCGGCCGGCGAAGGTCCCGGCAGGAGCTCAGGACAGGCTGGTGAACGCGGCGAAGACGTCGTCGAGTTCGTGCGTGTGCACGGTGAGCGACTCGGAGGTGATCGCCGCCGCGTCGAGGACCGCGAGCACGGCCCGCAGGGTCTCGATGCCGGCGTCGGCGGGGATCTGGAGGGTGAGCGTCGCAGGGTCGCACCACGCTTCGCCGAGGCCCGGGGCCGATCCGGCGCCGAAGGCGGCGCCGGCCCGTTCGAGCGCGGTCGCATCGGCGAACCGCAGACGGACGAGACCGTCGGGCGGCCCGTTCCGGGACGGGCCGGAGGGAGGCGGAACCAGGGTGAGCTCCCCGGATGTGCGTGTCACGGGCACTCCCCTCGCCTTCACGCGATCGCTCACCGCAGGATCTCCGCCTCGTCCGGGTCCGGCACGATCACCGTGCCGACCCCGTCGTCGGAGAACATCTGCAGGAGAACCGAGTGGGGGACCCGTCCGTCGATCACCCGGGCCGCGCCGACCCCGCCCCGCACGGCGTTCAGACAGCCGGTCATCTTGGGCACCATGCCGTCGCTCAGCTCCGGCAGGAGCTTCTCCAGCTCGCAGGCCGTGAGCCGCTCGATGACCTCGTCACTGTGCGGCCAGCCCGCGTACAGACCCGCGACGTCCGTCAGCATGACGAGCGCCTCGGCGCGCAGCGCGGTGGCGAGCGCCGCAGCCGCGGTGTCGGCGTTGACGTTGTAGACCAGGCCGTCCTCGGCGCTGCGGGCGAGCGGCGAGACCACCGGGATCCGGCCGTCCGCCAACAGGCTCTCCAGGGCACCGGTGTCCACGCGGGTGACGTCGCCGACCCTGCCGACGTCCACCGGCTCCCCGTCGATCCACGGCACGTGCCGCACCGCGGTGATGGTGTCCGCGTCCTCCCCGGTCATGCCGACGGCGAGCGGGCCGAAGCGGTTGATCAGCCCGACCAGCTCGCGCTGCACCTGGCCGGCGAGGACCATCCGTACCACGTCCATCGCGGCCGGCGAGGTGACGCGGAGTCCGGCTCTGAACTCGCGTTCCAGGCCCCGCCGTGCGAGCTCGGCATCGATCTGGGGGCCTCCTCCGTGCACCACCACGGGCCGCAGCCCGGCGTAGCGCAGGAAGACGATGTCGCGGGCGAAGGCCGCCGTGAGGTCTTCGTTGACCATGGCGTGCCCGCCCAGCTTGATGACGACCGTACGGCCCTGGTGGCGGGCCAGCCAGGGCAGGGCGTCGCCGATGGACTGGGCCTTGGCCATGGCCGGGTGCATGCTGGCGGTCATACACGACTCCTTCTGTGGAAGACCCCGGCCACGGGCCGGGCCCCGATGGCCGGTGGACGTGCGCTCGAGAACGGCACGAAAGCACTTGGCTCTGCTGCGGGCTTTTGGGAAAGTGAATACGTTTCGGCCCGAGCTGTGCTTGTGCCGCAATCATCGCGCGCGGACGCGGGCCAACGGAAGTCGATTCCCGTCGACTCGCTTGAAAAGGCGACCGATTCTGCCACATGAGTGCGTCCCGCTTTCGGGACGCGTCCTGTCAACAGGACAGCGGACGGCAGATATCAATGCAATGGGTCCCGCAGACCTCCACGGGGTTCCCGAAAGGTGCATGATCTGGCTTGGCGGTCTCGCCAACTCCATCCCACCGATGGATGATGATTCATTTTCTGATCGAAAGTGGATCGTGGACGGCTTGAATTGGAGTGGATTGATGAGCAGCAACCCGTTCGACGACGCCGACGGCCGGTTCTACGTACTCGTGAACGACGAGCAGCAGCACTCGCTGTGGCCCTCGTTCACCGACGTTCCCGCCGGCTGGCGCATCGTGTTCGGCGAGGAGAGCCGCGACAAGTGCCTCACGTACGTGGAAGACAAGTGGACCGACCTGCGGCCGCAGAGCCTGCG
This sequence comes from Streptomyces sp. NPDC031132, assembly GCF_055570595.1. Classification (NCBI taxonomy): domain Bacteria; kingdom Bacillati; phylum Actinomycetota; class Actinomycetes; order Kitasatosporales; family Streptomycetaceae; genus Streptomyces; species Streptomyces sp. NPDC031132. Next base: position 59,689 of record NZ_JBVIGX010000039.1, read on the forward strand.
GGACGCGATGGTCGCCGACGCCGCGTGAGCTGACCGGGCACGGCCCGGAACCGCCGTGGGGGGGGGGGGGGGGGGGGGGGGGGGGGGGGGGGGGGGGGGGAGGGGGAGGGGGGGGGAGGGGGGGGGGGGGGGGGGGGGGGGGGGGGGGGGGGGGGGGGGGGGCTGGGG
>NZ_JBVIGX010000040.1:0-59763 GCF_055570595.1 Streptomyces sp. NPDC031132
CCGCAGCGGGGCCCGGCCCCTCGCCCGGGCGGGGGCGGGAGGGGGGGGGCGGGGGACGCCCCCCACAAGGCGCTGGAGGGGAAAACCGAGCCCCCGGGGGGGGGGGGGGGGGGGGGGCGGGGGGGAAGACCCCCCGGAAGCCCGGCGCAGCCGGGGCCGCTTGCGCGGCGGCGCCGCACCCGAAGCCCGTCCAGCCCCCGGCAGGGCCTGGCGGGACAGACCCCCGTCCAGTCCCGCCCGGCCCGGGCCGTACCGACCCTACGGCCGCGCAACACCCCCGGATGTGCCTGGTGCGCACGGCCCGTTGACGTTGCGCGCAAGCGAAAGGGCCTCCCGAACCGCCCGGTGCCGGAACTCGGTGGGGCTCGTCCCGTACGCCTCCCGGAACGCCCTGCTGAACACGGACGCGTTGGTGAACCCCCACCGCCGCGCCACGGTGTGGACGGGTTCGTCGACCAGCCCGGGGTTCCCGAGATCCGCCCGGCACCGCTCCAGCCGGCGCCGCCGGATCCCGGCCGCCACCGTTTCGCCCCGGTCCCGGAAGAGCTGCTGGAGACGGCGCAGCGAGATGCCGTGCCGGGCGGCCACGGCCGACGGAGTCAGCTCCGGATCGCCGAGGTTGTGGTCGACGAAGACCTCGATGCGCTCCAGCAGGGCGCGGGTGCGGGCTTCGGGCGAGAGCTTGTCCTGCACGCCGAGTTGCCCGGCCAGACAGGCGCCGACCAGGTCGTGGGCGACCGTTCCCAGCCGGTTCAGCTCCGCCGGCCCGCAGTCGGCCGCGTGCGCCGCCAGCGACTTCATGTACTGGGCGAGGATGGCCCCCATGCCGTGCCCGCCCGCGATCCGGTGGGCCAGCAGCCGTTCGACCCGGGCGCCGCGCAGCGGCATCGCCTCGCGGGGGAAGGACAGGATGATCGCCCGGACCCGGCCCCCCTCCCCGTCGGGGACGGCGTCCGACTCCATCGGCAGCGAGGTGTCCCAGAGCACCAGGTCCCCGGTGAACAGGCCCGATTCGCCCCGGTTCTGCGCGAGCGACATGGCCCCGGTGGTCACGAGCCCCAGCTGGTACTGCTCGGGATCGCTGCGCCGCACGTGGGCCGCGGTGCGCTGCGAGCGCAGCGAGCTGAACTCGAACGACGACACCTGCACGCCGCCGAGATCCAGGACGGAGGCCTCGGCCCAGAAGTCCCGGACGCGTTCACTGCGGATCGCCGTGGGCACGAGCTCCTGCGCGATCACGTCGGTGAACCAGTCGAGCCGCTCCGGCGCCGGTACCGCGGCAGCCGACATCCTTGCCCACACCCCGAGTACCCCCTTCTCCTGCTCTGCGTTGGCCCGCCCATGACAGGGACGTGACATCGACAGGAGCGGTTCTCGGCCGCAGTGAGGGACGAGCGGGGCGAGCGGGGAGGGGGCGTGGACCGCGCCTAGGGGGTGACGGCGAAGTTGGCCAGGATGGCCGCGGCCAGCTCCGGGTCGCCCTCCGTCTTGACCCGGTCGGCCACGGCGTGGGGCCGGACCCGCCCCGCCGCGAGGCGTACGTACGTCTCCCAGTCCGTCGTCAACGTCACCGCCGGGCCCAGCGACGGCGTCCCGTCCACCGTCCCGCGCCCCTCCGCGTCCACCCGTACCGTCCGCATGAACTCCACCGGACCGTGCACGTCGATCACCACCGCCGAGTTCGCCGGCGCCCCCGCCAGCTTCGCGACCACCTTCGGCAGCCCCGCCAGCAGGATGTCCCGCGCCACGTACGCCCCCGGGGAGTCCCAGTTCCCCGGCACGCCCAGCGCCGCCCGCAGGTCCTGCTCGTGGATCCACACGTCGAATGCCCGCAGCCGCAGCGCGAGCTCCAGCGTCACCTGATCGCCCAGCGGCCCCCGCACCATGGTGTCCGGATCCCGCTTCTCGTTGCGCAGCTGCCGCGACCGCCGGATGATCGTGTACTCGAGCTCCGAGGTCATCTCCGGCGCGGTGTGGTGGCGCCGGACGTCAACCTGGACCTCCATGTACCGGCTGAACTCGTCGACCACGTGCCGCAGGTCCCTCGCGACGGTGTGGATCGGCCGCGGATCCCCCAGCTGCTCGCACTCGATGCCGATGATGTGTGACACCACATCACGGACGGACCAGCCGGGGCACGGTGTCGCCCGGTTCCACTCGCCCTCCGTCAGCGGGAGGACCAGCTCGGATATCGCCTCGATGGAGTGGGTCCACGCGTCGGCATAGGGCTGGAGGCTGGGATGCGGCTGGACGGTCAACGGGACCCCTCGCGTGCTGTTCAGTGGCGCGTTTTCTGGAAGCGTGTGGACTGCTTCCAAAACTACGCTGCCGGTGTGCACCCCGGCAGTGCTTTCGTGTGACGATCGTAGGCCCGAGTTGACGGCTTGAATGCCAGGACGGTGGTACTGTGCGCGCCTCGCTGATCCAAATCGCGGTGACCGACGGGGAGTCGGTCGCCTCCCGACGTGCCCGGGTGGCCGATCTCGTACGGGATCAGGCCGGCTCGGATCTGGTCGTCCTGCCCGAACTGTGGACGGTGGGTGCCTTCGCCTACGAGCAGTTCGAGACCGAAGCCGAGCCGCTGGACGGCCCGACGTACGAGGTCATGTCCAAGGCGGCGAGCGACGCCGGGGTCTGGCTGCACGCCGGCTCGGTCGTGGAGCGCGCGGGCGACGGCTCGCTGTACAACACCGCCCTCGTCCTCTCCCCGTCCGGCGAGCTGGCCGCCACGTACCGCAAGATCCACCGCTTCGGCTTCGACCAGGGCGAGGCCGTGCTGATGACGCCCGGCGACTCCCTGACCACCGTGACGCTGCCGGAGCAGACCCTCGGCATCGCCACCTGCTACGACCTGCGCTTCCCCGAGCTGTTCCGCGGCCTCGTCGACGCCGGGGCCACGACGATGGTCGTGGCCGCGGGCTGGCCGGCCCGCCGCCGGGCCCACTGGACCCTGCTGAACCGGGCACGGGCCGTCGAGGACCAGTCGTACGTCCTGGCCTGCGGGCTGGCCGGTACGCACGCGGGCGTCGAGCAGGCCGGACACAGCCTGGTGGTGGACCCCTGGGGCGAGGTCCTGGCCGAGGCGGGCCCCGCCGAGGACGTCCTCACCGTCGACCTCGACCCGGCGAAGGTCGCCGAGACCCGCGACCAGTTCCCGGCCCTGAAGGACCGCCGGCTGCGCTGATCGTCGCCCCGAGGCACCGCGGGCACCGCAGGCCCCGCAGCCCCGGCGTCCCGGGAGGACCCGGTTGACGCCGGGGTTCGCGGGCAGAGGGGGAGGAGCGGGCGGAGCCGGACGCCGGTTCCGCGACGAGGAGACGAGGGGGCGGGTGCGCCGTGACGGATGACGCAGAGGACGTGCTGGAGGCCGCCCTGGAGCCGCACGAGCCCGCCGCCGCGGAGATCGAGGCCCGCCGGCGCGTCCGTGACCGGGCCACCGACATGACCCACCACGAGGCGCAGGCCGCCCTCGAGGCCGTGGTCGCCGAGGCCGGCGACCTGGAGTGCGCCGACGCGGCCGTCCGCGCCGAGGCCGCCGAGTGGCAGCGCATCACCGACCTCCTGTACGACCACGGAGGCCCCTACACGCCGGACACCGACGCCTACGTCCAGGGCCAGCTCACGGCCCGGGATCACCATCGGGACCGGCCCCGCCCTCCCGCTGCCTGTCCGCCAGCCGGATGACGCACACCGCGACCGCGATCAGCAGCGCCGCGTCCGCGTCCTCGCGGATCACGTCGACGGCGTACGTCTCGCGGATCCGGTACCACTGGCGCGAGATCAGCGTGAGGAGCTCCCCCTCGTACTCGATCTTGAACTCCCGGTCCAGGGGCCGCCCGCTCACGTCCAGTTCGGTGCCCTCGACCAGCGTCACGACGTAGTGGTTGCGCAGCAGGGAGAGCCGCTTGCGGCGGATCACGGCGAGCCGGCGCTCGTCCCGTTCCAGCGTCATCGCGTCGCGCAGGCTGAACAGCTTCTCCCGCAGCGTGATCAGGATCTGCCCGTCCGGGTCCTTCAGCTCCAGCGTGTCCCGGAAGCGCAACGCCTTCCCGTCGACGAGGAACGCGTGCCTCCCGTCCTCGTCCTCGATCCAGTAGTCGTCCCCGACGGCCAGCATTTTGTCGCGAACCAGGTATTTCATGCCCGCATCGATGCCCGCGATAGGTTGCCGTCATGCCTCTGCTCTACGTGACCGACCTGGCGTACCCGGCGCGCGGCCGCCGCTACTGCGACGAGGACATCCTCCTCACCTCCCGCCTGCGCGAGCACTTCCCGCTGGCCCTGTGCCATCCGCTCGACGCGGCGCGCATGATGGCGGGCTTCGACGCGGTGATCGTCCGCAACAGCGGGCCGGTCCTGCACTACCAGGAGGCGTACGACTCCTTCCGCGCGGCCGCCCTCGCCGCCGGCACCCGTGTCTACAACCCGCTCACCGGCCGCGGCGACATGGCCGGCAAGCAGTACCTCCTCGACCTCACGGCCGCCGGCCACCCGGTGATCCCCACGATCGACGACCCCGCGGACCTCGCGCTGCTCCCCTCGGTGCCCTCGTACGCGGTGAAGCCCAAGCAGGGGGCGGACTCCATAGGCCTGACCTTCACCCCGACGCCGGCCGGCCCGGCGGGCGAGAACCTCATCCAGCCGCGCATCGACTTCGCGTACGAGGTCTCCTTCTACTTCGTCGACGACGCCTTCCAGTACGCCCTCTACGCCCCGGACCCGGACCGCCGCTGGGAGCTGAAGCCGTACGACGCCACGCCGGCGGACCTCGACTTCGCCCGCAGCTTCATCGAGTGGAACACCCTCTCGCACGGCATCCAGCGGGTGGACGCCTGCCGCGCCCCCTCGGGCGAGCTGCTCCTGGTCGAGCTCGAGGACCTGAACCCGTACCTCTCGCTGGACCTGTTGCCCCCGGCGACCCAGGAGGCCTTCATCACCGCTCTCACAGAATCCCTTCACTCGTTCCTCACCGTCTGATGTCAGAGGCAGATGCCACGCTTCCCCCATGGACAAGCAGACGTTCTGGAAGCTGATCGAGACGGCCCGGTCCGAGGCCGAAGCGGACCAGGTGGCGGCGCGCGCCGCGGAGTTGCTGGCGCGCTGCCCCGAGGCAGAGATAGCCGCCGCCCAGCAGGTCCTGTGGGACCTGCTGGCGGAGTCGTACCGCAGCCCCCTCTGGGCCGCGGCCTACGTGATCAACGGCGGCTGCTCGGACGACGGCTTCGACTACTTCCGGGGCTGGCTCCTGACCCAGGGCGAGGCGGCCTTCGCCCGCGCCCTGGCCGACCCCGACTCCCTCGCGGAGCACCCCGCGGTCCGCGAGGCGGCGGCGGAGGGCCTGGAGCTGTGGGACGAGGAGGCCCTCTCGATCGCCTGGACGGCGTACGAATCGGCCACGGGCCGCGAACTCCCGTCGGACTCCTTCACGATCAGCTACCCGCCGCTGGACCCGGCCTGGGACTTCGACTTCGACGACCCGGCCCAAACCGCCCCCCGCCTGCCCCGCCTGAGCGCCCTCTTCGACTAGAGCCCGCTGGTGTCGAGGTCGAAGGGCGCCGGCAGGCGGACCGTCTCTCCGAACGGTGCGGCCCGTCGACCGTCGTGTAGCCGAGCCGCCCGGGCCCGGCGAACAGAGGGCGGGATGGCAAGCTTGAAGCATGAACGATCCCGTCCCGGCGCCCACCCCCGCGCCTGCGCCCCGCCGTGCCCGTCTCCGTGCCCCCGAGCTGATCGGCAAGGGGGGCTGGCTGAACACAGGCGGGAAGGAGCTGACCCTCGCCGACCTGCGGGGACGGATTGCGATTCTCGATTTTTGGACCTTCTGCTGCATCAACTGCCTGCACGTCCTCGACGAGCTGCGGGAACTGGAGGAGAAGCACCGCGACACCGTCGTGATCATCGGGGTGCACTCGCCGAAGTTCGTGCACGAGGCCGAGCACGCGGCCGTCGTCGACGCCGTCGAGCGGTACGAGGTGCACCACCCCGTGCTGGACGATCCCGAGCTGGCCACCTGGAAGCAGTACGCCGTACGGGCCTGGCCCACGCTCGTCGTGATCGACCCCGAGGGGTACATCGTCGCGCAGCACGCCGGTGAAGGGCATGCGCACGCCATTGCGCGGCTCGTGGAGGAGCTCGAGGCCGAGCACGAGGCCAAGGGGACGCTGCGGCGCGGCGACGGGCCGTACGTGGCGCCCGAGCCGGTGGCGACCGACCTGCGGTTCCCCGGGAAGGCGCTCGTGCTGCCGTCCGGGAACCTCCTCGTGTCGGACTCGACGCGGCACCAGCTCGTGGAGCTCGCCGCCGACGGCGAGAGCGTCGTACGGCGCATCGGCAGCGGGGAGCGCGGGTTCGGACCGGGCGCCTTCAGCGAGCCCCAGGGGCTGGCCCTGCTGCCCGACGGCTCCGTCGTCGTCGCCGACACCGTCAACCACGCGCTGCGCCGCTTCGATCCCGCGACGGGCGCCGTCGAGACCGTCGCCGGTACCGGACGGCAGTGGTGGCAGGGGTCCCCGACCTCCGGGCCGGCCCTGGAGGTGGACCTGTCCTCGCCGTGGGACGTGGCCTGGTGGCAGGGCAAGGTGTGGATCGCCATGGCGGGCGTGCACCAGCTGTGGACCTGGGACCCGGAGACGGGGACCGTGGCCGTCGCCGCCGGCACGACCAGCGAGGGCCTGCACGACGGACCCGCCCTCGAGGCCTGGCTCGCGCAGCCGTCCGGGCTCGCGGCCGCCGGGGACCGGCTGTGGATCGCCGACTCCGAGAACAGCGCCCTGCGGTACGTCGAGCCCGAGGGCGACGGGTACGCCGTACGGACCGCCGTCGGGACCGGCCTGTTCGACTTCGGGCACCGGGACGGCGACGCCGGCCAGGCCCTGCTCCAGCACCCGCTCGGGGTGACCGCACTGCCCGACGGCTCGGTCGCGGTGTGCGACACGTACAACCACGCCCTGCGCCGCTTCGACCCGGCGACCGGCCAGGTCTCCACGCTGGCCACCGACCTGCGCGAGCCCAGCGACGCCGTGCTGGCCGGCGAGGACATCGTGGTCGTCGAGTCGGCGCGGCACCGGCTGACCCGGCTGCGGCTGCCGGAAGAGGCCGTACGGGTCGACGCCGTCGCGCACCGCACCCAGCGGGCCGCCACCGAGGTCGCCCCGGGCACGCTCCGGCTCGACGTGGTGTTCCAGGCGCCGACCGGGCAGAAGCTCGACACCCGCTACGGGCCCTCGACGCGGCTGCTGGTCTCCTCGACCCCGCCGGAGCTCCTGGTGGCGGGCGAAGGGGCCGGGACGGACCTGTTCCGGGAGCTGGCGCTGAACCCGGACGTCACCGAGGGCGTCCTGCACGTCTCCGCGATGGCGGCGTCGTGCGACGACGACCCGGCGAACGAGTACCCGGCCTGCCACGTGCACCAGCAGGACTGGGGCGTGCCGGTGACCGTCACGGCGAACGGCACGAGCCGCCTCCCGCTCGTCCTGGCCGGCATGGACGCCTAGGGGGTGCCCGGCTCGGGTCCCGCTGCGGGGCCCGAGTCGAGCCCGCCCGCCCGAGCCCGCGGCCCCGGGCCCCCGCCCCGAACCCGCGCCGCCTCCCGGAGATCCCGGCAGGCGGCGCAGCGCGCGCTCCGTACGCGGTGCGGTGGCGTCAGCCCTCGAGGAAGGCCACCAGCGCGTTCGCGAGCAGGTACGGGTCGTCCGCACCGCACAGCTCGCGGGCGCTGTGCATCGAGAGGATCGCGACGCCGATGTCCACCGTCTGGATCCCGTGGCGGGCGGCCGTGATCGGGCCGATCGTCGTGCCGCAGGGCATCGAGTTGTTCGAGACGAAGGTCTGCCACGGCACGCCGGCCCGCTCGCACGCCGCCGCGAACACCGCGCGCCCGCTGCCGTCCGTCGCGTACCGCTGGTTGACGTTGACCTTCAGGATCGGGCCGCCGTTGGCGCGCGGGTGGTGCGAGGGGTCGTGCCGCTCCGCGTAGTTGGGGTGCACGGCGTGGCCGGTGTCCGCGGACAGGCATACGGTGCTCGCGAAGGCCCGCGCGCGGTCCTCGTACGTGCCCCCGCGCGAGAAGACGGAACGTTCCAGCACGTTCCCCAGCAGCGGGCCGTCCGCGCCCGTGTCCGACTGCGAGCCGGTTTCCTCGTGGTCGAACGCGGCCAGCACCGGGATGTGGTCCAGCTTGTCGGCGGTCGAGGCGGCGGCGAGCGCGGCGACGCCGGCGTGCACCGAGAGCAGGTTGTCCATCCGCGGGCCGGCGAGGAGCTCCCGGTCGCGCCCCAGGTACGACGGCGGCTCGATCGAGTGGACCATCAGGTCCCAGCCGGCCACCGAGCCCTGCGGCAGGCCCTCTTCCTCCTCCAGGAAGGCGATGAGGTCGCCCTCCCGGACCTCGCCCAGGCCCCAGATCGGCTGCATGTGACGCTGCTTGTCGAGCTTGAGGCCGTCGCTGTTGACCGACCGGTCCAGGTGGACGGCCAGTTGCGGGACGCGCAGCAGTGCGCGGTCCACGTTCACCAGCCGCTCGCCGCCGTCGCGCAGGCTCAGCCGGCCCGCCAGACCCAGGTCCCGGTCCAGCCAGGTGTTGAGCAGGGGGCCGCCGTAGATCTCGACGGCGATCTGCCGCCAGCCCTGTGATCCCGTGTCAGGCAGCGGCTTGACGCGGAGGTTGGGGGAGTCGGTGTGCGCGCCGACGATCCGGAACGGGGTGTGCGCGGCCGCGCCCTCCGGGACGAACCAGGCGATGAGCGCTCCGCCGCGGAGGACGAACCGGCCCCCGCTGCCCGAGTCCCAGGCGTCCGTTTCCGACAACTGCCTGAAGCCTGCCTTTTCCAGCCGCTCGGCCGCGTTGGCCACGGCGTGGTACGGCGACGGACTGGCCGTCAGAAAGGTCATCAGGTCGTCGGTGTGTCCGCGGTCGAAGCGGGCGGGAGAGCTCATGTGGTTCACCTTAACGACGGTCGTGTTCGCCATGGTCGGACTGCGGCGGATAGCCGGAACGCCGGGGCCGCGGGTCGTGTGGTCCACTTCCCGGCGGCTTTCAGCCCGGCGGGCGCTCGAATCGGCGCTGCAGCTGCCTGCGCTCGCCCCGGCGGATGCGCGGGAGCATCTCCGGGGCCGTCGCGGAGCGCTGCGCGCGTCTCTTGCGTCCGGCGCAGAAGATACAGGCCTCACCGGGCGGCGCGTCCGGATCGATGGGTGCGCCGGGGTGCTCGGAGCAGCCGGAGGCGTTGCGGGGCCGGGACAGTTCGCGGGCCACGATGAACGCCCGGTGGAGATCGTCCGCGATCCGTACGAACTCCTCGGCGGGGGAGGAGAAGCCCAGGTGGAAGCGGCGGTCCTCGACGGTGCGGAGGTGGTCGCGCAGGGCTTGCAGGGTGTACGGGGGGTCGGGCACGGGGTAGCCCAGCCGGCGCTGTTCCCCGGCGGGCGGGGCGGCGGTGGCCGCGCGGGCGCCCTGGGCGCGCAGCCCGAGGCGGCGCCGGTCGTTGCAGATCAGGCAGCGGCCCCAGCCGTCGGGTGCCTCGGGGTCGAGGGCGCCGTTGGGGTGCTCGGAGCAGCCGGTGTAGCTCTTGGCGGGGGCGAGCCCGGCGGCGGTCTGGAAGGCGGTGTAGAGGGCGTCGGCGACGGCCTCGTACTCGGCGGGGTGGGCGCCGTCGTACAGCTCCCGCAGATGGTCGCCGAGACTGCCCAGGGCAGCCTGCAGCTCCTTGAGGGCGTACGGCCGCCCGGTCGGGACGGAGTACCCCCTGCTGTTGCCGTGCTGCTCTGCTGGGCTCATGCCTACGAGCGTCCCATGAACCACCGACAACCTGTGAATGCCGCCGGTGGACAGCCTGTGGGCAGCCCGTGGACAGCCTGTGGGCCGCCGGTACGCCGCCCGTGCGCGGCCGGTACGCCGACGGCCGGACCCCCCTGCAGAAGGGGTCCGGCCGCCGGTGTGTGACTGCCGGTGCGGCGCAGCCGGGTGACTAGAAGGCGGCCTCGTCGAGCTCCATCAGGGAGTTGTCGACGACCTCGGCCAGCGCGCGGGCGACCGAGACGTTCGGCAGGACCTGCGAGGCGAAGAACTTCGCGGCCGCGATCTTGCCGGTGTAGAACGGGACGTCCTTCGCGGAGGCGCCCGCGAGCTTCTCGGCGGCCACGGCGGCGCCCTTGAGCAGCAGGTATCCGACGACCACGTCACCGGACGCCATCAGCAGGCGGGTGGTGTTCTGGCCGACCTTGTAGATGTTCTTGACGTCCTCGCCGGTGGCGGTGAGGTCGACGATCATCTGGCCGACGATGGCCTCCAGGTCGACCGCGGCCTTGGCGAGCGCGTCGCGGGCGCCGGCCAGCTCCTCGCCGCCGGCGGCCTCGGCCAGGAACTTCTTGATCGTCTCGGAGAGGACGTTCAGCGAGGCACCCTGGTCGCGGACGATCTTCCGGAAGAAGAAGTCCTGGCCCTGGATCGCCGTGGTGCCCTCGTAGAGGGTGTCGATCTTGGCGTCCCGGATGTACTGCTCGATCGGGTATTCCTGGAGGTAACCGGAACCGCCGAAGGTCTGCAGCGACTGGGCGAGCTGCTCGTACGAGCGCTCCGAGCCGTAGCCCTTCACGATCGGCAGGAGCAGGTCGTTCAGGCCGATCTCGGCGGAGGCGTCCTCGCCCGCGGCCTGCTTGAGCTGGATCGCGTCCTGGACGGAGGCGGTGTACAGGACGAGGGCGCGCATGCCCTCGGCGTACGCCTTCTGCGTCATGAGCGAGCGGCGCACGTCGGGGTGGTGCGTGATGCTGACCTTGGGCGCGGTCTTGTCCATGAAGTTGGCCAGGTCCGGACCCTGCACGCGCTCCTTGGCGTACTCCAGGGCGTTCAGGTAGCCGGTGGAGAGCGTCGCGATGGCCTTCGTGCCGACCATCATGCGGGCGAACTCGATGATCATGAACATCTGGCGGATGCCGTCGTGCTTGTCACCGATCAGCCAGCCCTTGGCGGGGTGCTGGTCGCCGAAGGTCATCTCGCACGTGTTGGAGGCCTTGAGGCCCATCTTGTGCTCGACGTTCGTCGCGTACACGCCGTTGCGCTCGCCCAGCTCGCCGGTCTCCCAGTCGAAGTGGAACTTCGGGACGAGGAAGAGGGACAGGCCCTTGGTGCCGGGGCCGTGGCCCTCGGGGCGGGCGAGGACGTAGTGGAGGATGTTCTCCTCCATGTCGTGCTCACCGGACGTGATGAAGCGCTTGACGCCCTCGATGTGCCAGGAGCCGTCCGCCTGCTGAACGGCCTTGGTGCGGCCGGCGCCGACGTCCGAACCGGCGTCCGGCTCGGTGAGGACCATGGTGGAGCCCCAGCGCTTCTCGACCGCTATCTGCGCGACCTTCTTCTGCGCCTCGTTGCCCTCTTCGAAGAGGATGCCGGCGAACGCCGGGCCGGAGGAGTACATCCAGATGGCCGGGTTCGAGCCGAGCAGCAGCTCCGCGTAGGCCCAGATCAGGGAGCGGGGCGAGGTGGTGCCGCCGATCTCCTCGGGCAGGCCCAGACGCCAGTACTCGGAGTCCATGAAGGCTTCGTAGCTCTTCTTGAAGGACGCCGGGACGGGCGCGGTGTTGGTGGCCGGGTCGAAGACCGGCGGGTTGCGGTCGGCGTCCGCGAAGGATTCGGCCAGCTCGTTCTCGGCGAGGCGGGCGATCTCGGACAGGACGCTCTTGGCGGTGTCGGTGTCCATCTCACCGAACGGTCCGGTGCCGTACAGCTTGTCGCGGCCGAGCACCTCGAAGAGGTTGAACTCGATGTCGCGGAGATTCGACTTGTAGTGCCCCATGGCGACGGCTCCGTTAAGGCTCGGGAAGACAGGTTCCTCGTACATACCAATCGGTAATGTCATGATGCTACCCGCGGGTAATAAGACGCAACCCTTGCCGGTCGACTGTGACCAGGGTCAAGCCCGGCAACCCTGGCGGGAATGCGCGTCCACGGGGCGCGGGGCTCTCGGTAGGCTTCGCCCCATGTACGGCTACGACCAGAACGTGAGCGCAGGGCAGCAGCAGTACGCCGCCCCGCAGCAGATGGCCGGCGGGTACGGCGAGCAGCCGCTGTACCCCGAGCCCTCGCCGCCGTCGCTCGCCGACGCGGTGCGGGCCTTCACCACCGGGTCGCTGTCCGCCGAGGACTTCCAGCAGATCTTCGCCACGTCGAAGGTCTACTGCCCGCGCGGCGAGACCCCGGGCTTCCTGGCGCTGCACAACACGCAGCAGCCGGTGATCCCCATGTTCACCACGCTCAAGGAGCTCCGCCGGTACGCCGGCAAGGAGTCCAAGTACTTCGTCATCACCGGCGCCGAGGTGATCGACCTGCTGCCGACCGGGTACGGCTTCGTCCTCGACATGGAGGGCGACCACCGGATGGTCTTCGACGCGAAGGCCGTGGAGCAGATGGTCGACTTCGCGATGCGCCGCATGTACGGCTAGACGCCGTAGGCGCAGGTGACGGCTTCGGGCCCCGGGGAAATAACCCCGGGGCCCCTTCTGTTCTGTGGGGTGTGGCAGAAAGTTCGAGTTTCAACTAAACTCGACGCAGAAGGAGGTTCCGACCATGCCTGCAGTGACTGTGGAGAACCCGTTGACGCTCCCCCGCGTCGCCGAGCCCGCCCAGGAGACCGCCGCCCGCAAGGTGCTGGCCGTCACGACCGCTCCCGGTGGGTTCGAGGGCGAGGGGTTCCCGGTGCGCCGCGCGTTCGCCGGGATCAACTACCAGCACCTCGACCCGTTCATCATGATGGACCAGATGGGCGAGGTGGAGTACGCACCGGGCGAGCCCAAGGGCACCCCGTGGCACCCCCACCGCGGCTTCGAGACCGTCACGTACCTGATCGACGGAACCTTCGTCCACCAGGACAGCAACGGCGGCGGCGGAGTCATCAACGGCGGTGACACCCAGTGGATGACCGCCGGCTCGGGCCTGCTGCACATCGAGGCCCCGCCGGAGTCCCTCGTCGTGTCCGGCGGCCTCTTCCACGGCCTCCAGCTGTGGGTGAACCTCCCCGCCTCCGACAAGATGATGCCGCCGCGCTACCAGGACATCGGCGGCGGCCAGGTCCAGCTGCTGTCCACCCCCGACGGCGGTGCCCTGCTCCGCGTGATCGCCGGTGACCTGGACGGCCACGCCGGCCCCGGCATCACCCACACCCCGATCACGATGATCCACGCGACCGTCACCCCGGGCGCGCAGGTCACCCTCCCCTGGCGCGAGGACTTCAACGCCCTCGCGTACGTCATGGCCGGGCGCGGCAGCGTCGGCACCGACCGGCGGCCCGTCCACACCGGGCAGACGGCGGTCTTCGGCGACGGCGGCTCGATCACGGTGCGGGCGGACGAGTCCCAGGACTCGAACACCCCGGACCTGGAGGTCATCATCCTCGGCGGGCGCCCGATCCGGGAGCCGATGGCGCACTACGGGCCGTTCGTCATGAACAGCCGGCAGGAGCTCCAGCAGGCCTTCGACGACTTCCAGGCGGGCCGGCTGGGGACCATCCCCACCACCGCCCGGGAGCGCACGAAGTCGGCGGACCAGCACTCCTGACCCCGGCTGACCGCGCCCGGCGGCGCCGGACACCCCCTAGCGGCGCAGGGCCTCCGCCGGCTGCGTCCGGGAGGCCCGCCAGGCCGGGTACAGGCCGGCCAGCACCCCGGTGACCAGTCCGATCAGCGGCGCCACGGCGACGGTGAGCGGCGACATCACCGGGGTCCAGTCGCGCAGCGCCGACACCCCGACCACGGTCAGGGTGCCGAGCGTCGTGCCCACCAGGCCGCCCACCGCGCCCTGCGCGGCGGACTCGGCCAGGAACTGGGCGGTGATGTGCCGCCCGCGCGCGCCCAGGGCCCGGCGCAGCCCGATCTCCCCGGTCCGCTCCAGCACCGCGACGAGCGTGGTGTTGGCGATCCCGACCGCCCCGATGACCAGGCAGATCGCCGCCAGCAGCAGGAACAGCTGGTCGAGGTCGGAGGTCACCCCCGCCCGCAGCGTCTTCGGGTCCGGCGGCGGCGCGGGCGTCAGCCAGTCGGGATGGTCCGGGCGCAGTGCGAGCGGGAGTTCCGCGGCCACCTGCCGGGCCGCGCCGAGCTCGGTCACCACCAGCATCCGGGCCCGCTGGGCGTTGTCCGGCGGCCCCCACAGCTTCTCTGCGGTGCCCCGGGGCACGATCACCGACAGCAGCAGGTCCGGCTTGCGGTCCGCCCCGCTCGCGATGCCGATCACGGTGAACGGGTGCTCGCCGATGAACACCGCCGGGCGGCTCTCCAGCGTGGTGATGCCCAGGCGCGCCGCCATGGCCGAGCCCACCACCGCGACCTGTTCGGTGCGCCCGTCGTGGAAGGCGTCGTACGCCCGTCCGGAGCCCAGCGTGAGTCCGGCCGCGCGCAGCATCCCCGGGGAGGCCGCGACCACCGGGATCCGCTCGCCGGCCGCCCCCGCGACGGGGGCCGACCGTACGGTCGTCTCGCCCAGCGGCACCGGCCAGAACACCCCTGCGGCGCGTACCCCGTTGAGCGTGCCCGCCCGGGCGTCCGCGTCGCGGGGGAAGGCGAGGGGTACCTGCCGGGCGAGCTGGGGATCGCCGCCGCCCGCGGTGTCCTGGACGCCGACCTCGGTGGCCGTCAGCGCGTTGAAGCGGCTGTCGATCTGCGAGGAGGCGGTGGCCGTGAGGCCCAGGATCGCCACGAAGGTGCCCACGCCCAGGACGGTGCCGAGGCCGGTCAGGGCCGAGCGGGCGGGTCGCTGGAGCATCCCGGCCAGGGCCTCGGAGAGCAGGTCGCGCAGGGACAGCCGGGAGGGCGTGATCCCGGTGTCCGGCTGCCGGCGTCGCCTGATGCCCCTCATGCCGTGACGACCTCGCTCAGGACCCCGTCGCGGATGGACACCGTCCGCCGGCCGCGGGCGGCCACGTGGGGGTCGTGCGTGATGACCAGCAGGGTCAGCCCCTCGGCGTGCAGCGCGTCCAGCAGGGCCAGTACGGCGTCCGCCGTGGCGGTGTCCAGGTTCCCGGTGGGCTCGTCGCACAGCAACAGCGAAGGTTCGGCGACCAGGGCGCGGGCGATGGCCACGCGCTGGCGCTCCCCGCCCGACATGCGGGTCGGGAGATGGCCGGTGCGGTGGCCGAGGCCGACCCGCTCCAGCGCCGTACGGGCCCGGTCGGCGCGTTCCGCGCGCGGGACCCCGTTGTAGACCATGGCGAGGCGGACGTTCTCCAGGGCGCTGCGGTGCGGCAGGAGATGGAAGGACTGGAAGACGAAGCCGATGCGCTGCCCGCGCAGGGCGGTCCGGTCGCGGTCGCGCAGGGCGCCGGTGTCGATGCCGTCGAGCAGGTAACGGCCGGTGGTCGGGGCGTCGATGAGTCCGGCGACGTTCAGGAACGTGGACTTCCCGGAGCCGGAGGGGCCGACCACGGTGACGTACTCGCCGCGCTCCACGGTCAGTTCGCAGGGCCGCAGCGCCTGGACGGGCGGCGGTCCGGGGTAGGTGAGGCCGACGCCCTCGAACCGGACGACCGGGGCGGGGCCGGGCGCGGGGCCGGGCGCGGCGTCCGGCGCGGCTTCCGAGGGGGCCTCCGCGGCCGGGTGGGCGGCGGTCACGGCTTCGCCTGCGCGACGAGCACCCGGTCGCCGTCGGCGAGCGTGCCACCGCCGACCGGCTCGACCTGGACCATCCCGTCGGCGGACATCCCGGCCCGGACCTCGACCCGGCGCCGGGCGTCCGCGGCGGCGGGGTCCTTGCCCAGCACCGTGACGGTGGTCCGGCCGTCGGCGCCCGCCGAGACGGCGGAGAGCGGTACGACGAGCACCGGCTCCCCGGAGGAGGCGGCGGTCACGGTGAGCCGTACGCCCTGGCCGGAGAGCCGGGGGTCGAGGCTCTGGTCGGGCTTGACGGTCAGCGCGTACCCGCCGGAGTCCTGCGCGGCGGCCGGCGCGTTCTCCCCGGAGCCCGCGCCGGAACCGGAGCCGCCTGCGCCGCCCGTCGGGGAACCGGCCGAGGCGGGCGTCGGGTCGGTGGCGACCGAGCCGACGGTCCCCGTGGCGGTGAGCCCGGTGGCCTCGGACAGCACCTCGACCTTCATGCCGGCCTTGACCAGGTCCTTCTGGTGCGCCGGGAGCGAGGCGCGGATCACCGGAGCGCCCGCCGAGAGGGTCAGCAACCCGTCCGGGACGGCTTCGCCGACCGCGGCCTTGACCGCGTCCACGCGGGCCGGGAAGCCCTTGACGAAGACGAGCTCGTCCGCCGGGACCATCGGGCCGGCCGCCGCCCGGGCCGCCTCCAGGCGGGAGGCGGCCTTGGCCAGGTCCTGCTGGGCGAAGGTGAGTTGCTGCTGCGCCTCGGCGGTGTCGCCGCCGCCGACCGCCTTGGCCTTGGCGAGCGCGGACTTGGCGGTGGTGACCTGCCGCTGGGCGGTGTCGGCGGCGTACTCCGCGGCCTGGAGCTTCTCGGCGTCGCCGGGGTCGGCCGGCCGCGGGGTGTAGCCGAGCGCGGCGTAGAGCGCGGTGACGGCGGCCTTCGTACCCGTGCCGTACGTGCCCGCCGGATCCTTGCCGGTGGCGTGGCCCAGCGCCTTGAGCCCGTCCTGGAGCTGCCCGACGTCCTTGCCGGTGGCCCCGGGCTTCAGGTCCCGGTACACGGGCAGGGCCCCGGCCAGCGCGAACACCGGCCGCCCCGACACCTCGACCAGTACCTCACCGGCCCGTACGGCGGCCCCGGGCTGTTTGTTGACCCGCGTGACCACGGGTTTCCCGCCCGTCCCGGTGGCAGCGGCGGCCCCGGCCCCCGGGGACACCGTCAGCGACTGCTCGGCGGTGACCGTGCCCCGTACGACCACGGAGGAGGTGAGTACCCGCCGTTCGACCCGGTCGGCGAGGACGGACGCGGGCGGCGCCGCGGCATCGGCCGCGACCTGGGCGGGGGAGCGGATGGCGCCGGCGAGGACCACCCCGGCCCCGGTGAGGGCGACGGCGCCCGCGACGACCCAGACCAGGATCCGGCGGCGCCGGCCGAGCGAGGCCCGTACGTCCTCGGTCCCGCCTGCGGCGTCGGGCTTCTCGGCGGCGTCCTTCTCGGCGGCGTCCGACTCCTCGGTGGCGGTGGCTTCTTGATGTTTCACGTGAAACCCACTTCTTCGTTCAGCAGTTCTCGCTGAGCACCTCGAGGGAACTCACCTTCCAGGGCGCGCCCTCCTTCTCGCGGGTCAGCGTGAAGGCGCCCATCTGGGTCGGCTTGTCCTGGAGTTGGTCGACGGGCTGACCGGTCTTGGCGTCATGGATGAGCCAGCGGTCCAGATCGACGCAGTCGTGCAGGATCCGGGTCTGTGCGCCGGGGGTCTCCACGCCGGCGACGCGGTGGCCGACCTCGCCGAGCAGCACCTGGCCGCCGGTCTTCGAGTGGGCGAGGTTCTCGCGGAGCTCCTGCAACTGCTGCCCGGTGGCCACCCGTTCGACGGCCGGATCCTGGGGATCGGGTGCCCGGTTCGCGGCGAGCCAGGTGGCCCAGTACGTGTCGTACGCCTGCTGTACGTCCGGGCTCGGCGGCTCCAGCGCCGCCGGGGTGCTCGCACCGGCCGGGGAGGCGGCGGAATCCGCGGAATCCGCGGAATCCGCGGTGCACCCCGTCGCCAGGAGGAGAGCCAGAGCCGCCGCGACGGCCGGCAGCAGGCCGGAAACCGCGGCCCGCGGGCCGGCCGGCCGCGCGGGGCGGGCCCTCACGCCGAGCCGTCCTTCAGGACCTTCTCCGCGTATGTGACCTGCTCGTCCAGGCGCTTCTTCTCCTGGTCCAGATCCTGCTTGCGCCGTTCGATCAGGCCCTTCTGGTAGGCCGTCAGGACCGCGCTCCAGGTGTCCGTGAGCTTCGTCTTCTGCTTGCAGGACACGTCCGTGGTCGCGGCGGTGATCTCCTCGGAGGTGACGGGCCCGGTCCACCGGGTGCCCTCCATCTGCTGGAGCTCCCAGGGCGTCTTCACCTGGAACCCCGCGTCGCGCATGCAGGTGCTCCACTGCGTGATGCCCGCGACGATCCGGCTGTCGCCGCGCGCCCGGTCACCGGCCTGCTGCGTGAGCTGGTCGACCAGGCTGTTGCCGGCCGGGGCGGCGGACGGGCCGGTGGTGCTCCTCGGGTACAGCTTGCGGTCGGCCTCGCCCGCGCAGCCGCCTTCCGGGGCACCCGGATGGGCCGGTCCGCCGTCCTGCGGGCCGAACAGGGCGGCGGTCTCGTTCGGGTCGCGCTTCTTCTCGCCGGCCGCGTCGCGGTCCGGCAATGCGCCGGTCCGGTACCCGTACTTCTGGGCGGATTCGGCGTCGACCAGGCCGATTCCGGTGGTGGCCCGGTGCGCACCGGCGCTGGTGACGTAGGTGCTCGCGTTCTTGAAGGAGGCGAATCCGATGCGGTGCATACAGGACTCGGTGAGCAGGTCCTGGGCCTGCCGGAGCACCTTCGCCTGGTTCTGGTCGAAGGCGTAGGCATCGAGCGGGAGCACGGCGTTAGCCGGGTCCGCCTGCGGCGTGACGCTCACCTGTGGTTCGGCCGTGGGACCGTCGGGTCCCCCCTGTTGCGCCGCCGGTTCGGCGGTGCAGGCGCCGAGCGCCGCGGCCGCGACGGCACCGGCCAGCAGCAGGGGCAGCCGTGGGCGTGGGTGGAGCACGATCAGCCTTTCCGTGGTGGTCTGGTGGTCGTACACTGCCCGGCACGCCCGGGGCCGGGACCGATTCCAGCGGTCCCGGCCCCGGGCGGCTGCGAGCGCCCGATCAGCAGGGATTGGCCGCCCACTTGGTGAGCAGGGTCATCGAGCTGTACCCGGTGACACCGGTGTTGTTGTTCTTGTGCCGGTCCCACCAACGGTTGCCGTTGATCACGGTGCCCGACTTGTAGCAGATGGGCGTGATGGTGTGGCTCTTGTAGCCGAGGCCGTTGACGGAGGCCGAGGTGGTGGAGTTGGAACGGATCCGGACCCCGTCCTCGGTGTAGTCGCCGGCGTGGGCCACGCTCACGGAGCCCATGACGATCGTCGCGGCGGAGAGTGCCACTGCGGTGAACCTTGCTGCCTTGCGCACGCTGTCTCCTCTTGGATATCGGACACGTCGTGGTGCAGCCGAGAGGAATGCTCCGCGGCACAAGCGCTGCAGCGGCCCCCCGGTCCGGTGAATGACGATGGCACGAAGACGAATGCCGTACCAGGGGGATCCGGGCGTGCGGCGGAGACCGGCTTGAATGCTGCGTTTCGGGGCGCCTGGCCGGTTACACGGACTCTTCAGATCCTTTTGCGCATTTCCGCAGGAGGGGGCGGCGGGCGGAAAACGGACCCCTTGGGTTCTCCGCGAACGGATGATCGGGGACCGCTTGTCGGTTGTCCTGAAACCCTTGTTACTGCGGATCCTCGTGTTCCTCGGGGCGCTCGGCCCCCGCGTAGCGCCCCCGAAGCTCCGACCCCACGCCGAACGCGGCCGCCGTCAGCGGCACGGCCAGCAGCATGCCCAGGATCCCGGCGACGCTGGCGCCGGCGGTGATGGCGAGCAGGACCACGGCCGGGTGCATCTGCACGGTGCGGCTCTGGATCGCCGGCTGGAGGATGTGCCCCTCCAGCACCTGTACGGCGACCACCACGCCCACGGCCCACAGGCCGATGATCCAGCCCCGCTCGGCGAACGCGACGAGGACGGCCACCGCGCCGGAGATGAAGGCGCCGAGGTACGGGATGTAGGCGCCGACGAACACCAGGGCGCCGAGGCCGACGGCCCCGGGGACGCGGAGCACGAGCAGGCCGACCGTGATGCAGACGGCGTCGATCAGGGCGATGAAGGTGGTTCCGCGCATGAAGCCCTCGACGG
This sequence comes from Streptomyces sp. NPDC031132, assembly GCF_055570595.1. Lineage (NCBI taxonomy): Bacteria > Bacillati > Actinomycetota > Actinomycetes > Kitasatosporales > Streptomycetaceae > Streptomyces > Streptomyces sp. NPDC031132. The sequence goes on from NZ_JBVIGX010000040.1 coordinate 19,828, forward strand.
CCGTGAAGGCGCGGCGGGCCATGGCCACGACGGTGTCGCCGGCGGCGTGCGGCGCGAGCGAGCGCAGCGCTCCGGCGGCGCGCTGGGAGTCGCGGAGGAAGAAGAACATCAGCAGCAGCGCGAGGACGGCGGTGGCGAGCATCTCGCCGACGACGCTGATGCCGGTGATGACGCCGGAGGCGGCCGTACCGCCGAACTTGGCCAGCAGCTCCTTGGCGTGGGAGGCCAGGTCGTCGAGGGAGGTCCCGGCGGCCCCGAAGTGCCGGGCGAGGCCCTGCCCGGCCTGCTTGAGGGAGCCGACGATCTGGTCGCCGGTGCTGATCAGGGCGTGGACGACGACGTAGATGGCGCCGCCGAACACCACGAGGACGGTGAGGCAGGTGAGCGCGGCGGCGAGGGAGCGGGGCACGCCCGCCCTCACGAGCCGCCGGTGCATCGGCCCGAGCAGGGCCGTTCCGAGCAGCGCGAGCAGGACCGGCGTGACGGCGGTCTTGAAGGTGATGCACAGCCACACGCCGACGGCGACCACGCCGGTGACCAGCAGCGCGACCGCGCACCAGGCGGCCAGCCGCCTGACCGGCGGGGGAAGCAGAGTCAGCACGGGGAGCCGTCCTTCGCCTGTTCGTACATCTCGAACTTCGCCTGTTCGTACATCTCGAACCAGATCGACTTGCCCTCGCCGCGCGGGTCCACGCCCCAGGTGTCCGCCAGCATTTCCATGAGCAGGACGCCCCGCCCGCTCGACGACATCTCGCCCGGATGCCGCTTGTGCGGCAGCTCGTCGCTGGCGTCCGCCACCTCGATGCGCAGCTTCCGCGTCCCCAGCTCGCCGACCGCCTCCGCGACCAGCAGGGCGTCGCCGTCGGTGTGCATCAGGACGTTCGTGACCATCTCGGAGACCATGAGCACCGCGGAGTCCACCTGTTCCTCGTCCGCCCAGTCGTGCAGCAGCTCCCGGATCTGCCGGCGGGCGCCCGCGATCCGCTCCGGCTCCGCCTGCGCCACGGTCAGCACCGTGCGGCGCGCCGGCCGGGTCGGCTGCGCCGCCGGGGTGCCGCAGCCGAAGTCCGCGTCGTCCCGGCACAGCAGGACAACGGCTATGTCGTCCTCGCGCCGGTCGGCCAGCGGGCCGGTGGTGTGGTGCGAGGAGGGCCCGTGCACAGCCTGGACCAGCAGGTCGGCGAGCTTCTCCAGGCCGTCGGACCCAAGGGTCCCGGGATCGTGCGTCTCGGATTCGAGGATCGCCCGCAGCCGCGCCCAGCCCGTGTCCAGGTCGTGCCCGCCGGTCTCGATGAGCCCGTCGGTGCACAGCATCATCGTCTCGCCGGGCTCCAGCGTGAACCGCGTCGTCGGGTAGTCCGTGTCGGGGACGATGCCGAGCGGGAGGCCGCCGGCGGTCGGGCGCATCAGCACCGTGCCGTCCGTCATCCGGACCACGGGGTCGGGATGGCCGGCGCGGGCCACCTCCAGCAGCCCGGTCTCCGGGTCGCACTCCACGTACAGGCAGGTCGCGAAGCGCGGGCTGCCGAAGTCGGAGTCCTCGTACGAGTTCGGCCCCTGCGAGGAGCACAGCCCCGCCAGGAAGCGGGAGGCGCGGGAGAGCACCGCATCCGGCCGGTGGCCCTCGGAGGCGTACGCGCGCACCGCGATCCGCAGCTGCCCCATCAGCCCGGCGGCCCGCACGTCGTGCCCCTGCACATCCCCGATGACCAGGGCGAACCGTCCCGAGGGCAGCGGGATCATGTCGTACCAGTCGCCGCCGACCTCGAGCCCGCCGCCGGTGGGGACGTACCGGGCGGCGATCTGCATGCCCGGGATGTCGGGGCCGAGCGTCGGCATCATCGACCGTTGCAGGCCGGTGGTGAGTTCCCGCTCGGATTCGGCCACGCCCGCCCGCTGGAGGGCCTGGGCCAGCATCCGGGCCACCGTCGTCAGGACGGACCGCTCGTCGGGGGAGAAGGACACCGGGTGTTTGAACGCGGCCATCCAGGCGCCCATGGTGCGCCCGGCGACGATGAGGGGGAGGAAGGCCCAGGAGATCCGGCCGAATCGCTGGGCGAGCGGCCAGGTGGCCGGAAAGCGCCGCTTGTAGTCCTCGGGGGAGGGCAGGTAGATCGCCCGGCCGGTCCGGACGACCTCGGCGGCCGGGTAGTCCGTGTCCAGCCGCATGTCCGTGAAGGGGTCCTCGTCCCCGGGACCGTGCCCGTGGTGCCCGATGATCGACAGCCGGTCCCCGGCCACCCCGAAGACCGCCAGCCCGTCGGGGCTGAAGCCGGGCATCGAGAGCGACGCCGCGACGCGCAGCACCTCGGCCGTGGACCGGGCCTCGGCGAGCGCCCGCCCCGCGTCCAGCAGGAAGGCCTCGCGCGAGCGCCGCCAGTCGCCCGTGATCGGGGTGTGCACGGCGGTGGTGCCGGGCTGCGGCTCGGCGATCTCCTGGATGGTGCCGATCAGCTCGTAGTCGACGCGGCCGTCGACGCAGCGGTTCTCGACGGGCTTGGAGCGGCTGCGTACGGTGCGCAGCACCCGACCGTCCTCGTCCATGATCCGCAGCCGGGCCTCCGCGAGGGTGCCCTCGGCCACCGCGAGATTGACGATCCCGTTGATCTCGTTCCAGTCCACCGGGTGAAACCGCGACCGTACGGCGACCTCCGGCAGGACGACGGGCGCCGCGGGCAGCCCGAGGAGCCGGGCGGCCTCGCTGTCGAGAGTGACCGTCCCGGAGGCGTTGTCCCACCGCCACAGGCCCGTCGCGATGGCGGCCAGCACGTCCTCGGTGCGCACCCGGTCATCTTTACAGGTCATCCCCCCGGCGTGCCTGTTCACAGGGGCCGCCGGGCACTCCCGCACGGTCCCCGGCCCGGACGGTAACCTTGTGAGGGTTGAATCCACCCTGGTATCGCGAAGAACTGGATGACTGATGCATCGGTACAGGTCCCACACCTGCGGCGAGCTCCGCGCCTCTGACGTCAACGCCGACGTCCGGCTGAGCGGCTGGCTGCACAACCGTCGAGACCTGGGCGGCATCCTCTTCATCGATCTGCGCGACCACTACGGCATCACGCAGCTCGTCGCCCGCCCCGGCACCGCCGCGGCCGCCGTCCTGGACAAGCTCTCCAAGGAGACCGTCGTCCGCGTCGACGGCAAGGTCGTCTCGCGCGGCGCCGAGAACGTCAACGCCGACCTGCCCACCGGCGAGATCGAGATCGAGGCCGCCGAGGTCGAGGTGCTCGGCGCGGCCGCCCCGCTGCCCTTCACGATCAACACCGACGACGGTGTGAACGAGGAGCGGCGCCTGGAGTACCGCTTCCTCGACCTGCGCCGCGAGCGCATGCACCGCAACATCATGCTGCGCTCGGCCGTCATCGCGTCGATCCGCTCCAAGATGGTGGCCCTCGGCTTCAACGAGATGGCGACCCCGATCCTCACCGCGACCTCGCCCGAGGGCGCGCGTGACTTCGTCGTCCCGTCCCGCCTGAACCCGGGCAAGTTCTACGCCCTGCCGCAGGCCCCGCAGCAGTTCAAGCAGCTGCTGATGATCTCGGGCTTCGACCGGTACTTCCAGATCGCGCCGTGCTTCCGCGACGAGGACGCCCGCGCCGACCGCTCGCCGGGCGAGTTCTACCAGCTCGACGTCGAGATGTCGTTCGTCGAGCAGGAGGACGTCTTCCAGCCGATCGAGCGCCTGATGACCGAGCTCTTCACCGAGTTCGGCAACGGCCGCGAGGTCACCTCGCCGTTCCCGCGGATCCCGTTCCGCGAGTCGATGCTGAAGTACGGCAACGACAAGCCCGACCTGCGCGCCAAGCTGGAGCTCGTCGACATCACCGACGTCTTCGAGGGCTCGGAGTTCAAGGCGTTCGCCGGCAAGCACGTGCGTGCGCTGGCCGTCCCGGACACCGCCGCGCAGCCGCGCAAGTTCTTCGACGGCCTCGGCGAGTACGCGATCTCGCTGGGCGCCAAGGGCCTGGCGTGGGTCCGCGTGGGCGAGGACGGTTCGCTGACCGGCCCGATCGCCAAGTTCCTCACCGAGGAGAACGTCAAGGTCCTCACCGAGCGCCTGGGCCTGGTCCCCGGCCACGCCGTGTTCTTCGGCGCGGGCGAGTTCGACGAGGTCTCCAAGATCATGTCCGGCGTCCGCGTCGAGGCGGCCAAGCGCGCGGGCCAGTTCGAGGAGAACGTCTTCCGGTTCTGCTGGATCGTCGACTTCCCGATGTACGAGGCGGACGAGGAGACCGGCCGGATCGACTTCTCGCACAACCCCTTCTCCATGCCGCAGGGCGGGATGAAGGACCTCGAGGAGAAGGACCCGCTCGACATCCTGGCCTGGCAGTACGACATCGTCTGCAACGGCATCGAGCTGTCCTCCGGCGCCATCCGCAACCACGAGCCCGAGGTCATGCTCAAGGCCTTCGAGATCGCCGGTTACGAGGCCGAGACCGTCGAGCGCGAGTTCGCCGGCATGCTGCGTGCCTTCCGCCTCGGCGCCCCGCCGCACGGTGGCATCGCCCCGGGCGTGGACCGCATCGTGATGCTGCTCGCCGACGAGCCGAACATCCGCGAGACCATCGCCTTCCCGCTGAACGGCAACGCGCAGGACCTGATGATGGGCGCGCCCACCGTCCTCGAGGAGTCCCGCCTGCGCGAGCTGAACATCGCGCTCCGCAAGCCGGTGGAGACGAAGCCGGCGGAGGCCAAGCCGGTCTCCGAGGCCGTCCACCCGGACGCCGCGCGGTAACCGCCCGTACGTACGACGGAGGGCCCGGGATCCCATCGGATCCCGGGCCCTCCGTCGTACGTGGCCACCACCTGGCTACGGGGCTCAGAAGCTCTGGAGCAGGCCCTTGACCAGTGCGGTGGAGGTCAGCTCGGCCGGGGCGGGGCCGGCGTGGAAGAAGCCGGCGTTCTCGGCGTCCAGCTTGCGCAGGAAGTCGAAGGCCTTGGCGTCGTGGTCGCCGAAGGCGACGAACTGCCAGTGGACACCGGGCGCGGAGGCGGCGGCGTCGGCCAGGGCCTGCTTGGCGGGCCGGACGCTGTCCGGGGCACCGTCCGTCTGGAACACCACGAGGGCGGGGTGGTCGCCGCCGTCCTTCTGGTAGCGCTCGATGACCTGCTCCACGGCGCGGTGGTAGCTGGTGCGGCCCATGTGCCCGAGTTCGGCGTGGCGGGCCTCGACCCAGGCGCCGTCGTGGGCGTCGAGGGTCAGGTCGGCGGTGCCGTCCACGTCCGTGGAGAAGAACACGGTGTGCACGGTCGCCTCGTCGTCGAGGTGGGCGGCGAGGGCGAGGGCGTGGTCCGCGAGGTGCTGGGCGCTGCCGTCCTTGTAGAACGGCCGCATCGACCCGGACCGGTCCAGGACCAGGTACACCTTGGCCCGCGCACCGGCCTTGCCCTTGCCCCGGAGCACCTGACCGGCGGCCTTGTAGGCCCCGGCCACCCCGGGCGCCTGCCGCTTCACGACAGCCAGGGCATGGGCGGGCCCGTCCACGCCGACCTCGGCGACCGGCTCGGCCACGATGTCCTCGACGTCGGCCACCGGCTCGGCTACGACCTCGACCGCCGGCTCGGCCTCGGCTGCGACGACCTCGGGCTCGGGCTCGGCTGCGACGACCTCGGACTCGGGCTCGGGCTCGGCCACGGGGGTCTCGGCCTCGGCTGCGACGACCTCGACCTCGGGCTCGGCTGCGGGGGCTTCGGCCTCGGCCGCGACGACCTCGACCTCGGGCTCGGATGCGGCCGCGGGGGCTTCGGCCTCGGCCTCGGGCTGTACCTCGGCCACCGGCTCGGCGACGACCTCGACAACGGCCTCCGGCGCGGGCGCCTCTGCCTCGGCCGCCACCGGCTCGGCCACGGCCCCTTCGGTTGCCTCCGCGGCCGCAACGACCTCGGTGACGGCCTCTTCCGACTCGGGCTCGACGACCGGCTCCGCCTCGGGGGCCTCGGCCTCGGCTGCGACGGCTTCGGCCTCGGGGGCCTCGGCCTCGGGGGCCTCGCCCTCGGGCTGTACCTCGGCGACCGGCTCGGCGGTGACTTCCTCCGGCTCGGCCTCGGCCTCGACCTCGGCCTCGGCCACGACGGGCGCGGCCTCGGGCTCGGCTGCCGGCTCGGCGACCGGCTTCGCCGCAGCCGGGGGGTCCTGCTGAACCGACCCCGGCATGGGGCGGCGGGCCTCCGGGACCGTGGGGTCCGGCGCCGGGGCGGTGAGAAGGGTCCCCGGTTCGCGGTCCCGCGGAGCGGACTGCGGGGGAACCGTCGGATTGTCGAAGGACGCCGCGACCAGTTCGGCCGCCACGTCCAGGGGGGTGCGTTCCGCCTGGTTCGGGACGGCTGCCGAAGTGCCGTCCGTCGTCTCCGGAACCGCCTCGGCAGACCGTCCGAACACCTTGCGCAACAAGCTCCGAATACCCATGGGCCAGGCCTTTCGCATGAGTGCGTGCGTCATTTGTCCGTGCTGCGCGGTTGATCCCTGCCCAGAGTGGACACGTAAGGTTATCGGCCGCTTGGCTGGAACTTCGGCAGGGGCGCCCTTCGTGGCGCCCGGCCCGCCCAGCACACACCCCATCTTGCCGAACTCCCGCACCGACGTGCCCGGTTCACCGGGCGTTCATCCCGCCGCCGCCGCCTCGGCGCAACCCGCGCCTACCGTCACCGCTGGATTCGACCGACATGACGTCGGCGCCCGTGCATCTACGGAGGACATTCGTGCGCAAGCTTCTGCCGCTCATAGGCAACCCGCATGGGGGCGGCCGTTCCGCCCTCACCTGCCGCTACCGCTGTGGTGACGCCTGCTTCCACGAGGTGCCGAACAAGAGCGACAACGAGTACGTCGGCGACGTCATCGCCCGCGCCTACTCCCGCCGCTCGATGCTGCGCTCCGCCGCCGTCGTCACGGTCGCCACCGCTGCCGGTACCGCCGTCACCCTCAGCGGCAACGGCTCCTCGGCCACCGCCGCCCCGGCCGCCGACGCCCAGGGCGCCGGCGCGGACGCCGCCGGTGCCCGCGGCCTGCGCTTCAAGGCCGTCGCGCCGAACACCGACGACCGGGTCACCGTCCCCGAGGGCTACGAGCAGAACGTGGTCATCCGCTGGGGCGAGCCGATCGTCAAGGGTGCTCCGGGGTTCAACGCCGACAAGCAGACCGCCGCCGCCCAGGCCGGCCAGTTCGGCTACAACAACGACTTCCTCTCGCTGCTCCCGCTCGGCAGCGACTACGAGCGCCGGCAGCTCCTCGTGGCCAACCACGAGTACACCGACGAGATCCTCATGTTCAAGGGCTACGACCCGGCGAACCCGACCCGCGAGCAGGTCGAGATCGCCTGGGCCGCGCACGGTCTCGGCGTCGTCGTCGTCCAGGAGGACCACCGCAGCGGCAAGCTGACCGCGGTCAACCGCCACCAGCTCAACCGCCGCCTCACCGCGACCAGCGAGTTCAAGCTCACCGGCCCGGCCGCGGGCAGCGCCCTGGTGAAGACCTCCGTCGACGCGACCGGCACCAAGGTCCTCGGCACGCTCAACAACTGCTCCGGCGGCACCACCCCCTGGGGCACCACGCTGCACGGCGAGGAGAACTTCAACCAGTACTTCGCCAACGCCGGCCAGGTCACCGAGCCCGTCCAGGCCGCCCGCCTGAAGCGCTACGGCGTCACCACCGGCGCCACCGAGCGCAAGTGGGAGCGCTTCGACAAGCGCTTCGACGTGCTCCAGGAGCCCAACGAGTCGCACCGCTTCGGCTGGGTCGTCGAGCTCGACCCGTACGACCCGAACTCCACCCCGCGCAAGCGCACCGCGCTGGGCCGCTTCAAGCACGAGGGCGCCCAGCCCCGCCTGACCGAGGACGGCCGCCCGGTCGTCTACATGGGCGACGACGAGAAGTTCGACTACTTCTACAAGTTCGTCTCGTCGAAGCAGATGAAGAAGGGCAACTCGCGCGCGGCGAAGGAGCACAACCTCACGCTGCTCGACGAGGGCACCCTGTACGTCGCCAAGCTGACCGGTGACTCCCCGGCCGCGGAGATCGACGGCTCCGGCAAGCTCCCCTCCGACGGCCAGTTCGACGGCTCCGGCGTGTGGATCAAGCTCCTCACCTCCGCCCCCTCCGGCAACGTCTCGCACGTCGAGGGCATGACCGCCGAAGAGGTGGCCGTCTTCACGCGTGAGGCCGGAGACAAGGTGGGCGCGACCAAGATGGACCGCCCCGAGGACATCGAGCCCTCGCCGCGCACCGGCCGCGTGTACGTGGTCCTCACCAACAACAGCGACCGCGGCAAGGCCGGCAAGGCCGGTGCGGACGAGGCCAACCCGCGCAACCTGAACAAGCACGGCCAGATCCTGGAGCTCGCCGAGAACTTCGACGACCCGGCCGGTGACGGTTTCGCCTGGCGCCTGTTCCTGGTCGCCGGTGACCCGAAGGACCCGTCCACCTTCTTCGCCGGCTTCCCGAAGGAGAAGGTCAGCCCGATCTCCTGCCCGGACAACGTGACCTTCGACCCGCACGGCAACCTGTGGATCTCCACGGACGGCAACCAGCTCGGCTCGCACGACGGCCTGTTCGGTGTCGCCACCGCGGGTGAGCGCCGCGGTGAGCTGAAGCAGTTCCTGACCGTGCCCCGCGGCGCCGAGACCTGCGGCCCGCTGGTCCAGGACAAGCGCGTCCTCGTGTCCGTCCAGCACCCGGGCGAGATCGACGGTGCGTCCGTCGAGAAGCCCCAGTCGGTGTGGCCCGACGGCCCCGGCAAGATCGTCCGTCCGGCGGTCGTGTCCGTCTGGCGCAAGGACGGCAAGAACGTCGGCGTCTGATCCGGCCGGTGGGCAGGGTCAGTTGACCGGTTGAATCCACCCCGGGTGGGCGGTGTTTCTCCCCCAGCCACCGCTGGGAGGTGCCCCAGTGAAACACCGCCCACCCGGTGGCGTTTCAGTCGACATGTCCGTCTGTCAGGCGGCCCACGGGAAGCCTGAGCGTGGTCACCGCCCCGCCGTCGGGTGCGTTGGCGAAGCTCAGGGCGATCTCCAGGACCGCCGCCTGGCCGGCCGCGATCGTCAGGCCCAGCCCGTGGCCCCGGCCGCGGCCCGGGTCCCCGGTGCGGAACCGCTGCGGGCCCTCCTCGATCAGCTCGGGCGGGTAGCCGGGCCCGTGGTCGCGCACGACCACCACCGGGCCCTCGACGGTGACCTCGACCGGCGGCTCCCCGTGCTTGTCGGCGTTGACCAGCAGATTGGCCAGGATCCGGTCCAGCCGCCGCCGGTCGGTGAGCACCACCGCGTCCCGGACCACCCGTACCGAGGCCTCCAGACGGGTCGCCGTGACGGCCCGCTGCACCGCCTGCCCGAGCTCCACCCGGGCCAGGTCGGCCTGCTCGACGCCGGACTCCAGCCGAGAGATCTCCAGCAGGTCCTCGGTGAGCAGGTGCAGGGCCTTGAGCCGGTCGTTGATCATCTCTTTGGGGCGGCCGTCCGGCAGCAGGGCGGCCGCCGCCAGCGAGCCGGTGAGCGGGGTGCGCAGTTCGTGCGCGACGTCCGCGGTGAAGCGCTTCTCCGCCTCGATCCGCTTCTGGAGGGACGCGGCCATCGAGTCGAGCGCCTGCGCCACGTCCCCCACCTCGTCGCGGTGGCGCGGCCGACGCCGGCCGCTGCTGTCGTACGCGCCGTGCGGACCGTCCTCCTCGGCAGGGAACCCCACGCGTGCGTCCAGGTCGCCGGCGCTGATGCGGCGGGCCACGGCGGCCGTGGTCGTCAGCCGCCGGCTGATCCGGTGGGCGAGGAACACGCCGGCCAGCGCGACCACTCCGGCTGCGAGCGCCGACGAGGCGAGGATCGCGGTGTCGATGTCCCGCAGCCGGTGGCGGGTGCTCTCGTACGGGATCCAGATCGTGAGGGCCTTGCCGTCGGCGGGTGCGGCGGCCCACATGACGGGTACGTCGTCGTGCTCGCCGACCATGCTGCCGGTCAGGCCGCGTGCCACCAGTTTCCGCAGCGGCCCCGGCAGCCCGGGCGGGTCGAGGGCGAGGTTCACGTCACCGTGCGCGGTGCCGTACTGGTAGTGGGCGAGGGCGTGGTCCAGCTCCCGGTCCGCGTCCTTGCGCACCTCCCCGACGATCTGCCGGGCGACCACGTTGTGCACGAGGATCCCGAGCGCCGCCGCGACCGCGCAGCACACGGCCGCGATGGTCAGGGCGATCTTCCAGCGCAGGCTGCTCATGACCCGCATCGAGGCCCGGCCCCCTCAGACCCTGCTCGTCGAGCACGGGGCGCTGTCCTTCGTGCCGGCGCATTCGTCGAGGGTGAGCTGGGAGAGGTTCATGATCCCGGCCTTCGGGTCCCACACGTAGTCGGAGACGGAGACCTTGTCCGGGTTCGAGGTGGGCTCGCGGACCGCCAGGTGTTCGGCGGCCACCTCCACGCCCTCGAGCACTCCGCGCCGGGACAGGATCCGCGCGATCGACCCGTCGTCGCGGACGGTGTAGACGCGCAGTTCGCTGATCCGGCCGTCGACGTCCAGGGCGGTGATCAGCTCTTCCCGGCCGTTGCCCGTCACGTCGCGCAGGACCGCGGGCCGCACCGGGCAGTACGGACCGCCGTCCACAGCCTGTGTACACAGCTCGAGCCGCTGCACCGCCCGGGGGTCGACGAGGCGTCCGGTCCCGCCGTCCTCGGCGGTGGCGGCCGTGATGTCGGCCCGTACGACGTCCACCGCGTTCACGCCCCGCATGCTGAGGTTCGCGACCTTGGGCAGTCCCGGCACCACGGCGGCCTTGCCGGGCTGCTGGCCCGGGCCGGGCGGGTCCGGGTGGATGTTCTCCCACAGGGTCTCCGGGGCGTGCACCGTGCCCAGGTCGCCGTCGCTCTGCAAGCCCTCCACATCGGCGCACCCGGCCGTCGCCGCGAGGACGGCGGCGAGGACCGGGGCCGCTGCGCGGCCGCGCGGGAAGAGGCGCCTCATGCACCGATGCTCTCCCGCCCGGGCCGTGCGGGCCCGGCCCCGGGGCCATTCGGGCGACGGACCCGAGGCCGGGGCCCTGTGGACCGTCCGGCGTCAGTGGTCCGTGGAGGCGATCGCGCGGGCCGCCGCCACCTCGTGGCGCACCGGGGCCAGGACGGAGGACTCGTCCCCGGGCCGCGGGGCCGCGGGGCTCAGCTGGGCAGGGGTCCGGGCGCTGCGGACCCCCTCGGCGAGGGCGCGCAGGTCGGTGATGACGCTCGCCACCTCCTCGTCGCCGGGGGCCTGGGCGCCGTGGTTGACCCGGACCCGGGCGGCGGTGGTCGCGTCCACGATCCGCTCGACGGCGACGACCAGCGGCCACCAGGCGGCGGCCCGGGCCCCCGTCGGCGGTGGCTCGGTCAGAGCCCGCTGGAACTCGTTCCGTACGCCCGACATGTCGCGGTAGATCCGCCGCCGAGCCTGGAGCCGGGCGGTCCGGGCGGCCTGACGCCCGGCCTCCGTCTCCGGATGGCCCCCGAAGGCCCGCTCCACGTACCGGGCCGCATCGTCCACGGTGTCGGCGAGCCGGTCGCCGATGCGGGTGTGCCAGCTCTCGGGCCACAGCAGATAGCCGAAGACGAGGGCGATGGCGCATCCGATCAGGCTGTCCAGCAGCCGGGGCCTGATCAGGTCGAAGCCCTGGTGGTTGAGGAGGTCCGAGAGCAGGAGGATCACCGGGGTGATCGCGGCGGTCTGGAAGGCGTACCCCTTGACGGAGAACACGGGGATCAGCGCGGCGAGCACCACCATCACCGGCACGTCCCACCAGCCGCGCGGCACCTCGGCGAGCACGGCGGCGGCCACGACCAGCCCGGCCGCCGTTCCCAGGGCGCGCAGCAGGGCCCGGGAGAACACCGAGCCGAAGTCGGGCTTGAGGACGAAGGTGACGGTCAGCGCGATCCAGTAGGACCGCTCGACCGGCACCAGGGAGACCAGCGACTGGGCCAGCCCGATGCACAGGGCGAGGCGCAGCCCGTACCGCCAGGAGGTGCCGGACAGCATCATGTCGCGTACGGCCCGCCGGGCCCGGACCGTCAGCGCGGCGGGCCGGCCGAGCCGGTCGTCGACGTTGTGCAGGTCCGGGTCGGGCAGGTGCACGATGGCCGCCGCATGCCGCAGGGCCGCGTCGAGGGCCCGTTCGGCGGGGGTTTGCGGTGCGGGCAGCTTCAGTACGGGTTTTCCGGTGCGGCCTTGTTCCACGGCCCGTGCCAGGTCCCGTACGGCCGCCGGGATCTCGGGCGGCAGCGCTCTGCCGCGCAGGTGCATGGCGGGTGCCGCCTCGACCAGCGGGATCACGACGTTCAGCTGGGCCAGCATCCGTACGAGGGAGGGGCTGCGCCCGTGCACCCGGGCGCGGCGGCCCAGCACCAGGTCGTAGGCCTGGTTCAGGGCGTGTGTGACCTCCCGGCGGCGTTCGTCGTAGTCCGGTCCGCCCGCGGCTTCCAGGGCGTCGGCGAGGGCCTGGTAGGTGGCCGCCACGGCGGCGCGCTCCGGTTGCCGACCGCGCAGCGGCCAGCCCAGCAGGGTCAGCAGGAGGACGAACAGCCCGCCCGCGGCGAGCAGCAGCGGGGCCGTCCACCAGGGCCGGGGGAGCGGCAGGCCGGCGCCGACCACGGCGTTGAGGAGCAGCAGCAGTCCGGAGACGGAGGCGACCGTGCCGATCGAGGAGATCATCCCGGAGACGAGGGCGACCAGGGTGAGGGCGCCGACGGCGAGCCAGCCGTGGCCGAAGACCAGGGTGCCCAGGGCGACTCCGACCGCGCCGAAGAGCTGCGGCACGGCGATGTTGAGGATCCGCATCCGGTAGGCGTCGGCGGTGTCGCCGATGACCCCGGACAGGGCGCCCATCGAGACGAGGGCCCCGTACTCGGGCTCGTTCAGGGCGAAGCCGACGGCGAGTGGGGCGGCCATCGCGACGCCGGCGCGCGCGGCCGCGGCCCAGGGGATCGGGGCGGTGCTCGGCCGCAGTCCCTTGAGCAGCCAGGCGGGCGGAGCCAGCGGACGGTGCCGGGGTCGCCCGGACGGTATCTGTTCGGTGCGTTCGGTGCTCATTCAGCTTCCGTGCGGCCGCTCGTGAATCGGTTCTTCTGCGCTGTTCCGTGGTCTTGCGTTCTTCTTGCGTTCTTCTGGGGCGGTCTGCGTGCGTTGGTACCTTCCGAGCTTATGGGGTGCGGCGTAGTCGGCCCGTCAGCCAGGCGGCGAGAGCGGCGGCGAGCCCGATCGCCAGGATCACCCAGGCGGTGGTGCGCAGGAAGGCGGTGAGCGCGTCGTACACCGCCGCGGCGGCCGCCCGGTCGATGTCGGCCGGCAGATCGTCCAGCGTGAGCCGGCGGCAGACGGCCACCGCGATCCACAGCAGGACGGCGCCGACGGCGACCCCGAGACCGGTGGCGATCACGGCGCGGCGCCGGCGGACGGCGACGGCGATCGCCGCCGCGGCCAGCACCACGGTCAGCACGGGAAGCCAGATGCCGGCGATCTGCAGCATGCGGAAGCCCTTCCGGAGCGCGCCGAGGTTGTCGTACTCCATGACCTTCACCGATACGTGGGTCACGGGGATGCGGTCGGCGAACGGCACCCCGTCGGCGACGAGTTCCCCTTTGATCTGCCCGATGACGGGCGCGAGGTCGATGGTGACGGCATTGCCGTCGCCGGTGGTGAGTGCCTGGAGGAAGGCGGCGTGCGCGGCGCGGTTGGCCGCGTCCCAGGCCGTGCGGTAGGCGGGGGTGCCGGTGAAGGAGCGCAGGGCCTCGCCGAGCAGGGCGTCGACCCCGCCCTGGAAGGGGCCGGCGTCGATCTGCCCGGCGAGGGCGCGGCTCGCCTGGGTGACGACGACGCCCTGGACGGCCGCGTTCTCGGCCAGCGGGGACATGGCGGCGGTGTACCGGTCGGCGTTGCCCAGTTCGCGGTCGGCCCAGTACGCGACGGCGCCGGCGGGCACGAGGACGGTCACGAGGACGACGAGTACCGCCGAGAGGAAGGTGCGCACGTCACCAGGGAAAGCCGGGACGGTGCGCGGCGCGAGCGGTGCTGCTGCGGGCGGGTGGCGGGTGCCGAACGGGGGGTGGAGGGCGTTCAGGCGGGGGCCGGTGGGGTGCCGCGGCGCGTGGCGCCCTTGGGCGGGCACCGTGACCTCCACGTCCGGGCCCCGGGGAGGCTTCCGGCCGGCCCGCCCGCTCGCCGAGATCACGCTCATGGACGTGGTCGCCGCCGCCGAAGGCACCGAGGAGGCCTTCCGGTGCACGGAGATCCGGCAGCAGGGGCCGGGCGCCGCCCCGGTGGCGGACGACGGCCCCGCGTGCGCGATCGCGCACGCCATGACCCGGGCCGAACGGGCCTGACGCCAGGCCCTCGCCGCGGAAGACCTCGACGGGATCCGGCGCCGGGCCGAGCAGCAAGCACCACAGGCCGCGTCCCGGCTGCGCGCCTGGCTCGCGGCCGGGGACCGGCCCACCGCACGACCGACCGGCCAGGACGAGCGACGGCCGACCCACCCGGACAACTGACTCGGGAGCTCGGAATGACGCGCAGCATGACCAACCCGGCAGGACTCCACGACCCCACCGGCTTCGGCTACAGCCACATCGTCTCGGCCCCCGGCGAGCAGGTCTTCGACGTCGTGGCGGTACGCGGCAGCTGATCCCCCGATCCACCGATCCCCCGCTCGATCCACTGATCCACTTGCCGGTCGCGGGTGGCGGGTGTGCCCTGGATGATGGGAGAGAGGAGCCCTGTCATGGCACATGCGGCACCCACCGCCCAGAGGCGGCACTTGCAGGCGAGCGGCATGGACGAAGCGAGCAAGGGCCAGCTGACGCGGGCGCTGCTCCTCGGACTGGTCTACGGCGTCTGGGCGGCCTTCATGCAGCGCCAGACGGGACCGGTCGATGCGGGCAACGTCTTCTACGGAATCCTGTGCGGCGCCCTCTTCGCCGGCATCATGTTCGCCCTCGCCCGCGTCGGCCCCCGGCTGAAGCGGGAGGTGCACGCCGCGGCGTACGGCGTCTTCGCCGGCATCGCCGTGGGCTACCTGAACAGCCTCACCGACCACTCGGTCCTCCGCTCGAGCTGGATCGGCCTGATCACCGGCGTCGGTGTCGGGCTGGTGGCGTTCTACCGCTTCCACCAACGCGAGGCCTGAGCCGCAAGCCGCGGCAGGCGCCGGTCCCCGCACGGGAACCGGCGCCTGCCCGTATCCCGGGGCTCAGTCCTCGGGCGAGGAATCGGACCCGGTGGCGGAGGTGGCCACCGCGGCCACGGAGGCGGCGGGGGCAGCGGTGTCCTCGCCGGCGGCGGTTCCGCGGCCCGGCGGCTTCGGGGCCGGCGGGGTGTAGCGGGTGACCTCGGCGCGGAGCATGGCGTTCAGGGCGGCGTACGGGTCGATGGGCATGCCGGAAACCTCACGGTGTTCGGGGGTGTGGGGGGACGCGCTGCTGCTCGGCCCGCTCAGCAGCGCAGGACCACACTCCGCACCGTCCACGCGGACGGCGTCGGCCCGACCGCCCCGTACGAGTCGGCGCGCATCGTCTGACCGGCGTGTTTCACGTGAAACACCGGCCGCGGCAGCTGCCGTACACCCGGCAGTCCGCGCACGACGAGGCGTACGGCGGGCCGTACTTCGGGATCCGTGGCCGGATCGGACTCACCCTCGACGGGGGCGCCCGGCTCGCTCGGCGCGCCGGACCCGGTGCGCTCTACGGCGGTCGCCGCTGCGGCCGCCGCGCCGGCGGGACCGGCCGCGAACAGGCACAGCAGCACGACGCAGGCCGCCGAAAGGGCCCTGGCCAGTGCCGTGCGTGCATGCCGTGTCCCGCTCATGCGAGGGGTCTGCCCCGACACGCCGGAAGGCTCCCCGACCGGACCGCAGAAGCCCCCGACCGGGGGACGAAGACACCCCCCTCGGATGACAGGAACCCGAGGGGCTGCGGCTGCGCGGGGCGGTCGGGGGCGGTCAGGGGCGTTCGGAGGCCGCGCCGGCGGGAGTCAGCGGGTGCGGTGCCGGCCGGTCAGCCGCGCCAGGACCGTGGTCTCACCGCTGGCCAGCCGCAGTTGGGCCCGCCCGGGCCGCTGCCCGCGACCGCTGACCCCGCCCGGCGAGACCCGGTCGACGGTGAAGACGGCGGTACGGCCGTCCGCCCGCGCGATCTCCACGGTCAGACCGCGTCGCAGCTCGGCGAGGCGCAGGTCGGCGGCCGTGACCACGGCGGTGCCGGCCGAGCCCGGGGGCGGCGTGTCGTGGTCCCAGGAGGCCTCGTCCCCGTCCCCGCCCAGCGGCAGGTCGACTCCCAGACTCGGGATGTGGAGCCGCAGCGGCCGTGCGGCCCGCAGCGGTGTGATGGCAGCGGCCCGCCCAGGTCGGGGCCCCTTGGCGGCGGCGTGCTGCCCGGAGTGCTCCAGCTGCTCGACGAGCCGGCGGTGGCCGGACAGGCCCAGCGCCCGCGAGGGCAGCGCGTCGGCGGCAGTCGCCGCGGCGGGCCGCGCGCCCTCGGTGCTCCGCAACATCCCTATGCCGGTGCCCAGCAGAGCCACTGTCAGCACGCCGACCACCCACTTGGCGCGGGGCATGGAATTCCCTCCTGGTCCGATCCCCGGCTCCGGCGGCCGGGGCTCCTGAGAGCAGTGGAACCCCTCGCTGCCCGTCAGTACCGGTTACAACGCGGGAGATTGACGCCGCGTCACAGGCGTGTCGACAGCCCGCTCCGGACGTCTTCCCAGCTGGTGCCGGGTGCACCGCCCCTGTCCCGAGGATTGGGCAAGATACGGCCGAACGAGTGCACCGCGCCGCGCGCGGGGGTGGACGGCCGCCCGACGTCCCTCGGGGCCGGGCGAGCGGGGCCCCGGGCGTGGAACGTCAGACGAGGACGAAAACGACCGCCGCCGCCCCCATGAGGGCGGCGGCGAGGTGGATGGCCGGGTGGCCGTGGTCGCCGAACCAGAGGTGGCGGGCCAGGCCGCCGAGGGCGGCCAGGGCCGTGATGATGCCGACCTGGGCCAGCAGCGTGGCGGCGGTGAAAGGGGCCAGGAGCAGCAGAACGGTGTTGAGCCAGAACGGGACGGCGCCCGTCCAGCCGCGCCATTCCCAGATCGCCGTCTGCATGTACTGCCGGCCCCCTCATCGTCAGCTCGCGGGCTGTACAGCCTCCTGGGGTGCGGCGGCCGGGGCAAGGGCCCGTTCGGCAAGAAAACCGAAGACCAGGCCGAAAGTCGTCCACATCGCGACCTGGATGGCCACGGTCGCGAGGCGGAACTGCCAGATCAGGGCGGCCGGGAAGTCCGCCGGGACCTCGTTGATGCCGGGCAGGGCCGCGTAGGCGACGGCGACCACCACGACGAAGCCGACCGAGGCGACGATCGAGGCGTTCCAGTTCCCGAGCTGGGGCGCCAGGCGCCGGCCCAGGATGAGCGCGCCCGCGGCCAGCAGCGCGCTCAACGCGATCATCAGGATGTAGAGGGTGGTCCTCCGGACGACGGTGTCGGGGTCCCCGACGGCCGGCGGGTTGGACGGGTACTTGAGGAACGGCACCAGGTTGAAGGCGACGAACAGGCCGCCCGAGACCAGCAGGGCCGTGGCCCGCGGGCCGAAGCGGCCGATCCGGCCCAGGGCGTAGCAGAAGACGAGCGCGGCGATGCCGCCGAGCGCGACCCCGTACAGGAGCGTGCCGGTGCCGAGGCCGGCCGTGGCCTGGAGGGCCCGGCTGACCGGGGCCGCCTCCTCGCCGTGCTCGTGGGCGGCGTGACCCGCCTCCTCGATGGCGATCGCCGCGTCGACCTTCGACTCACCGAGGACGTACGCGACGAGGAACGCGGCCAGGCCGGCGAGCAGACCTGCCAGCATGCCCCGGACCAGCAGGACGCGGGGGGAAATGGAGTTCATGATTCGGTTCTTCCCTTGCCGAGGTGGAGATCAGTGGCAGGGGAAGCCGAGGAGGTGGCGGCCGTCGTGCATCCACTCGTGGACGGTGTCGCCCTCGAAGAGCGCGGTGGCGCCCTGCTCGGCACCGACGAGGTAGAGCAGGACCAGCATCAGAACGCCGACGAACAGGGCCCAGGGGGCCAGCGCGGAGAGCGAGATCGGGGTGACGGCAGGGGCCGTCGTGGGCACGGCGGAGTGAGCCATGGCAGAACCTCCAGAGGGAACACGCGTCCCGGTCAGTGGTGCTCGCGACGACATGGCGGGTCTGACTTCTCCCCCTCCGGGAGGATTCACAGTGGCGCGACCGTGCCGGATTTTCACCGGTACTTCCGTCATACCGTCGTCTTTTTTTGGTTGTCGTCCGAGACCGTACCGCGTTTACGCTCCGCTTATGAAGAGCGCCGTAGTACGAGTTCAGTTCGTGAGACGTCCGTTCGACGACGTTTCGCGGCAGGTCCGCTTCGGCCACGGCGATCCCTGCCCGGGGTACGCGGGCCTGCAGGGCCCGGACTCGGGGGAGTGGGCCGGGCGGACCCTGGACGAGGTCGCCGCCGAGGATCCGGCCGCCGTCCGGAGCTGGCTGACGGACCCCGACTACGCGCCCCCCGGCGGGGAGTCCGTCACCGCGCTGATCGCCCGCGTCGGCGCCGCCCTCGCCGCGCTGCCCACCGGCACGCATCGAGCCGTCGTCGACCAGGCCGTCGTACGGGCGGCCGTCGTCTCCGCGCTGGAGCTGCCGGCCACCGCGTTCTGGCGCCTCGACGTACGCCCTGACACGGTGACCAGCCTCACCGGACGGCTCGGCCGGTGGAACCTCCAGCTCGGGCAACCGGTCGAGAAGTAGCGGCCTACGCGACGATCCAGTCGCTCGTCGCGATCACCGGCTGTACGCCGTCGCGGTGCACGGTGCCCTCGATCAGGCCGTACATCCGGTCCGCCGCGAAGTAGACCTCGTTGTCGTTCTTGAGGCCGAAGGGCTCCAAGTCGACGAGGAAATGGTGCTTGTTGGGGAGGTTCAGGCGTACCTCGTTGACCCGCGGGCAGTGGTCGAGCACCCGCTCGGCCATCTGGTTGAGGGTCTGCTGCAGCGAGTACGAGTAGGTCTCGGCGAACGCTTCCAGCATGTTCTTGCGGACCTTCTTGTACGACTGGTCCCAGTCGTAGGAGGCGTCGTCGGCGGCCAGCGCCGAGTGCGCCCAGCGCGCGGTGACCTTCGTCGCCAGGATGCGGTCGTACGCCTCCTTGAGCGTCGTGTACTTGTCCTTGATGTAGCCGTGGAACTCGGAGTTCGTCGAGTTCATCACCGTCAGGTCCTTCAGACCCGAGATGACCTGCAGACCGGTCGTCTCGCTGTACGTGATCTGCGCGGTGCGCACCTCCTGGCCCTTGAGGACGAAGGAGTGCTGCTCCTTGCGCGTCGGTACCGGGATCCGCTCCCAGGCGTACTCCTCGATCCGGATCTGCGCCTCGCGGATCGGCGACTGGGAGGAGACGAAGTGCTTCGCGAGCAGGATGCCGAAGGCCTCGGGGGAGGCGATGCCGTGCTCCTTGCCGAAGGCGTACACCGTGTTCTTGGTGGTGTCCGTCGGCAGGCAGTTGGCGTTGTCGCCGGTCAGGTGGACGTCGCGGAACTCGCCGCGGAGCGCGACCGAGACGTTGAGGTCGCGGATCTCGTGCCACGACCCGTCGCCGCCCTTGCGGGTGACCTTGACGATGCGGTTCTCGGCCTTGCCGTACTGGTTCTGCGCCAGGACGTGCTTGCTCATGGTGTCTTCCTTCGGTGCCTCGGGAACACGGAGTCCGGTGGTCTGGATCCCGTACGCCCGGCGTCCAGCGCCCGCCCCCGACCGCAGGACGTCCCGCTCCCCGCCGTTCGGCCCCGAGGGGCCGCCCCGGGACTGACGTGCATCCCGGTCCGTAGGTGCTGCTTCGGATTGCAACATGCGCGAAGGGCGTTGTTACCCGTACAGATCATCCGAACACCGGCACCCACGGCTTGGGCGACCGCACAGCGCAGCAGGTCAGACGGTGTGCGTGTCCGCGACCGACAGCGCCTCGTCCAGGATGGCGAGGCCCTTGGCCACGTCCTGCGGGCCGATGTTGCAGGGCGGGGCGACGTGGATGCGGTTCCCGGCGGTCAGCGGCCACAGCCCGCCCTTCTTGCAGGCGGCCGCGAACTCGGCCATCGGCGCGTTGTCCGCCCCGGAGGCGTTGTACGGGACGAGCGGCTCGCGCGTCTGCCGGTCCCGTACGAGCTCCAGGGCCCAGAAGGTGCCCAGACCGCGGACCTCCCCGACCGACGGGTGCTTCTCGGCGAGGGCGCGTAGACCCGGCCCCAGCAGCTCCGCGCCGGTGCGGGCGGACTGCTCGACGATGCCCTCCTCCTCCATGACGTTGATCGTCGCCACGGCGGCCCCACAGGCCAGCACGTGCCCGGAGTACGTCAGCCCGCCCGGGTAGGGGCGGCGGGCGAAGGTCTCGGCGATGGCGGCCGAGATGGCGACCCCGCCGAGCGGGACGTATCCGCTGGTCACGCCCTTGGCGAAGCAGATCAGATCGGGGGTGACGTCCCAGTGCTCGGAGGCGAACCACCGCCCGGTGCGACCGAAGCCGACCATGATCTCGTCGAGGATGAACATGATGCCGAAGCGGTCGCAGAGCTCGCGCACGCCCGCCAGGTAGCCGTCGGGGTGCACGAGCACGCCCGGGGCTCCGCCGACGGTCTCCAGGATGATCGCGGCGATGGACTGCGGGCCTTCGAAGACGATGGTGTCCTCGAGGTGGCGCAGGGCGCGCTCGCACTCCTCGGCCTCGGTGGCCGCGTAGAAGGGCGAGCGGTAGGCGAAGGGCCCCCAGAAGTGCACGACACCGGCGGTCGCGGTGTCGTTGCCGAAGCGGCGGGCGTCACCGGTCAGGTTGATCGCGGTGGAGGTGGCCCCGTGGTACGAGCGGTACGCGGACAGCACCTTGGGCCGGCCGGTGTGCAGCCGGGCCATCCGTACGGCGTTCTCGACCGCCTCGGCGCCCGCGTTGGTGAAGAAGATCTTGTCGAGGTCGCCCGGGGTGCGCTCGGCGATCAGCCGGGCCGCCTCCGAGCGGACGTCGACGGCGAAGCCGGGCGCGACGGTGCAGAGCTTGGCCGCCTGCTCCTGGATGGCCGCCGTCACCTTCGGGTGCTGGTAGCCGATGTTGGTGTAGACGAGGGCGCTCGAGAAGTCGAGGTAGCGGTTGCCCTGGTAGTCCCAGAAGTACGAGCCCTCGGCCCCGGCCACGGCGAGCGGGTCGATGAGCTCCTGCGCCGACCAGGAATGGAAAACGTGCTTCCGGTCGGCGTCTTTCACGGCGGCGAGCGCGTGGGCAGCTTCTGCGTTCATGTCCCGAGCGTAGTTGTCCACGATGCGGACCCCGGGGAGGGTCGGGACCCCGCCGCCGTGCCGTGCGGGCGGTGTTTCACGTGAAACACCGCCCCGGTCCGGGCTGTCAGCAGGTTGTCAGCGGGTGTCAGCGGTCGCTCAAGGGGCTGTCAGCGGGGGCGTTCATGGTGACGGCGTCAGAAGGACGCGACCACGAAACGAGCGAGCGACATGACCTCACACTCTGGCCGGCCGGCCATCACGGCCACCGGGCTGCGCAAGGCGTACGGGGACAAGACCGTCCTCGACGGAATCGACCTGCACGTCCCGGCAGGGACGATCTTCTCGCTGCTCGGTCCGAACGGGGCCGGCAAGACCACCACCGTGCAGATCCTGTCCACCCTGATCGGCACCGACTCCGGCCACGTACGGATCGCCGGGTACGACCTGGCCACGCACCCCGACGCCGTACGGGCGGCCATCGGAGTCACCGGGCAGTTCTCGGCGGTGGACAAGCTGCTCACCGCCGAGGAGAACCTGCTCCTGATGGCCGACCTGCGCCACCTCGGCAAGGCCGAGGGCCGCCGGCGGGCCGCCGAACTGCTGGAGGCCTTCGACCTCGCCGACGTGGCCCGCAAGGTGGCGCTCACCTTCTCCGGCGGCATGCTGCGGCGCCTCGACCTGGCGATGACCCTGATGGGCAGCCCGCAGGTCATCTTCCTCGACGAGCCGACCACCGGCCTCGACCCCCGCAGCCGCCGCGCGATGTGGCAGATCATCCGCGAGCTCGTCGCCGACGGCGTCACCCTCTTCCTCACCACCCAGTACCTGGAAGAGGCCGACCAGCTGGCCGACCGCATCGCCGTCCTCGACCACGGAAAGCTGGTCGCCGAGGGCACCGCGCACGAGCTCAAGCGGCTGGTTCCCGGCGGGAACATCAACCTCCGGTTCGCCGAGCCCGGCGGGTACGAGCGGGCCGCCCGCGTCTTCGGCGAGGCGTCCCGAGACGCGGAGGCCCTCACCCTCCAGGTCCCGAGCGACGGCGGCGTGCAGTCGCTGCGGGCGCTGCTCGACCGGCTCGATGCCGAGTCCATCGAGGTCAGCGGCCTGACCGTGCACACCCCCGACCTCGACGACGTCTTCCTCGCCCTGACCGGGCGGCCCGTCACGCCCGTCGCCCCCGGCACCTCCCTCGCCCCTGTCGCCCCCGTTCAGACCGCCAAGGAGTCCGTACGATGAGCACCTCCACCGCCCCCGCGCCGGCCCCCGCCGCCACCCCCGCCCCGCTGCGCGACGCGGCGACGATGCTGCGCCGCAACCTCAAGCACGCGCTGCGCTATCCCGGGCTCTCCCTCGGCACCATGGCCGTGCCCGTCATCTTCCTGCTGCTCTTCGTCTACGTCCTCGGCCGGCCGCTCGCCGCCGGCATCGGAACCGGCACCGCCTACATCAACTACCTGGTCCCCGGCATCCTCCTGATGACCGTGACCGCCGCCTCCACCTCCACCGCGGTGTCCGTCTGCACCGACCTCACCGAAGGGATCGTGGCCCGCTTCCGGACCATGGCCATCTCCCGCCCGTCGATCCTCGTCGGCCGCGTGATCAGCAGCGTGCTCCAGACCCTGGTCAGCGTCGGCCTCGTCATCGGGATCGCCCTGCTGATGGGCTTCCGGCCCTCCGCCGGGCTCACCGAAGGGCTCGCCGCCCTCGGCCTGATCACCCTGCTCACCTTCGCCGTGACCTGGCTGGCCGTCGCCCTCGGCACCGTCAGCAAGACCCCGGAGGGCGCCAGCAACATCGTGCTGCCGCTGGCCTTCCTGCCCTTCATCGGCAGCGCGTTCGTCCCCACCGACTCGATGCCCACCGCGGTCCGCGTCTTCGCCGAACACCAGCCCTTCACCCCGATCATCGAGACCGTCCGGGGCCTGCTGACGGGCACCCCGATCGGCGACAACGGGATCGTCGCCGTCGCCTGGTGCCTCGGGCTCACGGTGGCCGGGTACTTCTGGGCCACCAGGGTGTTCAACCGCCAGGCCGGCTGAGGGTGGGCGCCGCGAGCTCCCGCACGGCCTCCACGCTCGACGCCACGCCCGACCCCACACCCGACGCCACCCCTGACTCCGCACCGCATCGCGCCGCCTCGGTGAACCCCTCACCGAGCGCGGCGCGCGCCGCGTTCTCCACCCGCGCCGCGTCCGGACGCCCGTGGTCCGGCCCGCCCCGTACCGCCAGCGCGGCCGCCAGCAGCCGGGCCGCCTGCTCCGGCCGGTCCTCGCGTACGGCCTGGTCCGCGACGCCGACCAGCACCTGGGCGACCGTCGGCGCGTGCCCGGAACCGAGCGCCAGGTCCAGCGCCTCCGCGCGGTGGGCCCGGGCCGCGTCGAGCTCGCCCTCCGCCGCGTCCAGGTGGCCGCGCGTGTCGAGGGCCATCGCGCGGAACACCGGATGGGCGGAGATCCCGGCGATCGCCGCCTCGGCCCGTGCCAGTTCGGCCCTCGCCTCCGGGAACCTCCCGGTCCACCAGGCCAGTTCGGCCTTGCCGTGCGCCAGTACCGCGATCGACTCCGGCCAGCCCGCCGCGGCGGCGTCCTGCTCCGCCCGCGCCAGGGCCGCGGCGCTGCCCGCCGGGTCGCCGGCCAGCCAGGACAGCTGCGCCTGCCGGATCAGGGCGTGCAGCCGGTCCTCCAGCCCCCCGATCTCTCCGACGACCTCGACGGCCTGCTCGTAGTGGCCGAGCGCCGCCGTGAAGTCCCCGCGCCGGGCCACCAGGTCCGCCAGCACGGTCAGCGCGAAGGAGGCGCCCCACCGCTCCCCGAGCGCCCGGAACCCGGCCAGCGCCTCCTCGATGGCCTGCTCGGCCTGAGCAGGCGGGCCGCCGGCGCCGAGCAGGGTCCGGGCGCCCTCCAGCCGTCCCTGCGCCCGTACCCACGGATCCGCGTCGGCCAGCAGCTCCTCCCAGGTGTCCGCCGGCGCAGGCGTGCCCGCGGCGGCACTGCGCAGCATCCGGTCGACCGGCCCGAGGAACCGCACCACCGGATGCCGGCTGTCCGTCCGCTCCGCGAGCCGCAGCGCCTCGCCGAGCAGCGCCGCCAGCTTCTTCTCGTCGCCGACCCCGGCCGTCGCGAACAGGACGGAGAGCGCGTACGCGACGACCAGGTCTTCTTCTGCTGCCCCGCCCGGCAGTGCCAGCGCGGCCGCCGCCAGTTCGGCGCCCTCCGCCTTGTGGCCGCTGAGCCACCAGTACCAGCCGGCCGCCGAGACCAGGCCCACGGCGGCCCGCGCGTCGCCCGCCGCGATCGTGCCGCGCAGCGCCGCCTTGAGGTTGTCGTGCTCGACGGCCAGCCGCGCGAGCCACTCCAGCTGGTCCGCCCGGCGCAGGTGCGGATCAGCGGTCCGGGCCAGCCCGGTGAAGTACGCGGTCTGCGCCCGGCGGACCGGCTCCTGTTCGCCGGCCTCGGCCAGCCGCTCCAGGCCGTACGCCCTGATGGTCTGGAGCATCCGGTAGCGGCCGTCTCCGGCGGTCACCAGCAGCGATTTCTCGGTCAGCGAGGTCATGAGATCGAGTACGTCCCGTACGCCCACCGCCTCGGCCGCCGCGGCCATGTCCCGTACGCCGACGGTCGCTTCGAGGCCGTCGGCCCCGCCCGGCGGGGTGTCCGCGCACACGCGCTCCGCCGCCTCCAGCGTCACGCCGCCCGGGAACGCGGCCAGTCGGCGCAGCAGGGCCCGTTCCGGGCCGGTCAGCAGCTCCCAGCTCCAGTCCACGACCGCCCGCAGCGTCCGGTGCTGGCGCGGGGCCGTCCGGGCGCCGCCGGTCAGCAGCCGGAACCGGTCGTCGAGCCCCGCCGCCAGCTGCTCGGCGCTCATCGTGCGCAGCCGCGCCGCGGCCAGTTCGATCGCCAGGGGCATCCCGTCCAGGGCGCGGACGATCCGGGTCACGGCTGCTGCCGTCTCCCCGCCGACGGCGAAGCCCGGCCGGGCCGCGGCCGCCCGGTCGCCGAGCAGCCGGACCGCCGCGTACGACATGGCTTCGGCGGCTCCCGCGTCCTGCGGCGGGAGGGCCAGCGGCTCCACCGGCCACAGCGCCTCGCCGGTGAGGCCGAGCGGCTCCCGGCTCGTCGCGAGGATCCGCATCCCGGGGCAGGCGCCGAGCAGCCGGTCGGCCAGGGTCGCGGCCGCCTCGATCAGGTGCTCGCAGTTGTCGAGGACCAGCAGGGCGGTCCGGGTGCGCAGCGCCGCGACGAGCCGGTCCAGGGGCTCGCCCGGCGCCGAAGCCTGCTCCCGCAGGCCGAGTGCGGACAGCACGGCCTGCGGTACGTCGGCCTCCGCGCCCAGCGGTGCGAGCTCGACCTGCCAGACGCCGTCGGGGAACCGGCCGAGCAGCGGACGGGCCGCTTCGACCGACAGCCGGGTCTTGCCGGCGCCGCCGGGTCCGGTGAGGGTGGTGAGCCGGTGCTCGCCGATCAGCGCGGCGACCCGGGCGAGGTCGGCGTCGCGGCCGACGAAACTGGCCAGCGGGGCGCGGAGGTTGGTCGCGGGCGGGAGATCGGCGGGGGCGCCGGCCGCCGCCCCCGCCGGAGCGGGCTGCGGAGCGGGCTGCGGAGCGGGCCGTGCGGGCTGTGCGGGCCGTGCGGGCTGTTCCGGACGTACGCGCTCCTGCCCGGGCTGTTCTGCACGAACGGGCTCGACGGGCGGCCGGGACCGTACGGGCGGCACGGGCCCGGGGCCGCCGGCGACCTCGCCCCGCAGTACCGCGGTGTGCAGCGCGGCCAGCTCCGGCGACGGGTCGGCGCCGAGTTCCTCGGCGAGGGCCTCGCGGGCCCGACCGTACGCGGCGAGCGCCTCGGCGGGCCGGCCGGCCGCGACGAGCGCCCGCATCAGTGCCCCGACCAGCCGTTCCCGCAGCGGGTGTTCCGCGACGAGGGAGGCCAGCTCCCCGGTCAGCTCCCGACCGAGTCCCAGTCGTAGATCCGCCTCGATGCGGTCCTCGAGCGCGGCCGCCCGCAGCTCCGTCAGCCGGGTCACCGGAGCCCGGAAGAAGTCGGAGCCCGCCACGTCCAGCAGGGCCGGTCCGCGCCACAGCTCCAGCGCCTCGCGCAGGGTCCCGGCGGCGGTGGCCGGCTCGCGCTCCAGCGCCGCCCGCCCGGCCGCGGCGAGCCGCTCGAAGCGGACCGCGTCGACGGCGTCGGGCTCGACGAGGAGCCGGTACCCGGCCGGATGCGACGCGATCTCCACCCCCGGCAGCGCCCGGCGCAGCCGCGACACCAGTGCCTGGAGGGCGTTCGGCGCGCCCATCGGCGGGTCCTGGTCCCAGATCCCGTCGATCAGCAGCTCGGAGGGGACCACCCGGCCCGGCTCGAGCGCGAGCAGCACCAGCAGCGCACGCAGTCGCGCCCCGCCGACCCCGACGACGACGTCGTGCCCGCCCCCGTCCCCGTCCCCGTCCCCGGTCCGAACCTCCAGGGGCCCCAATATCGCGATCCGCATGATCGCCATTGTGCGGCCGTACGCGGCTCACATCGAGCCCTGTGTGACGGTCACCGGGAACGGCACCGGGACGGCATCCGGCCGGAATCCATGCGCACATGACGCATCATCCGGTTACCGTCCATGCGTGGACTTACGATCAACGACGCGAGGACGTGACAGGTGAGCGAGCAGGACGCCCTGGCCCGGCGCTTCGAGGAGTACCGCCCCCATCTGCGGGCCGTGGCCTACCGGATGCTGGGCTCGATCAGCGAGTCCGAGGACGCCGTGCAGGAGGCCTGGCTGAAACTGAGCCGCTCGGACGTCACGGCCGTGGAGAACCTGGGCGGCTGGCTGACCACCGTCGTCGGCCGGGTGTGCCTGGACATGCTGCGCTCGCGCACCACGCGGCGCGAGGATCCGCTGCAGGACCAGGACGGGTACGTGCGGCTGCCCGATCCGGTCGTCACGGGGCTCGCAGCCATCGATCCGGAGCACGAGGTCCTCGTCGCCGACTCGGTGGGCATCGCGCTGCTGGTGGTCCTGGAGACCCTGGCTCCCGCCGAGCGGCTCGCCTTCGTCCTGCACGACCTGTTCGCGGTCCCGTTCGACGAGATCGCCCCGGTCCTCGGCCGAACCACCGCCTCCACCCGGCAGCTCGCCAGCCGCGCCCGCCGCCGGGTCCAGGGGGCCGCCCCCGCTCCCGACACCGACCTGGTGCGCACCCGGGAGGTCGTGGAAGCCTTCCTCACCGCCTCGCGCGGCGGGAACCTCGACGCGCTCGTCGACCTCCTCGACCCCGATGTCGTGGCCCGCTCCGACGGCGGCGCGCTGCGCCCCGGCGCGGTCCGGCGCGGTGCGGGCAACGTCGCCTCGAACGCCATCATGTTCGCCCGGTTCGCCGCGGCGGCCCACCCGGTCTTCGTCAACGGTTTTCCCGGGGTACTCGCCGTGGCGGAAGGCAAGCCGCTGTCGCTGATGGCGTTCACCGTCAAGGACGGAAAGATCGTCGCGCTCGACATCCTCACGGACCCGGAGCGCCTCGCGCGGATCGACCTGGGGTCCGTCCTGGGCGGCTGACCCGCACCCGCCGAACCGCCCGGCCCGGTTCCGGTCTTGCCGAGGATCACCAGCGAATCCTCGGTGGACCGGGAAAGCTTGCATTGATTCGAATATCAATAACCGGGTCGATCGGCGGAATCTTCGCTCGAACCCTTGCGCTTCCTGGGCGGTTTGGGCAGGATCTGGTTCCTGTTCAGCCGCCCGGTCGTGCGAACCGCGACCGGGCCGGCTCAGGAAGGGCCGGGAACGCCACCGCGAAGCCGCCCGGATTTCCGACGTGCCGGGAATCCCCAGGAGTTTTCCCCGGCCCCCTTTCCCCTCTCCGTTTCCCGCCTCCCCTTTCCCACCTCTCCCTCCCTCCCCCTTTCTTCCCTCATTCCCTCCCCCTTTCCCTTGGTACGCCCCCAGGAAAGACGTGATCGTGAGCAAGCACTCTGGTGCCGGAGGGAGTCTGCGGGCCGACGCGCTGGGCACGTTCGACTCCGTCGTGATGGCCGTGGCGGGCTGCGGCCCGGCCTACACCATCGCGGGCACCTTCCCCGCACTGATAGCCGCCGTCGGTGTCGCCGGCCCGGCCGTCCTCCTGTACTGCGCCCTCCCCGTCCTCGGGATCGCCCTCGCCTTCCGCCACCTGGGCCGCCTCGACCCGAACGCCGGCGCCTCGTACGCCTGGACGGGCCGGTCGCTGCATCCCTTCCTCGGCTTCCTCAGCGGCTGGGCTCTCGTCGTCTCCGCCACCGTGTTCATGGCCTCCACCGCCCTGCCCGCCGGCGCCGCGACGCTGTCCCTCTTCGGGACCCCGGCCGCCGGCCACACCGCCCTGGCCACCGCCGTCGGCGCCGGCTGGTTCCTGCTCATGGCCGGCGTCGTGATGTACGGCGCCCGGATCAGCGCCCACGCCCAGACCGCCGTCACCGGGACGCAGCTCGTCCTGCTCGTGGCCTTTGCCGTCGCCGCCCTGTCCACGGACGGCAACGTGGCGGACTTCTCCCTCTCCTGGTTCGGTTTCGGCCACTTCGACGGCCAACACCACTTCGTGACCGGGGCGTTGATCGCCGTCTTCGCCTACTGGGGCTGGGACGTGACGAGCAACCTCGGCGAGGAGACCCGCGGCGGGCGCCGCAGCTCGGGGTTCGGCGGGGTGATCGGCGTCGTGACGTGCTTCGCCCTGTTCGTCGTCTTCACGATCTCCGTCAACATCCTCGTCGGCACCGACGTCGTACGGCAGAACCCCGAGTCCTTCCTGACCGTCCTCGGGGACGCGGTCTGGCCCGGCTGGGGCGGCCGGCTGCTCGTCCTCGCGGTGCTGCTCTCCACCGTCGCCACGCTGGAGACCTCGCTCCTGCAGGCCACCCGCACCCTCTTCGCCATGGGCCGCGACCGCACCCTCCCCCCGGCGTTCGGCCGCATCCACTCCGTCCGGCAGACGCCGTGGACCGCCACCGCGGTCGTCGCGGGCGTCGCGCTCGCCTTCACCGTCGCGGTCAACCTGGGCTCCGGCGCGGGCTCCGGCGCGCGGCTGCTCGCCGACGCGGTCAGCGGCGTGGGCCTGCTGATCTGCTTCTACTACGGCCTCGCCGCGTTCTCCGCCGTCGTGGTCCACCGCCGGCAGCTGTTCGCGTCCGTGGGGAACCTGCTCCTCATCGGCCTGTGGCCGCTGGGCGGCGGGCTGTTCATGGCGTGGATCTTCGTACGGTCGCTGACCGAGCTGAACGCCCTCGCCCTCGGCATCGGGCTCGGCACGCTCGTGCTGGGCGTCGTGCCGATGCTGAGGTACCGGCAGCACGGCCGCTCGTACTACGAGGCGGTCCCGCTGGACCCCGAACGCGCCCGGGCCGTCGACGCCTCGTACGGGGTCACCGACTTCGACCCCTCCTCCCGGGGCGGCACGGGCCGGCCCGACGAACTCCTCACCGACTTCTGAGCCGCCGGCCCGTACGTCCGCAGGTCCGCAGGTCCGCAGTGCCGCAGGTCCCCAGATGGTTGGTCCGTCGATCCGAGGAGGGTCCTGTCCGCATGGCCATGGCCTGGAAACGCCGTCGCTCCCCGGCGGCACCGCAGTACGATCCCGCGTTCGGCGACAAGGCCCTGTCGGAGGCCTGCCAGGACGTCGCCGCCGGCCGCTGGCAGGGCCTGCGCGACCTGCTCGCGGCCGGTGCGCCCCGCGACTGGGACCGGCGCAGCCACCGGATCCGGCTGCTGGCCGACGCCGCCGCGGACCGGCGGGTCGCCGAGGCCTGGCAGGCCTCCGAGCCCGACAGCCCCGACGCGCTCGTGCTGCGCGCGGACATCGAGGTGATGCGGATGTTCGCGGTCGCCCGCCGCGGGACCATGCCGGCCGTGAACCGCCTCGACTGGACCGCGCGGATCTGCCTGCAGGCCTCCGAGGCCGCCCCGGAGGACCCCCATCCGTGGGTCTCGCTGGTGACCCTGGCGCGGCTGTACGAGGGCGGGCACGCCGCCATGGGCCGGTGGTGGCAGGAACTCTGCGCCCGCGACCCGTACCACCGGGAGGCGCACCACCAGGGGCTGCGCTACATGTCCGCCCGCTGGCACGGCTCGCACGGCCAGGCGTACAACTTCGCGCGGGACCGCGCGGCCGCCGCCCCGCTCGGTTCGCCCCTCGCGGTCCTGCCGCAGGTGGCCCGGGCCGAGCAGTACCGGCACCGGGCGGAGAGCGAGGGCAGGAACAGCCTGGACCTGTTGCACCACTGGAGCGGCGACGCGGGGCGGTGGGACCTGCGGACGACGATGGAGCGCTGGATCGGATCCCGTACGGCCCCGCAGGCCCAGGACGTGGCCGACCTCAATTACCTGGCCCACGGCCTGGTCCACGCCGACATGCTCGCGGAGGCGGCCACGGTCTTCGACCTCCTGGAGGGCCGCGCCACCCGCATCCCCTGGGCCTACACCGGCGACCCGGAGCAGCAGTACGTCCGCTGGCGGGCCCGCACCCGCCCCGCCGCCCGCTGACCGGGCGGCGGGCGGCCTGCGGTGCGTTCGCGTAGACAGTGGTGCCGGTGCCGGTGGTCGGGTCGCCGGTACGGGCTCAGGACACCCAGGCGGCCGCCCCGGAGTGGGCGTCGGCGTCGGACTCGGCGTCCGTCAGGATCGCCTTGCCCATCTCGGCCGAGATCGCGGCGAGCAGGGCAGCCTTGCGGGCGGCGAAAAAGCCGTCGAAGTCGTCGGCCCGCATGAGGGCGGGACCGGCGACGTGGGTGAGGACGTGCGCGTCCAGCTCTTCCGGGCCGATCTCGGCGGTCTTGGCCAGCTGCGCCAGGTAGCCGGAGGGGGCCTGGCTGCCGATGATCCGGTTCGTTCGCGCGGTCAGGGGGGTCTTGTTGACGATGGAGTTGTAGATCTCCGGCTTGAACCCGTTCTGCTCGCACCACGCCTTCGGGAAGACGTGGTGGATGTCGACGGCCTCGTCGAAGTAGTCGGTCACCTTCACCGGCTCGCCCGTCCGCCAGTCGGCCGCCCCGGCCTTGAGCAGCAGCGCGTAGATGCCCTTGTACGCGGCGCTCTGGCGGGTGCGCAGCGTCAGCAGCCGGCCGGGTGCGAACTGGGCGGCCGTCACCGTGCGCGGCTCTTGGTCGCTGCCGCGGATCCACTCCACGACGTCCGGCAGGTCCTGGCTGAACCGGGTCTCGGTCGAGCCGCCGTACAGCTCCCCGAACACTCCGCACCAGTACCAGCGGGCCAGCTTGCGCTGCGCGCCGGCCGGCTCCGCCCCGTTCCCGGCGGCGGCCAGGACGGCGGCGAGGGGGATCAGCTGGGTGCCGTAGGGCAGAAACTTCGTGTCGAAGAAGTGCTGCTGGTGCAGGAACTTCGCGGCCTTCTTGAAGCCCTCGACGACGGCCGGGGCGTGCTCCTCGTAGTCCTTCAGGGAGAGCGCGAGCATGTCCTTGCGCTTGCAGCCGACCCGGGGAAGGCGGTCCTCCTCGGTGACGTGCGCGGCTTCCGCCACGCGCCGCCGGTAGGTGGCCAGCAGGGTGACGGCCTGGAGGAAGTCGGTGTTGGAGACCTCGCGCAGGATGCGGTACTCCGGTGCCTGCCAGGCGGCGCGGCACACGCGCTCCCAGTGGTCGCGGAGGTCGAACTCGTCCGCCGCGTAGGTGGCGGTCAGCAGCTCGAAGACGGTGAGGGTGACACCGCCGGTGTTGACCTTCTCGAAGACCTGGCAGACGGCCTGGCGCTCGGTCGCCTTGCCGAGCTCGATGACGGGGACGTGGTAGAGGATGAAGGGCTTGATGAACGCCTTCTCGAAGTCCTTCCACAGCCGCCACTTGGCTTTGTCGTCCCAGTGCTCCGAGAAGCCGTCCTCCCATTCGTCGGAGTCCAGCACGGAGTTGAGGGGGAAGAGGAGCGCCTCGTACTCCTTCTCCCGGCTGGAGAGGTCGATCTGCACCTCACCACGGAAGTTGACCACCTTGCGGGATGCGGGCAGGAAGCGGATGGCGTCCTCGCGGTCGGTGAAACCGTCCAGGACCTTGCGCATGTCGACGTAGAACCAGCCGGACACCGCCTGCTTGCGGACGTCCTGGGTGGCGACGGGCCGGTCGAGCTTGAGCGACTGGAAGAGGGAGGTCAGCCGCTGCTGACCGTCCAGGACCAGTGACTCCGGCTCACGAGGCCCCGGCAGCGTGGCGCCTTCGATCGGGCGGTACTTGAAGCGGACGTCGCCTCCGGCGCGGAGCGTCATGAGGGTGCCGAGGGGATAGCCGAGGGAAATCGAAGCCAGCAGACTCGCGATGTTGGGGTACGGCCAGACCCAGCCGCGCTGGAACTCGGGCAGCTGCGCCCGGCCGTCCTCGACCTGCTGCAACAGATCGCGCAGCGGTCGCTTGTCGATGCTGAATGCTTCCTCGGCCACATCGGCTCCTTCGGGCACGGCGCTCGCGCGTCTCACGGCATGACGCGCCCGACAGTACTGGGAGCGTGCCGGCGCGGGGCGGGCATTGCCGCAGCTGCCCGCCCTGCAGGCACGCGGCCCGGCCGCAGACCGTCCTGAGCCGGACCGGCCTCGGCCCGCCTCGGCCCGACGTCAGCCCGCCGCCTTCTCGACGAGCGCGCCGATGCGTGCCTCGGCGGCGGCGGTGAGCTCCGTCAGGGCGTAGCTGGTGGGCCACATGGTGCCGTCGTCGAGACCCGCCTGGTCGCTGAAGCCGAGCGTCGCGTACCTCGACTTGAACTTCTGCGCGCTCTGGAAGAAGCAGACGACCTTGCCGTCCCTGGCGTACGCGGGCATCCCGTACCAGAGCTTCGGCGAGAGGCCCGGTGCGCTGGCCCTGACGATGGCGTGGACGCGCTCGGCGAGGACGCGGTCCGCGTCCGGCATCTCGGCGATCTTCGCGAGGACGTCGCCCTCCGCGTCCGCCTTGGCCGCGCGCGAACCGCGGCGCGCGGTGGTCTTCAGCTCCTGGGCGCGGTCCTTCATCGCGTCGCGTTCCTCGGCCGTGAACCCGTCGTACTTCTTGTCGGCCGCGCCGGTGCTCTGGGTGGACGTCTGCGCGTTCTTCATTGCAGGTTTCCTCTCGCGGGTACTCGGAAGCTGATCGGTGGTGGCCCGGGCGGGAGCCGCGGGGGCGGCGGGGGCGGCGCGGCGGTCAGCCGAGCCAGCGGCCGTCGCGCATGAGGGTGCGCCCCTGCAGTTCGTCGGCCTCGCGCCAGGCCTGGATGCGCTGCGGCCGGATCAGGAAGTACTGGTAGGGCTCGTCGAGTTCGCGCGGGTCGAAGCCGGTCTTGGCCGCGAACGCGTCGCCCGTCTCCGGGTCGAGGCCGGCGAGGTCCACCGGCTCGGCGGTGCCGTCGACGAGGACGACGTCGCGCGTCGGCCCGAGGCCGAGCCGCACCCGGCCGTCCGCCAGCAGGTTGCGGCCGGTGACGGAGGAACGCGGCGTCGAGATGAGGAACGCGGTCCCGTCCCAGAGGTACGAGAGGGGGATCAGGTGGACGCCCGGGGAGCCGGGCGTCGCGACCCAGAGATCGACGTCGGTCTCCAGGCGCGCGCGCGGGTGTCCCGCAGCCTCTCCTCGAGCCCACGCGGCGGCGCGCTTGCCATGTTTCCTCCAGTCGTACGGTGCTCGTCGGTCGGCGGTGCCGGATTCTGCGGTGCCGGATCCCGCGGTGCCGGATCGGCGGATCTGCGGTGCCGGATCAGGGCGTGGGCGCCATCGATGCGGCCTCCCAGGCGAACCCGTCCGGGTCGGTGAAGGAGCCGGCGCCGCTGCCCAGCACGAGCCGGTGGGATCCGCCGCCGTCGGCGGGGACGCCGAGGTCCTTAGCGAGGGCGCGGCGCCCGTACAGCGCCAGCTTGATGCCGCCCGAAGGGGCGTCGAACTGGACGTACTTGCTGCCGAAGCTCTTTTCGACGGCGAGGCCGTGGCCGACGTAGAACCGCTTGCTCGCGGACACGTCCGCCGACCCCAGCAGGAGCACGATCTCGTCGATCTGCCGGGTGTCCGCGCCGGTGTCCTTCTTCGCCGAGGTGGCGACCTTCCAGAGCGTCCCGTCGGGGGCCCGTACGACGCCGCCGTAGCCCCAGAAGGACTTCGAGGCGGGCTTCACCGTCGTGGCGCCGGCGTCGAGGGCGGCGCCGATGAACGCGTTGACGGTGGCGGGCCGGGACACCGTGAGCGCCAGGGCGAAGCCGCGGAAGCCGGATGTGGGTGCCTCCGAGGCCTGCAGGCGCACCTGGGCGCTCAGGCCGAAGGCGGTGTAGAAGCGGTCGGCGGCCGTGTGGTCGGCCACCTCGAGGGTGACGGATGCGAGGGAGTTCATGCAGATCACGCTAGTTCCGGCTCGGGCGCCGGTGCTTCTCGATTCCTGACGGGTCTGGTGACCTGCTTCGCCACGCACGACGGTATGCCCGCCGCCCCGTCCGCCGCGCGGCGCCGGTAGACGCTGGGCGGCATGCCGACCAGCTCGGCGAAGCGGGTGCTGAAGGTGCCCAGCGACGAGCAGCCGACCGCGAAGCAGACCTCGGTGACGCTGAGGTCGCCGCGGCGCAGCAGTGCCATGGCGCGCTCGATGCGCCGCGTCATCAGGTACGAGTACGGCGACTCGCCGTAGGCCAGCCGGAACTGGCGGCTGAGGTGCCCGGCCGACATGTTCACGCCGCGGGCGAGCGCCTCGACGTCGAGGGGCTGCTCGTACTCCCGGTCGATCCGGTCGCGAACGCGGCGCAGCCGGGTGAGATCGCTCAGGCGCTGCGCGGCGGTAAGTGCGCTCATCCACGCAGGATGGCACATGGGGAACTCCGTTCATCGATGTTCGCGATCACCGGCCCGGTCTGCAACTGGCAGGCGGGGGTGGGGTGTTCGCCGGTGAGGAGGAGTGAGGCGGGCGGCCGGGGTCAGCGCAGCTCCTGGATGCGGACCAGGTTGCCCGCGGGGTCGCGGAAGGCGCAGTCGCGCACGCCGTACGGCTGCTCGGTCGGCTCCTGGACGACCTCGGCGTCGGTGGCCTGCACCTTTTCGAAGGTGCCGTCGAGGTCCCGGGTGGCCAGCAGGATCCAGCCGTAGGTGCCCTTGGCCATCATCTCGACGATGGTGCGGCGCTCGTCCTCGGTGATCCCGGGGTCGGCGGCCGGCGGCGCCAGGAGGATGGACGTGCCGGGCTGGTCGACGGGGCCGACCGTGATCCAGCGCATCTTGCCCTGGCCGACGTCGCTGCGGACCTCGAAGCCGAGGGCGTCGCGGTAGAAGGCGACGGCTGCGTCGGGGTCGTCGTGCGGGAGGGCGGTCGTGTGAATGGTGATGTCCATGACCATCACGCTAGCCGCGGCCCGCCCAGCGGGCTTCTCGATTCCTGATGTGTCAGGCCACGAGGTCGGCCACGAGGGCGGGGCACGGGTCGACCCTCGGCCACCACCTCGAGGGGATCGACCGGCGCATCGCCGAACTGCGCACGACCCGGACCGCTTTGCGCGACCTCGCCCGCCGCGCCGCCGCGACCGACCCGGAAAACCTGCACCGAGGACGGCATCTGCACCATCTTCACCCCCCAGAGTCCGACTCCCCGACTACCCGGCCCGCCACCGCAAGCGGCTGAGCGCCGGGTACGGTCACCGGCCGATCGCGTGGGCCGCCGCCGCCAGGGCCGCCTCGGCTTCCCGTACCGTCCGGCGGACGATCTCGCCGGCCGGCAGGACCTCGTGCACGAGGGCGGTCGACTGGCCGGTGAACGGCAGGTACTCCTCGCCCCCGCCGGCGCGGATCGCGGCCATCACGCGGGGCACGATCTCCTCGGGGTCGACCTGTTCGGGGTGCTCGCGCAGGGCGTCCAGCAGCGGAGTGCGCAGGCAGCGCGGTACCCCGGCACTGCCCGGGCGGTTGAACGGCGGCAGGATCCGCTCGCTGCCCACGACCTTCACCGCGTCCGCGGCGGCGGACTCGACGATCCGGCTCTTCCACGCCTGCGACACGTTCATCTCCGACGATGCGAGGAACCGAGTCCCCATCAGCACACCCTGCGCGCCCAGTGCCAGGGCCGCGGCCAGACCCCGGCCGTCGGCGATCCCGCCGGCCGCGAGGACGGGTACGTCGTCCGCCAGGTCCACGACGTCCGGGACCATCACCATCGTGCCGACGTCCCCGCCGTGCCCGCCGGCCTCGCCGCCCTGCGCGACGAGCACGTCCGCTCCGGCCCGCAGTGCCTGGTCGGCCTGACGGATGTCGGTGACCAGCTGGATCCAGAGGATGCCGGCGTCGTGGGCCCGGGTGATCAGGTCGGGCGGCACCGCCAGGTGGAAGGAGATCGCTGCCGGCCGCTCCTCGATCGTGGCCTGGAAGGCCTCCTCGTTGAGGGGGCGGGTCGTGTGGTTGATCGCGAAGGGCCGGTCCGTCAGCTGCCGCAGCCGGGCCCACTGCTCCTTCAGGTCCGGAAGGGGCCGGACGGCGGTGCCCAGGCTGCCCAGGCCGCCCGCCCGGCACACCGCCGCGGCGAGATCGACCTCCTCCCAGGGGCCGAAGGCCGCGCAGACGACGGGGGCGTCGATGCCGAGAAGTCGGCATACAGGGGTGGTCAGCATCCAGCACCTCCAGCAGCTGCGCCCGTCCTCGGCGCTGAGCGGCGTCATCGGCATCGCATGCTCCTGCGTCCATCGTCTCGCGACGGGACGCACGTGTCCCCCTGGACGCCGTCACCGGCCGGAGGTGCCGGGCGGGCCGGTCTCGCGGGGGGCGGCCGCGAAGATCGAGGCATAGCCTGGAGCGGACGGACGCCCTCGGGGGTCCTCCGGCGTCTGGATCGATCCCGATCGAAGGTGACCGGCGATGGCCAGGCCCCAACCGTTCCGAGGGCGCCGCTGCCGGCGCGCGGCCCTGCCCGCCGCCGCGGCTCTGCTGCTCGCCGCCCTGTGCACGGGCACCGCTCCCGCCGGGCAGGCCGCCCTCCCCGTACGGCAGGACGGCTTCGACGCCGCCACCGTGCAGAAGCTGGACGCGGCCATCACGAAGGCCATGAAGGAGACCGGCATGCCCGGTCTCAACATCAGCCTGTCCGTCCCGGGCCGCGGCGCGTACGAGAAGTCCTTCGGCACCGCCGACACGAAGACCGGCACCCCCATGAAGACCGATCTGTACACGAGGATCGGCAGCATCACGAAGACGTTCACCGTCACCGGCGTCCTCCAGCTGGTCGACCGGGGCAAGGTCGGACTCGACGACCCCATCTCCCGCTACGTCACCGGTGTGCCCAACGGGGAGCACATCACGGTCCGTCAGCTCGCCGAGCTGCGCAGCGGACTCTTCGACTACATCGACGACGAGCAGTGGCTCGCGGGCCTGCGCGCTGACCCCCATCGCGGCTACACCCCGCGCCAGCTGCTCGACATCGCCTTCGCCCACCCGCCGACGTTCGCGCCGGGGGCGAAGTGGCAGTACAGCAACACCAACCTCGTCCTTCTCGGCCTGCTGGTCGAGAAGGTCAGCGGGCAGAGCCTCGGCGACTACCTCCGGCAGCACGTGTTCGCCCCGCTGGAACTGGACGACACGTCTCTTCCCTCCGACAGCGCCATGCCGGACCCGCACGCCCACGGCTACAGCGATGTCACGCCCGACGGCACCGTCGCCGACGCCACCAACTGGAACCCCTCCTGGGCCTGGGCTTCCGGCGGGGTCGTCTCCGACATGAAGGACATGAAGGCCTGGGCCCCGGCCCTGCTGGAGGGGAAGCTCCTGACCAAGAAGACGCAGGCCGAACGCCTCCGCACCCTCCCGACCGGCGTCCCCCGCATCTCGTACGGGCTCGGGATCCTCGATACCTACGGATGGCTCGGCCACAACGGCGACCTGCCCGGGTACGAATCGATAGCCGTCCAGTACCCGGCCGACAAGGCCGTCCTCGTCGTGTTCATCAACTCCGACGTCAACTACAAGCGCAAGAACTACGCGTCGATCATCGCGAACACCGTCACGTCCATCGTGACCCCGGACCACCCGTGGCCCACACCGATACCCGCCAAGCCGGAGTGACGGAAGCCCGTGCGCCGGCAGGTCGCGTCCGGGCCGATGCCGACGGGGGCAGAACGCGCCTCAGTCCGAGGCCGACGGCGGGGACGATTCGGCGGCGCGACGGTATTCGGCGTTGATGCGCTGGGCTTCCTCGAGTTGGTCCTCGAGGATGATGATGCGGCAGGCGGCCTCGATGGGGGTGCCCTGGTCGACGAGTTCCCGGGCGCGCGCTGCGATGCGCAGTTGGTAGCGGGAGTACCGGCGGTGGCCGCCCGTGGAGCGGAGCGGGGTGATCAGACGGGCTTCGCCGATGGCGCGCAGGAAGCCCTGGGTGGTGCCGAGCATCTCGGCTGCCCGGCCCATCGTGTAGGCGGGGTAGTCGTCGTCGTCAAGACGGCCGAACGAGTCGTCTGCTGTCATTGCACCTCTCTCGTGGAACGCATGGAGGGGCCCTGGTGCCGTACGGCACCAGGGCCCCGAAGGAACTACTACACCATCTGTCGGCCCTGATACTGCGCCGACCTCATGTTTCCGCCGACCCGGCCGTGATGCTGCCGGGAATGCGGGGATCGCGGATGCGTGACCGGAGACCACCTCGCTATCGATGTCCTGCGGTACCCGGGCTCGGACTCCTGCCCGGGCGATCCTGATGGCGCCTGGCCCCTCCGTTCTTCCTCATTGATCAACTACGGGTGAAGCGGGGACTGCGTACTGCTGGTACTGCTGGTACTGCTCTCTGACTGGTACTGCTCTTTGACTGGTACTGCTTTCGAACGGTCGTGCTTGCGGCGGCCCCTGATGACTGCGGGCCACCCGGTCCGGTCGTCAGTCCCGTCGCCGTCCTGCAACCGCTCTGGCTTCGAAACTCCACCACCGCACCGTCCTGCGAACTGCAACTACTGGTCCTACTGCCCGGCAGTTCGTCTCTGCCGAGCCCTGCGGTCTCTCTCGGTTACAAGAAAAACCATAACCACGCCGCCGCCCAATGTCTACTTCGGCCGGGATAGATTTTCGCGTGTCTTGGGAGGAGGAAGACCCGGCCAGACGCGGGAGGGCCCGACCGGCGTGTGCCGGTCGGGCCCTCCTCGCTGTTCCGGTGCCGGCTCGCGCCTCGCCCGTCGGTCGGACGGTCAGACGGCCACCGGGACGCCGAGCAGCGCGGAAGCCTGCTGGAGCGGGCTGAGGGTGCGCGTGGGCGCGGCGGCCTGGGGAAGGCCGCGGCAGGTGAAGCCGAGCTGGGTCATGGCCCGGAGAACTTCGCCGACGCTGAAGTCGCGTCGGTCCTGGCGGGTGACGACCTGGCCGACCTGCTTGGCGGGGTAGGTGCGGCGGCCGATGATCACGGACTCGCCGACGACCGGCTCGGGCTTGATGCCCTTCATCGATTCCAGGACACCGCTCTTGGTCAGGTCGAACGGGAATCGGGCGATGACGCAGCGCATGATGCCTCGCAGGATGAGGGGGACGGTTGTGCCGCGGTGAGGCGG
This sequence comes from Streptomyces sp. NPDC031132, assembly GCF_055570595.1. NCBI lineage: Bacteria > Bacillati > Actinomycetota > Actinomycetes > Kitasatosporales > Streptomycetaceae > Streptomyces > Streptomyces sp. NPDC031132. The sequence continues at coordinate 59,538 of NZ_JBVIGX010000040.1, forward strand.
TTCAGCGTGCAAGGGCGAGCTCTCAGGCAGCCGCGTCGAACGCGGACTGCCGCCCGCTCGCGCGCCGGGCACCCGAAACGGGCCTGCGTCGGCCGCGGGAGGCGCCGCCGCTGCGCCGGGGCCGCTCGGTCACCGGTGCGGTGATGGTGACCGGAATCCCGGAGGGGTCCTGGGCGCCGGTGATGCGGTTCAGGGCCTCTTCGCCCGGACGGACCTGGGTGGTCTG
>NZ_JBVIGX010000041.1:0-18447 GCF_055570595.1 Streptomyces sp. NPDC031132
CACCTCCCAGCGGTAGCTGGGGGACGTCGGCGAGTGACGAGAACGCGGCGAGCGCGCGTTGCCGGACGCCGCGAGCCCGGCCTGATCGGCAAGACACCCCCTAGGGGACGGGCCAGGCGTCCGACGCCGCTGCGCCGCGGAGCTCGCGATCGGGATCCGGCCCGGTCCCGGGCTCGGGACCGGGCCGGTCGAGGCCGGGGATACCGCACCCGAGGCGCGCCGCTTCCTGCGTCCATGCGGGCACGGGGTCGGCGAAGTACTGGACCTCGCCGCGGTGGTAGGCGTCGAGGTCCTTGCGCAGGGCGGCGCACCGGCACGGATCGGACGGGGCGGCGGCGGTGGCCGCGGCGGGTGCGAGGAGAACCCCGCCGGCCGCGACGGCGGCGACTGCTGCAGCACGAAGGCGATCACGAGGGGTGCGCTTGTTCGAGTACGCCATGCCGTCCGGGCCGCCGAACGGCGGCGCCGGCCTCCTTCCGCGGGGCTGTGAGCGGGCACCCACCGTACTGCGATCCGGCGTCCGGCCCGGGGACGTGAGGCGGGTTGCTCTCGCGCGGCGGCGGCTTCTTCTTCCGCTTCGCCGGCACCGGACACGCCAGCGCCTTCTCCACCATGTTCCGCGACACTCGATACCGCTGGGCCGGCACCCGACCCGACACCGCCGGATCGAGCCGCTTGTCCTGGTGGATCCGCTCAAAGATCCACCAGGCGTTGGCCGCGCGCAAGGCGGAAGCCAGCTGCGCGACCGAGCACGGCACCTTCATTGTGTGGCCTGCCCGGTCACCGGCGGCCACTTCCGGAAGGCACCGCCCTCGGCCGCCCGACGCGATCCTTCTCGTGGTCGGTGTCTTCACTTTCCGACCCTAGATCAACCGCACTGGCATCTCAGGATCCGCGTGCACGTCGACGCGAGTTGTCCATGCGGCTGGCGCCCAACGCGACGCCGCCTGGGCCGGACGCGGAGCCGAAGCCCGCCACCGAGACAGGTACCGGGCAGCCCAGCACATCTACCTCATGGAACTGGAGCCGGCCCCCTCGACGCCATCATCGACAACACGGCCTTCACCCGCCCCCACTTCCTCAACCCTGATGCGACCGGTGGGGCCGGGTTACCCGTTCGGAGCTTTCAGCGGCGCAGACGTGATGTGTTCCATGGGGGCACAGCGGACCTGGTAGCGGCCGTTGGGGATCTGTTCGGCCGCGTCGAGCCGCACGGTGAGCGGCCCGGCCCATTCGTAGCCCTGGCGCTCGCCATGGTGCTCCAACCGGTCGGTCAGTTCCTGTCCCACGAGGGTGAGGTGCGGGCCGATCTCGGCGTACACGGGCGGAGGCAGCTCGACGGTGTACACGTTCGGCACCACGGTGCGGCGGGAGCTACAGACGACCGCCTGCTCGTCGCACGTTCGCAGCAGCGCCCGGACCACCTCCGCCTCCTCCGCCTCAACGCCGAATAGCTTCTCCACCAATGCCTGCTCGGCCTGCTCGATCGCCCGCTCCCAGCCTTTCAGCGTGTCCATGAACCCGCGCCTGCCCGTCTTCCGAGACGTCACGCGCCCGGCCCTGCATGGGGCGGAGGTGGGCGCGCCGGAGTCGGGCCACGACCGTACGGAGCTGGTGGGCGGGACAGGCCCCGTCCGTGAACGCGACCCTGAACTTCAGTCCCGTCAGTCCCGTCAGTCCCGTCAGTCCCGTCGGCCCCGCCACGGAGGATGGAAGGGCGGCAGGAGCGTTACCGGGCCGCCCTTCTGCCGCGGCCCCGTACGGATGCCGACCGCCTTGCGCGGGCTGACCCGCTGGTTTTCAGGGCCATTCCACGCCTGCCGCAGGTCAATGCGCCTTCGAACGGCGCTGCTTGCCACTTCCGGTCTCGCGCCAGCCCGATGCCACGCGGCCCTCTGCTCGCGCCGGGGACCGTACTCAGCACCTGAGCCCCTCCCCGGCGGACGACCCTGCCGACGACCGGGGAAGGGGCGGGCCCCTCACTTGCCGGCCCATTCCTCCCCCGGACCTGGCGAGGGCTTCGTACGACCTCTCGGTTTCGTGTCGGTGCCGTCCGGTCGCCAGGCCCTGGCGGCTCTGTAACGATCGCAAAGGCCTCGCTCAGGGGAAGCCCATGCGGCGGCGCACCTATGGGCTTGAGGTGGGCTGCTCAACGAGCGGGTCGACGGGTCTCCACAGGGGAAGTGCATCAACTCGTCCGGGCGCGCTGGGGCATGCCGGACGTTCTCGTGAATCCGTTGGGGCCGGGCGGGTCACCGGCCAGTCGGGAAAGGACGTGCGTTCGCGCTCAGTGGCGAAGGCGTCCTTGGTCTTCTCGATGCCCGACATGGGGACCTCCTCGTTGTGGTACCGGATCGGTCGTGACCCCTCTCCTTCTCACATCGCCCGCCCGTCAACGGAGCAGGCTCCTGCACCCTCACGGCCCGGCCTGGGGTGGGCCGTCGCGCGCCGCTTCGCACCGGAGACCGCGGCCAAGGCGGGTCGCGCCCTTGTCGTCTCCTGCGGATTGCGTGCTGTGGGGGGCGGGCATCCTGCCTCGGGGACGGGGGCAGGCGCTGCGAGGCGGGGAGTGTGGCTCATGATGCAGCGGGTGGAGGTAATGCCCGATGAGGACGGTGTCCGGGTGATCGTGTGCGAGGGCGAGTTCGACCAGGACACCCTGGGCCCGCTCCAGAGGGCAGCAGACGCCGCGATAGCAGATCCCGGGATACGGCGGATCGCCCTGGACGTCACCGGCGTGGAGTTCGCCGACTCCACACTCCTGAGCCTCATGCTGCAGCTACTGCGCACGGGCCGTCTGGTCCTGATCGGCCCGACTCCCCAACGCCTGAACCGGATCTTCGACCTGACTCAGGCCGGCGACCTCTTCCCGGTCGTGGCCAGCGCGGACGCTGCCCGCCGTCTGTGAGGGCAGGCATCGCCCAGCACGGTCCGCGTGGAGAGGTTGTGCGCCTGTGGAGGGGACGGAGCGGGAGCGGCTGGTGGACATCGCGGCCGACTGTGCCGCGCAGGCCGAGGCGGAGGTCTGCGCCGACCGGGCCGTGGTCACGGTGGGATGTTCCGGCATCGGCTCAAGTACCAGTGGCTTGGACGTGGGCATGGGGGCGTTGCCCGTTTTGCAGGATTCCTGCAGCTCGCACCGGTCGGTGAGTTACCGCCGAAGCGTCTTTCGGAGCACGCCTTTGGTCGCCCGCCGCCCGAGCCACAATGCCGCGCCCGCCCCGCAGACCGTCGCACCCAGGGTCATCCGGCCGACGGCGGAATGAGGAGCCACGCGGCGTATCACGCCCCGCCTGACCTTCCTGCGCGTGCGGCGTCTGACGAGGGGCATTTCGTTCAATGCTTCCTGCTCGTGACCAGCCGGTAGACCAGCAAGATGATCAGGGATCCGACGATTGCCGCGATCCACGTGGACAACTCGAAGAACCCGTCGATCGAGTCGACCCCAAATATGATCTTGCCGAGCCACCCGCCGAGAAGACCGCCGGCGATGCCGATCAGCGGCGTCACGATGCAGCCACCGGGATCACGCCCCGGCATCAGAAGTTTCGCGATGATCCCGGCGAACAGTCCCACCAAAATCCATCCGAGGATGCCCATAACGGCCTCCCGTCCAGCAAAAATGTCTTACATGTCCTCTTCCCGCGTGCTGCACACCGAACCTCACCGACGCGGCGGCGGGCGCCTCCGGGCTTGTCGGTTGTTCTCCGGCCGCCGGATCTGTGGTTGCGGGGCGCGCAAGCTGACGTGCCGGGCGTGTTCGTCCCGCGGTGTGCCGGGCCTTGCCCGGGCCCCCTGGACGGGTGATCTCGGCAGGCAACGCCACGTACGGCATCGGGGCCCGGTCAACGTCCAGCTCACCGCCGGCATGCACGATGACCTGCCGCTCACGCCGGCCACCCGCATGTCCAGGTCGCGGTGTTCTTCTTGGCCAGGGCCGGAACGCATCTGCCAGGCCAGGCCTGCCTTCCGCTCGGGCAGCAGGGTGTCAATCGGCGCGACGGGCTTTGTGGGGGGCGACTCGCAGCCGTACCACGGCCGGCAGCCGGTCGTAACCGCTTGTCTGGCGGGCGCGATCAAGCGGACCTTCACACAGTGCTTGGAGGACGGGCCCGGGTTCGCCGTCGGGCGAGAGGGTGAGGTGGAGGTGGGCTTCGGGATGGCGCGGGGAGCCGTCCATCTGCGCCGCCGCCGCTCGGATGCCGGGCTGCTGCCCGGCATCGGCGGCAAGGGCGTTGCTGAGGGCTTGCTCGCGCAGTTCCACTCCCTCTACCGCGGGTGGTCCCTGGACGGGTATGTGGCCGGGGTGAGTGCGGCGTAGTTGCGCCAACAGCCACCACAGTGCGAGCAGGACGACGACGGTCAACGCGGCGATGACCGCGGGCCACCACCATCCGGCGGTCGTCCAATGGGTGCGGTCGGCCTCGGTGAGCAGGACCTGGTCGTCAGCGGTCAGGGGCCAGCCGTCGGGTGGTGCCAGGTGCCAGCGCCGGTACAGGTCGAAGCCACTCGCCAGCATCAGGCATCCCGCGCCGAGCAGGAGGATGCCTGTCGAAGCCAGCAGGAATCGGTTGACTGCGGATTTCCTCTTCATGGGATCCGTTTCCTGTCTCTTCTCGCCGTGAGCGTCCGCGGACGGGTCATGTACGGCGTGCGCGGACCCGAACGGCGAGCGAAGGCGTGCGTGCGAGGGCCAGCCGGTCGAGTTCTTCCCGCAACACGGTCACAAGGTCGGCCTTCACGTCGGCCGGGGCGCGGAAACGCACATCCGCGCGGACTCCGACGCGGTGCCGGGCGATACGGATCCGGGCGCCGCTGACGCCGGGAACGCGCATGGCGGCATCACGCAGGAGGAACACCGCTGCCTGGCGATCGAGCACCGCCCGCACCCGGGGGTCCGGGGACCGCAGGGGCAACTCGTGGCGCCGGCCCGGGGTGGCCGCCAAGACGAGCAGCCAAAGGCCGAGAACGGCGACGGCGGCGGCGCCGATCTGCATCCACAGGTCGTCCAGCGGCCGCGTCGCCAGTTCGTGGGCGAGCCCCCGACGCCACGCGGCGGCCGGATGGCCGGTACGCACTCGTGCGACATCGAAGAGGAGGAATCCGGCAGCAGTCCCGATCGCCAGTGCTGTCAGCGCGGCAGGTATCCGTCGTTCGGACCAGAGGCGGTGCGAGCGGTGCGAGCGGGTGGACTGTGGGCCGGCCGGATACGGCTCGGCCCTCTGCTCCGCCGTACGGAAGGTGACCTCTTCGGTTCCGGTGGGCTGCTCGGCCGGCGTATATCGGTCCCGATTCATACCGGCTCTCCTTCCCGATGGGATCCCCGATGGGACTGTCGTCCGGGCTCACTGCACACGTCGCCGTTCCAGCCCGCCCCAGGGCACCAGGTGCGCAACGGTGAGTGTGACCTCGGTGACGCGCATCCCGGTCAGCTGGGCTACCCGGTCGCTGACGTAGTGCTGCACCTTGCTGGAGCAGGTGGCGAGGTCGACCGGGTAGGGCAGGTCCATCGTCAGGCCCAGTCGTGCCGTGCCGCCGACGACTTTGGCGGAGGCCTGCGGGGTGGCCAGTTTGGGATGCGCGGGTGAGACGGAGGCCTGTTCGGCCAAAGCCTCCTGTGCGACACGGACCGCGATGCGGGCCACCACCTTCTCCGGTATCACCGTGGCGCCGCGTTCGGCCGCCGGGACACCCGGTGGCCCGGGGGACGCTGCGCCGACGGGCGGAGCGGCGGCAGGTTGCGAGGTCACCGCCGGTCCCGGGAACGCGTGAAGTCGGAGATCTCCAGGTCGCCCTGCAGCATGCGGCCGATCACCAAGCCGAGCAGGCCCAGGAACGCCACGAGCAGGAACGCCCAGAAGCCGCCGAAGAATGCGGCGAAGCCCACGGCCAAGCCGGCAAACAGTCCTGCGGTCGCTGCGCTCATTTCTCTCACCTGTATTTCACGTCGATCGTTTTCCCCGTCAGCCACCCGGAGCCGGGGCCGCAGGGTCACTGCACGCGGCCCTTACCCCCCTCGTCGTCCTCGTCCTCGTCCTCGGGAAGGTGTACGTCGTCGACGCTGATGTTCACCTCGACGACCTCCAGTCCGGTCATCCGTTCCACGGCCGTGATGACGCTTGTGCGGACGTCGGCGGCGAGGTCCACGATGGCCACGCCGTACTCCACGACCACGTCGAGATCGACGGCGGCCTGCCGTTCGCCCACCTCGACCTTCACGCCGCGGGACACGCTGGGACGTCCGCCGGAGACCTTGTCCGTCACCGCCCCGAGGGTACGGGCCACGCCGGCGCCCAGGCTGTGAATGCCCGGGACCTCGCGGGTGGCCATTCCTGCGATCTTCTCGACCACGCTGTCGGAGATGGTCGTCCGCCCCCGCGTCTCGGGCGCGGCCCCGCCGCCCGTCGCGCCCCTGAGAGCCGAGTGTGACTCCCCGCCGGTGTGGCTCGTGGAAGCCGTGACCTCAGGGCCCGGCCCGCTCCCACCCTCGGTGGGGTAGATGGTGTCCGACATGAGGACCTCCCCAGGAGTACCCGTCCGGGCATCCGGTGCGATGCCCTCAACGTCTTGGACACACCGCACGGGCATTCCTCACCCCTCTGGACCCCTCTGGCCCGACGCGCACCACCTACCATCGAAGAGTGCGTACGCGCGCCGCGACGGCCCTCTCCGGCAGAAAGCGAGCGGCTGATGCGCAACCGGACCAGACCCCTGCCACCCGGCCCCGACCGCGCGCCCGAGCCCGCTGCTCAGCCGCTCGCCGCTGCGGGATACGACGATCCCGGCGGCCAGGAACTGGACGACGCGGTGCTGGCCCTACGGGCCTCGGAAGGCGACGACGACGCCTTCGCCGTCCTGGTCCACCGACACAGCGGCCGCCTGCTCGCCCTCGCCTGCCACCTGCTCGGGAACCGGGCCGATGCCGAGGACGCAGTCCAAGACGCCTTCATCAGCGCCTGGCGGCAGCTGCCGGAGTTCCGCCACGGCGCCTCGTTCGGCACATGGATGTACCGCATCGTGACGAACCGCTGCCTCAACGCTTTGCGTCGCCGGCCCCGCCCCCTGCCCCTGAACACCGTCCCCGAACCCGCTGCCGCCGATGCGGGCAGCTCACCGCCCCGAGTGGCCGAGGCGGACGCAGCGACAGCCGCCCTGGCCCGAGCGCTCTTGGAACTGCCCCCCGAGCTGCGCGCGTGCTGGGTCCTCAGAGAGCTGCACGGGCTGCGCTATGACGAGATCGCCCACGTGGTGGGCAGCGGCGAACCGACCGTGCGCGGCAGACTCTTTCGCGCCCGACGCGCTCTGATGGAGGCGATGCGCCCATGGCGGTAAACGACCCGCACCCCCCGTCCGGCGACGAGCCGGAGACCGCGGCCGTCAAGAGGGCCGAGGCACATGCGAGCCCTGACGCTCGGACGCTCGCCGAAGCAGAGCCACTGCCCTGCGGACGCCCCCTGGGCCGGGCCTGGGAACAGGCCCGCGACCTGGCCGGCACGACAGACCCGCACACAGCCCACTGCCCCTACTGCCGCGACGCGGTAGAAGGGCTGGCAGCCCTGGACCGGGTTACCCGTGCTCTGCGCGCCGAGGAACAGCCGGACGGCCGCAGCCTGGCCGACCGGGTCATCAATGCGGTCCGGTCGGAGGTACGACTCGGCGCCATGCTGCTGCTGGACGACGCCGAACACGACCTGCGCATCGCCGAGAGCGCCGCCGCGAAAGTACTGCGCCATGCCGTGGACACCGTCCCCGGTGCCCGCGCAGCCAGCTGCCGTGTGACCCCCGTCGAGGACGGCACCGCCCTCCACCTCGTCACCCTCACCCTCGCGGCCGCTCTCGACCGCCCGTTGCCGGAGCGGGCCGAAGAAGTACGCCGAGCCGTCCTCCACGCAGCTGAGCACCTACTCGGCCTCGCCGTCACATCCGTCGACCTCGTCATCAACGCCGTGCTGGACTCCCCTCACACGGCGATGGACCAGCACTCCGGGCCGAGCGACCAGTGACCGCCGCCGACCGCGAAGAAGTCCACCGGGCCGCAGCCGCCGCAGCCATGGAGGTTGCCGGTGTAGCGGGACTCCAGCCCGGGCTCGCCGACCGACTGACCCTGGTGGCCTCCTTGACGAAGCAGGCGCTCACCACCGCAGGTACCGTCTCATCACCCGAGGCAGCCGGCATCCGCGCCGACCACACACCGGAAGGCGGCTGGAACGTGGAAGTACGGTGCATCCTCCACCGTGACCGCCGCGTGGTCGATGTCGCCCGGCACGTACGCGAACACGTGCTGAGCGCAGTCACCACCCAGCTCTCCCGACACGGCGCACCACCTCCTGTCACCGTCCTGGTAACGGTGACGCGCACCGTATAGGGCCGCGCCGTCCTGCCTGACAACGACGGGGTTCTGCGCGCCCGGTGGTGACCTCGTTCACGTCGGTCGGTCACCTGTCGCTGTGCGCTGAAGTTGTCGAACCAAGCCCGGTGCCGTGCTCGGTCAAAGCCGTGGTCCCTCACCCGCGCCGCAGGACTGCCCGACCCACACGCGCAACCCTGGCTCACCCCTCCCCCGGCGTCGGACCCGTCACACTGGAACCACCACGGCCCGCCCAAGCCGGCATACGCTCCGCCAGCCGCCAGCCGCCAGCCGTCGGGCCGGGCCGTCGGCGATGAGCGGACAACCGCCGAAGGCCACGGTGACCAGGCCAAGGGCAAGGCCCGACAGGCCAAGGAAGACGTCAAGGACACCTTCCACCACGGACAGGCGCGCCCCGGCACGCTGCCCGTTCGGGCCCCGACCCTCCCCCGGGCCGGGGCCCGAACACGTGCCGGACTGTAGCCGCGGGCAGGCAGAGCCGTCGTGGTGCGCTCTGGCGCCGCTGCATGGTAAGACGGCGATGGCTCAAGCGGGCCGAGCGCCGTCGGCTTGGCCGTGGTCTCTAAGGGAATTGGATTAGTGTGCAGTTGAAGCCAATTCAGGGGCAACCGTTAGGCACCAAGTTCGGTGACATGGACGGGGGGTTGGGCGACAGAGGACCATCGGCCTTGCAGTCTCCGGTTGCCACCGCCCGGGGCCAGCCCCGGCCGCGCCTAACGCCCCCAGGCCAGGGGTCACTCCGAATTCCCTGCTACAACCCTCCACGGGACGTCGTCTTCAGGTCCGCGTGGTACTGCTCGATGGCTTCCTGGATGCGCGGCTCGCCTGCGAATTCCTCCGGCAGTTGAGTGACGCGACAGCTTCGCTGCCATGAGCTGCTCAGCTGTCAGACCCCGGCTATGCGTCAGATGCGCGCGGGCAAGAGTGATGTCGGGGCCTGATGCTCCCGCCAGGGGGAGGGTCTGTAGGTTGCCTGTCATGGCTGAGCTTGGACCCGTTGTGTGGCCGCCTGCCCCGTTGCGGACCGAGCGGCTCGTGCTCCGCGAGTCGGTACCTCGGTGGTCCCCGGCCACGTGCTGAGCTTGAGAGTGCAGTGCCTGAAGTACCCGGGCGGTGCGCCGGCGTGTTCGCGGTCGATTACGACGGGGTGATGATCGGCATCGTCACGCTCGACCGGCGGGACGCGGAGCGTGCGGGGCACGTCTGTCCTGACGCCGGGGAGGCCGAGCTCAGCTACATGCTCCTGCCCGAGGCATGGGGACGTGGGTGTGGGTACGCCTTTGAGGCGTGCTCGGCGGCGCTCGGCTGGTTCGCCGACGCGTTTCCCCGCGAGCCGGTGGTGCTCTGCACTCAGGTGGCCAACGACCGCTCGGTAGGTGTCGCGGTGAAACTGGGATTCACCAGCGGTTCGAGGAGTTCGGCGCCGAGCAGTGGTTCGGAGTGTGGTCCTCGGTTCCGCAGTCTGGTTGAGCGCACGCGACAGCCGTGCGACCACCCCTCGAGGTCCCGCGTCCGCTTCGTGGTGCATGGCTTCAGGGGTGCGCGTGCTGCGGCGGCGGTCAGTTGTCCGGACCGCAGACGGCGCCTCCGCGCTGCTGACGGGAGTATTGGACGATGGCGCCCTGCGAGGTCGATGGCGCGCTGCCGTTGGCGGGAGTGAGGGTGTAGAAGGCGACGATGGAGCCCTTGGTGACGGCGTCCAGGACGCCGTTCCAGGGGATGGTGTAGCTGGCCGAGGTGGTGTCAGCGGTAATGCTCACGACACCCTGGGTCTTCACGGCCGGGGTCTGCCCGGTGTCGTCGCTGCAGACCGTGACGTGGAAGGTGACCGTGTCGCCGGTTTTGAAAGGTATCTGGTCCACCCTGACGAGGACACCGTTCCATGGCTTCTGCTGGCAGGTGATCCCGGCCGGGGGTTCCTCATAAGGAAATTCCGGGAAGTCGAGCTCGATGGACATGTTGGCTCCTGGCTGTCGAAAGGCGGGGGTGAGAGTCCGGGCACCCGCTCCGCGATCATGCAGCACACGCCGGGACGGCGCCGCTCCGGGCGAGAGAGGACCATCGGGGTCAGGCAGGGGGTCGCCGACCGGCTCCGGGTCCTCGGCCTGGCCCGCCAAACGCACGTGGATCTTCACCGTGTGCCAGCCTTCCATCCCCGGGCCTCGGTGAACCCGTCCGCGCAGTCGTCCGTCCCGCGCGTTCCGGGCGGTCCGGCCATCCGATGGACGCCGCTTCCGCCTCGCCCAACGTCAGCCTGAGCCCCCTCGAATGGCGCCACAGACCCCTCACGTGGATCGGGAAAACCTCGCGGGGATCCCACCCGCCAGCGCCACAGCCCACACCCCGCCCCGAAACCGACCGCTGAGACCGCCCGGCCCGCGCGACGCAGCGGGCCGGGGACGGCCACCGCTGCGCGGAGGCGCATGAGGTCAGGGGCGGGTCCCGGGTCGGCGGACGCGGGCCGCCGGGCGCTCGGGGCGGTACAGGGCTTCCGGCGGGACGGGCAGGCGGGGCTCCAGCGGGCTTCGGTCGAACACGAGCCTGCCCAGCCCCGTCAGCGCGTCCGCCCCGAGCCGGCTCAGGACCGCGTCGAAGGCCCCGTACAAGCTGCCGCTGTCACCGACCAGCAGTACACAGTTCCGGCGTGCGAACTCCCCCACCGGGAACACAGGCTCCCCCGCCGCCCGACTCCACGTGCCCACCCAGCCCAGGATGTCCGCGCGGCCGGAGATGTCGATGTCGTCGTCAGAGCTGTCCCGCGGATTGGCGAAGACCAGGTGCAGCCCGCCGTACTCGGCCAGGAACTCCGTTGCCGCGCGCGATGCGGGCCCGTACTGCTCCACCATGTCCGGCGCGGGGCCCGGTCCCGCGCTCCGGCCCGGCGTCCAACCAGCACCGCGCAAAACCGCCCGGGCCGCCGCACGGTAGGCCTCCCGACGGGGCGCGTCTAGGGGCGGCATTCGCTCCAGATCAGTGCTCATCGTCCGGCTCCGGTCGGTCTACGAGGGTCCGACCGCATGGCGGTCGCGGAGGGGCGTGGCGCCGCAGCCGCGCCGGACGAGTATCCCAGGGCCCGGCCCCTGCCCGGCGCACCGGGCCCCCGGGAGCTGCCGTTGCGGAGGCGGTGGGAAGCCCGACTCGGCGGGTGCCTGCTACTGATCTCCCTCCCGCGTCGCGCTCGCGCCGCGGACCGATTGGGCGCCCTCCTGCTCGCACCGCAGGTTGCCGCGTGGCACGGCGCACCGGCGCTCCGTTCGACGGGTGCACTGCCGCGGTGGAGGATGGGGCAGTGTGATGACGGTTTTGGTGGTCGGCGTAGCGGAGGGCGAGGAGCTGGAGCGGCTGCGGTCGCGGATCCAGCGCAACCCCCACTTCCAGGTCATCTCCCATGCCCACACCCCCGACGCCGCCCTGGCACACGCCCGGGTCCTGCTCCCGGACATCACCGTCCTCACCCTCTCCGGCGGCTTCCGCGACAACCCCGCCGCACTCGGCATCTTCCACGGGGTACGCGCCATGGACCCGCCCAGCGGGGTAGTGCTCCGCACCAGGACCGGCTCCGCCCCCGGCGACCTCGACGCCTTCACCATCGACGGGGCCGTCCACCTCGTGCGCGCGGGCGACGAGGAGGGACTGATGCGCGCCCTGCGCACCATCGGCCTGCGCCGCGCATCGTGCGACCCGGACGAAATGCCCTGACAAGCCGCCCCGGCCGGGCGATCCTGCGTATGGCTGCGGGGCCGGGCCGGCCAGGTCACTCCCGTCACCGACGAAGACGGACACCTCCTCCGGCAGGTGACCGGTCACCGCGCCCCCGCCGGAGCCACGGGACTCCGGAGCGGACGACCCGGGAATCGTAGCCCGCGAGGGCACGAGTGGCGGAGGCGTACCGGAGCCGCTGCGAGTGCCGCCGGCACTTGAGTCCTCCGTGGAGCCGGTCTGTCTCACACGAGTCTGTCCGAGCACCCCCTGGCGGCGGATCGAACGGTGGCACGATTCCCATGTCCCCCAATGAATCCATCGAGCGCGGACAGGATCGAAGCGGGTTGGCGAGCGGTCCGCGCTGACGGGCGCGTGGGTCTCGAGCTGCTGGACCTCGCCTTCGCTGAACCGCGCCTACGGCAGTTGTTCCCTTGGACGGGAATGGGTGAGCTGCACTTCAGCCGGTTTACCGAACAACGGTGGACGTGGGCCATCCCCTACATCCTGCCTGCAGCCGACGGCGGTATTGGGTCTCGGGACCTCTTCGTTCGCAGACCGTGAGGCCCGCGGAAACGGCCGCACAAGCCGTCGCCATCGTGGTGGAACGCCTGCCGACCGGATGCGGGCCCGCCTTCCTCGGCACGCCAGATGAACTCGTAGCCTACGAGGAGACAGCCCAAGACCACCTCAACCGTTAAAACGACAAGTTTAAGGACTGTCCCGTAACTGGGCGGCATCCCCGTTACCGATCCCGGATCGGACCGTGTCAGTGGCTGGTGACAGAATCGAGGAGTGCTGATCAAGGGATATGACGTCGGCCCATTGGTGCCGGGCGAGTCATTGCTGGACCACCCAGGCTTCTGGTCGAACTACCTCTTGGCGATGTGTAGCGACGGGGGTTGTGCCGAGCGTCCGGTTCCGGAGTGGTTCGGTGAGGACGGCGCCGATGCCGATGCCCTGTCCGAGGTCCTTTTCGATCCTGCACGCTGGCCAGTGTTCCGGGTGCCTGCCCAAGACGGCCCCGGAGCGGTGGTGATCTACCGCAACTTGGATGGCGACTACGGCACCGACTACCTCCTCACCCATCCAGGCAGAAACGACGTCGAGCAGATCGCCAGCTGGGACGGAGACTTCTCGGGCAGTGGGTTGACATGGCACGAACTGATCCGGATCGCTGACAGCCCGTCCCTCGTGCCCGAAGGGGTCCATGACACGGCCACCCGCTTCCTGCTGCTGCTTCCCCTCCTCACCGACCCGGACGTTCCGGAAACGGCATCTGCCAGGCTTATCGCCGCCCTCACCGCAGTCGGCGCGCCGCAAGACGGTGCCTCCACTGCGGCGGAGCACCTGCTGGCGCACCTCACGCGGAGATCCCGACACGACCCCACGTGGACGTCTCCGCTGAGCGGCAGCTGAGAGGTGGGCCGAGCTCGCCACTCGCCCCATGGAACGATCTTGGTGTGGCTGGTGTGATCACGGCGTCGGAGCCGTCCTGGATAGCCCCGTTCTCCGGGCAGCCCGGCGGCACCCTCGAAGACGGTGAAGACTTCCACAACGCCCTCGCCAGCGAACTCGCCGCAGAACTCTAGACCTCGACGTGGACCAACCGACGGCGGCGACATGCTGTGACTCGTCGTCCAGCGCATCAGCCGCCCGGGCCCCACCCCGCCCCCGCGCAAACTCCATCCGCTCCCGCGGCTCGGGCCCCCCTCGCAGCACTGGCCTGTGGCCTCGCGATCATCCAGACGAGGTCGTCGGCGACCTGGGTCGCCCAACCATGCTGAGCCCGCGGGGTGCCGAGGGAGTATCGACGGGCACCGCACTGCGTCGTGGCGCACACGGCGGCAGGACGGCCAGCCGCTCAGCCGAACATCACACTGTGCGGATTGGCGCCGCCGAAGTTCACCGATGTGCCCGGCTGCATCGTCAGGCCCGATTCCTCACAGCCGTGATCGGCGAACACCGTCGCCCTACTGTTCGTGTGGTTGGCAGCACTCGTGGCTCCGCTGACCAATAGGAAGCACTCGCCGTTCGCGGGGTTGTGCAGAGTGAAATCGTCCTCGTTCACATTGACGTAGGTGAAGTCCCCGGTGACCGCCTGGGCGCTGGTAGACACCCCGGTGAACAGCGCGAGAGCAGCGCCGGTGGTCACCGCCGTCCGTACGATGTTCCTCAGTGACTGCATTTCAGTTTCCCTGGATGCCTGCGGGCGTGGATCTTGGTCATCACCAGGGTCGTAGATTTCGACCATTCCTTGAAGAGCCGGAAGCTGATGCCACCCGAACGGACTACCGCGTACCTGGGTCCGCGCTGGAGGTGGGGGGGCCGAGGCTGACCCTCGGGGTGCGGCGCTGCTGTTTCTCGCCGGTCTGCCTACCGGGACGTACCGCGTGTCCGTCCGCTGAGGCAGGGACCGGTGCACGGCTGACCCGTCGGACACCCGTGAGGTAAGCGGGGGCGGGCTCGCCCTTCCGGTGCCTGGCCCTCCCGATCAGGCCACAGCTGTAGCCGAAGCAGCAGCGGCCACGCCGTAACCCGAACAGTCGGCGCGTGGGCCGACCGCTTGGAGAACCGCTGTGGGCCTGCGCACGCTGATCACCGACGTCTGGAGCTGGGGCCGCCTGGTGCTGCCCACCCTGGAGCGGCGTCATCGGCGACAACTGGGCGTCCAACGCCATGAAGGGACGATCGTGCTGATCGAAGGCCATCACGTCGGCCCGCCAGTGCCGGGCTTCGCTGCTGACTTCCAGCTCCGCCCGCCAGCCCGCCACCCGGGGCGCCATGGCCAGCTCCAGCTTCAACAGGTGGTGCTCCGGTGACTCGTTCGACAGCTCGCAGTCGTTTTGGCCGTGGCTGGTGATAGAAGTGTCGGGCGCTGCACGGTGAGACCCGGGCGAAAACCGTCCTCGGCACTCCGGACACGCCAGCTCCAGTTCCTTCACACGATGGACGCCCGTCCGGGCACGGCCCCACCCGAGATCGGCCAGCGACGCGTCCAGCCTGCCCCTACCCGAGCAGCCGAGGTCTCCCGGGCGGTGCCGGCGGACAACAAGCACCCGGGCTCCCGGCCCAGAGCAAACAACCGGGCCGGTACTGCCCCTCTCCCACCTGCCAAAGCCCGCCCCGCCCGGAGACCGGCCGTGCTCCCGCCTCTGCGCGCCCCGTGCCGGCCGCCCGCGACGCATCCGGCGAAGGCCCACACGCCCGGCCGACGCCCCAGCGGAAGGCCGAGGGCCCGGCCCGGCCCGGCCGCGCAAGGCCACCCCGCCCAGGCCCGCCGTACGCCCGACCGCGAAGCCCAAGCCCAAGCCCCGGAAGGTGAAGGCGCGGCCGAGCCGTACGCCCGCACCGCACCCGGTGCGGCCCGCACCCGGGACAGGGGCTGGGGACATGGCCGCGCTCTGCCACGCCGCGCACGGCGTCACCAGCCCCGGAGTGGCCACGCTCTGCCAGCAGGCGTACGGCCGCTTGTGACTCCGACCGCAAGTTGGCGCATCCGATCGCTACTTGGGGGCCTCGCGGTGGAGGTGACGCGATCACCGCCGGTTGCGCACGGTCGTCGCCGGTATGGCCCGGGGCCGTAGCGCCGAACGGGTCAGGTGATGGTGGGGCTGCGGCGCTCGACGAGGACGACGTCGCGCCAGGTTCCGTGGTGGCGGCCGATGCGTTCGCGGGTTCCGATGACGCGGAACCCGGCGCGCTCGTGCAGAGCGAGGCTGGCGGTGTTCTCCGGGAAGATGCCGGACTGCACCGTCCAGATGCCGGCGGCGTCGGTGGAAGCGAGCAGGGCGGTCAGCAGGACCAGGCCGACTCCCCGGCCTCGGGCATCCGGATGGACATAGACGGAGTGCTCCACGACGCCGGCGTACGCGCACCGGTCGGAGACCGGCACCACGGCGGCCCAGCCCAGGACCCGGCCGTCCTCTTCGAGGGCGACCAGGCGGTGGGCGGGCAGCTTCGCGGTGTCGAACGCCTCCCAGGTCGGGGCGGTGGTCTCGAAGGTGGCGTTTCCCTCGTCGATGCCCTGCTGGTAAATCGCCAGGACCTGCTCAGCGTGCTCGGGCTGCATGGGCGCGATGCACACGCGGCTCTTGTTGGCCTTCACGCGGCGGGGGTGATGTCGAGTTCGGCGAGCAGGCCGTGGATGCGCTGCTCGATCTCGTCGCGGATCGGCCGGACCGCGGCGACGCCTTGTCCGGCCGGGTCTTCGAGCTGCCAGTCCAGGTAGCGCTTGCCCGGGAAGTAGGGGCAGGCGTCGCCGCAACCCATGGTGATCACCACGTCCGAGGACTGCACGGCCTCGGCGGTGAGGACCTTGGGGGTCTCGGCGGAGATGTCGATGCCGGCCTCCCGCATGGCCTCGACCACGGCGGGGTTCACGGCGCTCGCGGGGGCGGACCCGGCGGACCGGACCTGGACGTGGTCGCCGCCGAGGTGGGTGAGGAATGCGGCGGCCATCTGGGAGCGGCCGGCGTTGTGAACGCAGACGAACAGCACGGACGGGGTGGTGGAGGTGCTCATCAGGTCAGGGCGCTTTCTTCGGTGGCACGGGCGGGTGAGGCGGACTTCTGCCCGCCAGGCAGGACGACGGCCTCGGCCTCGGTCCCCGCGGTGCGGCCGAAGCAGACGGCGACCAGGCCGAGCCCGACGGCGGAGCCGATCAGCTGGGCGGCGAGGAAGGGCAGCACGGAGGCGGGGGCGATGCCGGCGAAGGTGTCGGTGAACGCCCGGCCGATCGTCACAGCGGGGTTGGCGAAGCTGGTGGAGGAGGTGAACCAGTACGCCGCGCCGATGTAGGAGGCGACCAGCAGCGGCGCCATGTGCGCCCGGCCGGCGCGGGCCAGGCCGAAGACGAGCCAGACCAGCCCGGCGGTGGCCACGACCTCCGCCAGCCACAGGTGCCCGGCCCACCGGTCATGGGCGGAGAGGTGCACCAGCGGCTTGCCGAACATGGCGTCGGCCAGCACCGCGCCGGCGATCGCCCCGGCGACCTGGGCGGGCACGTACGCGGCGACGTCGCGCAGGGCAGGCCCATCGCCGGTGCGGCGGCCGGTGAACCAGGCGGCGAGGGTGACCGCCGGGTTGAAGTGCGCCCCGGACACTGGCCCCAGGAAGGCGATGAGCACGCCGAGGCCGAAGACGGTGGCGAGGGAGTTGGCCAGCAGCTGCGTCCCGACGTCGCGGGTCAGTTCGGTGGCCTGAATCCCGGAGCCGACCACCACCGCGACCAGCGCGGCCGTCCCCAGCCCCTCGACGGTCGCCCGACGGAGCAGCGGCGCCGGCGCGCTCACGCCGGGGCCTTTGCGGACACCACGGGAATCTGGAGCAGGGAAGACAGCTTGGCCAGGGCCTCGGGCAGCACCCAGTAGTACACCCACGTCCCACGCCGCTCGGAGTCCACCAGCCCGGCCTCCCGCAGCACCTTCAGGTGGTGGGAGATCGTCGGCTGGGAGACGTCGAACGGGCCGATGAGGTCGCACACGCACGCCTCCCCACCCTCGTGGGAGGCGATCAGCGACAGCAGGCGCAGCCTGATCGGGTCCGCGAGCGCCTTGAACATCCGCGACAGCTCGACCGCGGCCTCCTCGCCGAGCGGTTCGCGGACCATCGGCGCGCAGCACGCGACGTCGTCCTGACCGAGCACCGGCAAACCAGCTTGTTTCGACATGCCTCAATATTGACAGCCATCGATCCCGGTGGCAAGGTCGACTGTATCGACAGACGTCGAAACAAGCCGTTCGATGGGAGACCGCCATGTCCCGTGTCCAGCTCGCCCTCCGCATTGCCGACCTTGAAGCCTCCATCGCCTTCTACTCCAAGCTGTTCGGCACCGAGCCGGCCAAGCGCCGCGAGGGCTACGCCAACTTCGCCATCACCGAACCCCCGCTCAAGCTCGTCCTCATCGAGGGCGAGGCCGGCGAAGACACCCGCCTCGATCACCTCGGAGTCGAAGTCGCCTCTACCGAGCAGGTCAACGCCGCCACCACCCGCCTCGAGGACGCGGGCCTGGCCACCTTCGAGGAGAACGACACCTCCTGCTGCTACGCCCTCCAGGACAAGGTCTGGGTCACCGGTCCCGGCAAGGAGCCCTGGGAGGTCTACGTCGTCAAGGCCGACGCCGAAACCCTCGGCAAGAGCGCCGACAGCGCGCCGGACGCGTGCTGCGGCACCACCGCCTGCTGCACCCCCGACGAGCAGGCCGTCGACCCGGCACAGACCCCGGCCGACGCCAAGGTTGCCGCCGGGTGCTCCTGCACCGGCTGACCCCGCCCCGGGGGGGGGGGGGGGGGTGGGGGGGGGGGGGGGGGGGGGGGGGGGGGGGGGGGGGGGGAGGGGCGCGGGGGGGGTAGGGAAAAGAAGAAGAGGAGGGGGGGGAG
>NZ_JBVIGX010000041.1:18457-59292 GCF_055570595.1 Streptomyces sp. NPDC031132
TTCCCTCCCGTTCCCCCCCCCCCCCCCCCCCCCCCCCCCCCCCCTCCCCCCCCCCCCCCCCCTCCCCCCCCCCCGATGCCGTGTCGCCCTGCGGTCACCATCCCGGGGGTCGCCCGCCAACGACAAGGCGGAGGGGCCGGCTCAATTGTCCCGTGCCGGCGAAGGTTTGGCCGGCTGACGCCCCGGCCGGCTCACGGGTCGGCGCGAGTCGGGGGGGGGGGGGGGGGGGGGGGGGGGGGGGGGGGGGGGGGGGGGGGGGGTGGGGGGGGGGGGGGTGTTGGGGGCGGAGAACCCTTCTGCGGTCGGGGGGGTGGAGGGGGGGGGGGGGGGCCCCGCGCCCCCACCGGGGCCGGGGGGGCGGCCCCCCGCCGTCGCTCTCAGCGGCCCGGGGCCGCGAGGGTCAGAGCATGTTCTTGTAGATGTTCCACCCGCTGCCGAACTTCACCCGGGGGGCGAAGGTCGCCGTGCCGGTCTTGCCCGTCGAGGTGTACGTGTACACGTCGCCTCCCGGGAGGCGGGCCATCAGGTCGCCCTTGCTGTCGCCGTTGATGTCACCCGGGACGAACAGCGTGTCGTACTGGTTGAAGCCGCTGCCGACCTGTTCCCGGGCGGCGAACGGCGCGGAGGCCGTGCCGGTGCCCTTGTAGAGGAAGAGACCGCCGGCGGTGTCCCGGGCGAGCAGGTCGGGCCGCCCGTCCCCGGAGTAGTCGCCCGCGCCGACGAGGGTGTTGTAGCCGTTCCAGCCGGTGCCGACCTTGATGCGCGTGCCGAACTTCGTGTACGGCAGGCCGTCGCCGGGGTGTAGCCACAGGACGCCTGCGGAGTCACGGCTGACCAGGTCGCCCTTGCCGTCGCCGGTGAGGTCGCCGGGACCGGCCATCATGGTGTAGTTCCACGACGTACTCACCTTCTGGCCGCGGACATAGAGGTCGGTGCCGATGTTCTGCACGTAGCTGGCGTGGTTGTGGCTGTTGAGGCCCGTGGCGTACGTGTTGCGGGAGCCGGGCGTCTCCTTGCCGACCTCGTACGGCGGCGAGTAGTAGGCGCTGTTGGCCAGGGCGTGGTACTTGACCAGGACGTTGTCGGCCTGGGTCATCACGTTCTGGCCCTTGCCGAAGAGCGATGTGGTGCCCGCGCCGACGATGAACTTGTTGAGTTCGTAGCCGCTGCCGAAGTAGGCGGGTGCGGCGAACTTGCCGCCGCCGATCGACTTGAACCAGTACTCCACGCCGTCGTGGTTGCGAGCCAGCAGATCGCTCAGCCCGTCGCCGTCGCCGTCGTCCGAGCCGGTGATCACGTTGTACGTGTTCCAGCCGGTGCCGACCTTGACACGGGGTTTGAGCGGGGCGGTGGCGCTGCCGGCTCCCTTGTGGAACCACAGCTCACCGGTCAGGGTACGGGTGAGGACGTCGCCGATGCCGTCGCCGTCGACGTCGTTGGCGCCCACGACCTGGTCGTAGATCCCCCAGCCGGAGCCGACCTTGACCCGGGAGTTGAAGGGCTTGCCGACCGTCCCGGTTCCGGTGTACAGCCACAGGTCGCCGGCGGGATCCCGGGCCAGCAGGTCGGGGCGGCGGTCGCCGGTCAAATCGCCGGTGGCGATGATCCGGTTGTACATCTGCCAGCCACGGCCCGACCACAGAGGTGCCGAAGTGCTCTTCACGCCCGCCTCGTAGAGCGTGAGCACGCCGTCGAAGGTGAGGGAGAGGAGTTCGGGCCGGGTGGTGCCGCCGACGTCGCCCACCGGCAGCAGGTCCTTGAACGAGGCCTCCGGATCCGGATCGGTCTTGATAATCGTGTAGTCGCTCCAGGCCTTGATCGACGACAGATATACGGCCGTGACCTGGTCGTACTCCATGACGATCATGTCGCTGACGCCGTCGCCGTCGACGTCGTGCCGCGGCTTGGCGGCAGCGGCCACCCGGGCCGGGACCCGGGCCGGCATGACGACGGTCGGGAGCCCTTGGTCGCGGGCCGTTTCGGTGACGGCGGACGGTGCCGGCGCGGCGACGCCCGGCACGGCCAGGCCCGTCGCGGCCAGACTCGGCGCGGCCAGACTCGGCGTGGCCAGACTCGGCGTGGCGGCCAAACTCGGCGCGGCGGCCAGGCCGCTGGCGGCCAGGGCGAGAACGCTCCCGGCGGCCAGAGCGCGTAGCCATCTGCGCTGCGTTGACGTGCGGTGCGATGTACTCAAGATCCCCCCTGAGGATCGAGCCGTGGGGCTCTGCCCTGACACACGTCATGTGTGTGTACAGGATCACGCGTCCGTGCGTGAACGACCCCCCGCTTCCGTCCGTGCACGCTGAGCCCCGATACCGACATTCACGTCGGCACGATCACTCCGGTTCCCGTTCCCGGCACATCAGTTGGGCTTCCTGCACCGGGCGTGTGAGGAACAAGGGCCGCTCGGCCAGGCTTCGCTCGTGGGCGGAGTGGACGCTCCGGGCCCGGGTACGGCACCCCGGGCTCTGGGCGGCGGACCGCACGCGGCCACCATGACGACCAGGGCCCCCGCCAACCAGGCACGCCCTGCTGGAACGTTCGCGCACCCACCCTCTGGCCTGGGAATTCTCGGAACTCCGGTCAGAGGCCGGAAAGCGGGCAAGGCTGCTCGTCGCCCCACTTGGTCCGGAGTTCAACGGAGCGGGGTAGCGTCGGCCGGCGTCGCGCGTGTTGTCGACTGGGCTCGCCCGCTCGTGGAGCGTGTGGGCCGAGCCGGCCGGTGCGGGCTTGCAGCATTCGATCGGTCAGTGGCGTCGGCGTCGGGGCTTGCCTTCGTTCACAAGGACTCGCCCCGGTCGCCCCGGTCGGAAGTCTCGGCAAGTGCGACCACAATCAGTACCTGGTCGAGCACAGGTCTGATCGCGGCGGCCTGGGCCGGCGGAGCTTCTAAGATCTGCGGCATGGCAACACGACTTGTACAGATCAACATGAAGGCCCATGACGACTCCGCACTCGGCCGGTTCTGGGCTGAGGCACTCGGTTGGGGTGTCGACAGCGAGGGCCCCGGCGTGACCAACCTCGAACCCGTGGGCTTCGCCTACCCCGACCCCGTGGCCGTTTGCATCGACATCATCGCCCGCCCGGAACCCAAAACGGTCAAGAACCGCGTGCACCTTGATCTGGCCACCACCTCGACTGCCCATCAAGCGGAGTTGGTCGCGCGCTTGAAGGGTCTCGGCGCGACGCTCGCCGACGTGGGGCAAGGCGACGTCCCCTGGACGGTCATGGCCGACCCGGAAGGCAACGAGTTCTGCGTCCTGGAACCCCGTCCGATCTACCAGGACACCGGGCCGATCGCCGCGGTGGTGGTCGACTGCACCGACCCACGAGGGATGGCCCGGTTCTGGGGCGACGCGATGGACTGGACGCTGCACGAAGTCACCGACGACCACGCCACCATGCGCTCCGCCATGGGCGTCGGCCCCTACCTGGAGTTCCTGCGCACCCCCGACAGCAAGAGCGTGTGGAACCGCGTCCACCTCGACGTCTGCCCCTACCCCGGTGACGACCTGGCCGCAGAGGCAGCCCGACTGCGCGTCCTGGGCGCCACCAACCCTGATTTCGATCAGTCCGCAATCTCCTGGACGATTCTGGCCGACCCGGAAGGCAACGAGTTCTGCCTCCTCACGCCTCGCTGACCTTGAGCAACGACTCCGGCTGGTTCCAGGGCACCGGCGAAGACCGCGTGGCGTCAGCCTATGCCGCCCGCGACGGGAATGGCGTCCCCGATGAGCCAGCACGCTCCCTTCGGGGGCAAGAAAGGAGCGGTGGTCTCTGGAGGATCAGACGACAAAACGGGGTAGGACCTCTTGCTGAATGCTCGGATGGAAACAGAAGCCCACGCTGACTGGCATGCGGTGGTCGCTGACACCGTCGACACCGCCGGTAGCCCTGCGCCCCAGGGCGGTGGCCGCAGGCATTCAGGCGCGGACGGCTTCGAGGCCAAGGGCGTCGGCCGTCGCCTCTTCCTGCCCTGCCCTGCCACGTCCCCGGCGCTCTGGGCAATGACCGCGTAGCGCCAAGACTGGCCGTCGGGCGGAGCGTCCGCACAGAGGACCACCCCTTCGCCCTGCTCCGGCTCGAAGGCGAGGCCGCACACCCGCAGCCGGGCCGGCGCTTCCTCGAAGCGCAGCGGATGGCCCGCCCACCCCTTGGCCACCACCCAGGCCCAGGCCGGCGGGTGTGCGCCGCTCGCGCGTCGGGTCAGCCGGGTCACCATGGCGTGGGGTGCGGTGGTGGCCGTACGCCGGATGTTGCTCTCGCTCGCGTACGCGACACCGTCTACCCTCCAAGTGGCCTCCCAAGGCGGTGCCCCACGCTGCCAACTCGTCGGCCAGGTGGGCGCAGGGGCGGGCTACCGGAGTACTTCAGCCCTGCCGCCAGTTGCTGGTTGAGGTGTCGTCCAGGCTGCGGCTGAGTCTGCCGGGCCACCACACAGTCGGTCCGATGTCCCGTACCAGGGCCGGCACCAGGAGCGACCGAACGACCAGCGTGTCCAGGAGCACGCCGAATGCGACGATGAACGCAATCTGCACCATGAATGCCAGTGGAATCACACCGAGCGCAGCGAACGTTGCGGCGAGCACGACACCGGCCGAGGTGATCACCCCGCCGGTGGCGACCAGGCCACGCAGGACACCCTGGCGCACACCGTGGTGCACGGACTCCTCCCGCACCCTGGACATGAGGAAGATGTTGTAGTCGACGCCCAGAGCCACCAGGAACACGAAGCCGTACAACGGGACGGACGCGTCGGTACCGGTGAACCCCAGGACGTGGTGGAAGAGGAGGGACGCCACGCCGAGGGTGGCGAGGAAGTTCAGAGCAACTGTCGCGACCAGCAACACCGGCAACAGGAGCGCGCGGAGCAGGGCGATGAGAATCACCAGGATGATGGCAAGCACAACGGGCACGATCAGGAGACGGTCCCGTTCGGACGTTCGCTGGACGTCGTACTGCTGTGCGGTGTAGCCGCCGACACGGGCGTCCGCGCCGTTCACGGCGTGGACGGCGGTACGCAGGCGCGCCACGGTGTCCCTGGCCTCGTCGCTGTCGGCGGCGGAGCGCAGGGTGACGTCGACCCTCGCACGGCCGTGGACCACCTTCGGCTCTCCGCCCGGACGGCCTTGGGCGCCCACGGTGGTGGCCGAGGCGACGCCGTTGGTTTCCCGTGCTGCCGCGAGCACCGGCTCGAGGCGGGCTGCGTTCGTGATCACCACGGCGGGATTCCCCTGGCCTGCGGGGAAGTGTGCGCTGAGGGTCTCCTGAGCGGAGACGGACGGCGCGTCGCGGACGAAGATCTCCTCCAGGGGCACGCCCTTGGCACCGAGGGTGGGGGCGAATGCGGCGCATGCGAGGAGCCCTGCCAGGCACAGGGCCCAGATTCGGCGCGGTGCCTGGTCGACCAGGTTCGCAATACGCAGCCACACCACGTGTCCGCCCCGCCCGTCCGTGGCGGGGCGAGGCCGTGCCGGCCAGTAGGCAGCACGGCCGAGAAGAACCAGGACAGCGGGCAGAAACGTCAGCGTACTGAGAACGGCGCAGGCGATGCCGATGGCGCCGACGGGTCCCAGCGCGCGGTTGTTCGTCAAATCGCTCAGAAGCAGGGCGAGCAGGCCGAGGGCGACTGTGGCCGCGCTGGCGGTGATGGCGCCCCAGGACCGGCGCAACGCCGATCGCATGGCGGTGAACCGGTCATCGGTGCGGAGCAGTTCCTCGCGGTAGCGGGCGGTCAATAGCAGGGCGTAGTCGGTGGCGGCGCCGATGACGAGGATGGACAGGATGCCTTGGACTTGGCCGTCGACGCGGACGACGGCCTGCTCGGCGAGGGCGTAGACGATCGCGCAGGCGACGCCGAGCGCGAGGACCGCCCCGATGATGATCACGAATGGCAGGAGCACGCTGCGGTACACGAGCAGCAGGATCACGAGCACGGTGACGAGTGCGACTGCGAGGAGCAGTCCGTCGATCCCGGCGAAGGCGTCGGCGAGGTCTGCCCGGGCGGCTGCCGGGCCGGCCAGCTGGACGGTGGTTCCGGAGACCTTGCCCGCGGCGTTGCGGATGTCGTCGAGCACGCGCGGCAGGTCCTCGCCCAGTCGTGGGCTCAGCGGGACGACACTCTGCAGGGCCTGGCCATCGCGTGAGGTGAGGGCGGGGGGCACCGGCCCGACGACGCCGGGTGACCCGGCCAGCGAGGTGAGGACGACAGTGGCCGCCTGCTGCTGGGCCGACGACACCTTGGCTCCGGCGGTTTCGGCGGTCCACACGACGATGGCAGGCAGAACTTCTTCCTGCTGGAAGGCCCGCTGTTCGGCGATGACCGCGGTCGACTCGGCGCTGCGGGGCAGGAAGGCGGCCTGGTCGTTGGTGGCTACTTCACCCAGTCTGCCGGCGAACGGACCCAGGGCTCCGCCAAGGAGCAGCCAGACGACGAGAAGCAGGATCGGCGCGGCCACGCGGCCGCGGCGGTATGGGGACGACATGGCGCTCCGAGGCTCGGAATTACCTCAACGATAAACAATCTCAACGATTGAGATATTACTGCTTCCTGGCGTTCCGCTTCTCCTCGGGTGAGCAGGTCGGACGCGGCGACCGGCGGGTCGGCCCGGTCAGCTCCCCGGGGAGCGCAGCTGGGACAACTCATCGTTCATCGTGGCCAGGAACCGCAGCACGACCTCCAGCTCCGCTTCGGTGAGGCGAGCACGGGCGGCATCGGCGGCCTGAGCCAGGGGACGAAAGTAGGTGCGGGCCGCAGAACGGGCCTCGCGGGCGTAGTAGAGGTGGACCACCCGGCGGTCCGCGCTCTCACGGACCCGGCGGATGTGTCCCGCCTTCTCCAGCCGGTCCACGCACGCCGTCACCGCACCGGAGGTCAGACCGAGATGTTCCCGCAGCCCGCCGGGCGTCATCGGATCGTCGGCATCCAAAATCGCAGCCAGGGCCTGGACATCGGTCGGATGCAGGCCCTGGGCTCCGGCAAACCCATGCACCAGACGGTTGATCTCACCGTTCATCCGACGCAGATGTACCGCGAGCAACTGCAGATCGCCCGCCGGACCAAAAGTGCCACCTCGCACTCCGCCACTCAGCGCCCGCTCTTGATCCGGACTCACCCGGTCATCTTCACCAGCCATACCAGCCATCCGACAAGTCTAGGAACACACCGCTGCCACCCGACACCACGGGCGAGGATCGCGCGAGGGGGCGGTGCGCAGGTGACGCGCACCCGGGTCGAGCCCCGGCATGATCACGGCATGATCGCAGCGGCGGTGCCGGGCGACGCTTCGTCCGCGGCCTCGCCGGGGTTGGGCCACAACTGCCACCGGTCGGCGACCTGAACGGCTGGGGTGCTTGGTGGTGGCGGCCTCGGCGAAGACGGGGCCCGGTCCCGGCAGACGACCTCGATCCCGGGCCACTGGGCCGGCCAGGACGGCCACGGCTTCGGGGTGCACGGCGAGGCACCGGTTTCCGCCGCTGCCCTTGCGGCGCCGTACGGGGTGATGAGGTCGGGGAGCAGGACTCGTCGTAGTGGTGGCGGGCGCCGGAGAAGACGGCGCCACTGGATACGTTGATTGGACAAGCCCTCCACGCTGCCGCCCACGCGTCCGGCCGGACTGCGCCGCCGGAGGGATGATGGAGCCATGCTCTGGCCGCCGCCTGCTCCGCTTGCCCGGCTTCGGATTCGGGCAGGAGAGGAGCTCTTGCGCCGGGTCGCGGGCCCTGCTGCGCATCACAAGCGTGCTCATATCCATGGGGCTCCGGGACCGCGCTGGTTCGAGCCGCGCAGTCCGATCCGCCTCGTGCATGCGGACGCGTCCATGTACGTCGGCGGCCTTGCCGCGCTGCTGCTGCAGTCGCTGCACCCCGAAGCCATGGCTGCCGTGTGGGCACACTCGGGGTTCAGGGGAGACCCGTGGGGCCGGCTTCAGCGCACCAGCACCTTCCTGGCCGTCACCACGTTCGGGACGGACCAGGACGCCGCTCAGGCCATCCTTCGAGTGCGCGGCGTCCACGACCGGATCAGCGGCGTCACCTCGGACGGAGTGCCCTACCACGCTTCCGATCCACACCTGCTGGCCTGGGTCCACATCGCCGAGGCGGAGTGTTTCCTGCGGGCCTACCAGCGCTATGGACGTCAGCCCTTGGACCGGGTCGGCCAAGACGCTTACGTGCGCGACATGGCGCTGGTCGCCGGTCGGCTGGGGGCCGAGGACCCGCCTGAGACCCGCGCGCAGCTGTCCACCCGGCTCGCCCTATACCGCGGGGAGCTCCGACCCACCCCGGAGTCACGTGAGACGACCGCGTACCTGCTGTCTCGGCCGCCGTTGCCGGGCGCTGTACGGATTCCGTATGCCTTCTTGGCGGCTGCGGCCGTGGATCTGCTGCCCCGATGGGCGAGAGCGCAGCTGTCCATTCCCCGCGCATCACGGGTTTTGCTTCCCCTGGCCGGGCCCCGGGGGCGGGCTGTGACAGCCGCGATCCGGTGGGTTACGCCGCCTCTGCCTCCGCCGGCGGAGGCCGCATGAACGGTCGGCCTTGTCTTGTTCGTCGGCCGACTCGGCGGACCGTGACCGCCTCGCCAAGAGACTGAACGGCGACACGGGACCATCCCTGGCTCTGCTCCGCCTCGTGCCAGCCGCACACCTACGCGGCCGGGGCCGATCAGCCGGCGCCTCCCGAGGCAACCGTTCATGCACGCACAGGAACGGGGCGGGCCTTCTCCGGCGACAGCAAGGCCTCACGTCGGACATGGGCTCACTGGGGTCCGGGAGGGGTCGGGCCCCCTCGCTCCACGCGCGGGGCGGCGCTGTCGCCGGGGGCGAGCGTACGGCTCCCTTTTCATGGACCTCCACCTGACGGCAAGCAGCCGAGGACGGCGTCTGCGGCGGTCCATCGCCTGGATCCCCTCAAGGATGGACGCCGGGGAAGGGTGGGTCAGCGCCGCGGCGGCAGAGGGTGGAGCGTCACGTCGTGCACCCTCCCCTCCGCGAGACGCAGCGTCATGAACGAGCAGAACGGCTGGCGTCTGCGGTCCGTGGGCGAACCCGGGTTGAGCAGGCGCAGGTTTCCGGCGGTGGTGTCCCACGGGATGTGGCTGTGGCCGAACACCAGGACGTCCACGTCGGGGAAGCGTGCCGCGCAGCGACGCTCCCGTCCGGCGGATGCCCCCGTCTCGTGCACGACCCCGAAGCGCACTTCTTCCAGCTCGGCGTAGGCGATCTCCGGGAGTCGCCGGCGCAGTCCCGGGCCGTCGTTGTTGCCGTACACGCCGATCAGCCGACTGGACCTGGCCTCCAACAGGTCGAGGGTGGCCTCGTCGATCCAGTCTCCGGCGTGGATGACGACGTCGGCGTCGTCGACCGCTGCCATGAGGGCTTCCGGGAGCGACGCGGCGCGGGCGGGGAGGTGGGTGTCCGAGGTCAGCAGGAGCCGCATACGTTCCACGGTAGGACGCTGCGCATCCGAGTGCCCGTCCCGGCGCGACGGCTGTCCCGTCCCGGCGCGACGGCTCTACGCGGGCCGGGTCATCGTCGGCGCAGCCTCATGCGGTCAGCACCGTCGGGCAGCCAAGCACCGCCTTCCTCGGGCACGACCGGGACGGCCGCCGATCTTTGGAGGTCAGCAGGTCCCCTGCTGCGTCACGGCGACCGGCCCGGCAGATCCGCGCATACCCCCGGCGAAAGTCCTCACCCCATGTCCTCGGCTTCGAGGAGCAAGTGCGGCAGGAGGACCACAAACGGCGGTGGGCCGCTCCCCCCGTCGGGGGGAGCGGCCCACCATGTAGCTCGGCTGGGCACTGCCGCAGGCCGGGCTACCAGCGGTACCAGCGGCCGCTGCTGTTCTTGGGACGGGCGACGAAGCCGATGAGCCACAGCACCAGCACCGCGATCGCGATCCACCAGAGGATCTTCACCGCGAAGCCGGCACCGAACAGGACAAGGATCAGCAGAAGAACGAGAAGCAGGGGAACCATAGTTATCAACCTCCGAAGCGGCGGATGCCCGCCTCTGCGACGGTCATGCGCTCGATTTTTACCCGGTTCTTAGCCGCACAGCCGGGTAAGAGCGGCGGCCCGCCGCGGATCGCCGTGCGCAGTTCGCCCGGTCGGCGGCACAAAGGGGGTTTGCGGTCGCTGAGCGGGAGCAGGCGAGAGATCACGACCAATCCGGTTCACCACGAGGAGGTCCCGATGTCGGGCACGGAGAAGACCAAGGCACAGGCCGAGCAGGCCAAGGGCAAGGCCAAGGAGATGCTGGGCCGGGCCGTCGGCGATGAGCGGATGACCGCCGAAGGCCACGGTGACCAGGCCAAGGGCAAGGCCCGACAGGCCAAGGAAGACGTCAAGGACACCTTCCGCCACTGACAGGCGCGTCCCGGCGCGCTGCCCGTTCGGGCCCCGACCCTCCCCCGGGCCGGGGCCCGAACACGTGCCCGGCGCCCCCGGGGCGCTCGGCTCCCTTCACACTCGGACCGGGCAAGGGTTTCGGGGTTGGCCGCGCCGGCGTCCTGTCGTTGACCATTCCCGCCGAACCAACCACGCCCTAAACTGCGAACGCTCCAAAACCTGGCGATCATCAGGAGGGCGCGCAAGATGAACCGAGCACTGATCAGCGCATTCGCGGCCGTGACGTTAGTTGTGTCCGGGGGAGGTGCGGCCACCGCTTCCGACGGCGCTCCGCCGCGCACCACGCACGGCCCTTGCCAGTACACGCAGACCCCGGACGAGCCGCCCGCGCGTCTTGTTCCACTGCCGCCTGACCCCCGGCGCACCCCCAGCCGTGGCACGGTTGACATGGCTGTTCCGACCAGCCAGGGCCCGCTCCCGCTGCGTTTGGACCAGGCCAAGGCGCCGTGCACGGTCCAGAGTTTCCTGCACCTGGCACGGCATGGGTTCTACGACCGAACGGTGTGCCACCGTCTGACGGCGTATCCGACGCTGAAGGTCCTGCAGTGCGGCGACCCGACGGGTACCGGAGAGGGAGGGCCCGGGTACAAGTACAAGGACGAGCTGCCCGTGGATTTGCCACCCGCACCGACCGATCCGACCGGCGCGCGCCGCTTGTACGGGCGCGGCCTGCTGGCGATGGCCAACGCCGGTCCGGACACGAACGGCTCACAGTTCTTCGTCGTCTACGGCGACTCCGCCCTACGACCGAACTACACGGTGTTCGGCACGGTCGGCCCCGACGGCCTCACGACACTCGACAAAGTCGCCGCCGGAGGAATCGAGCCGACCGCTGAGGACCCGGCACCGGTCGACGGCACACCCGTGTTGCGGACCGAGCTGCTCCGCGTCCGGCCGTCCTGCCGGCATTGACTCCCCGCGCGGCCCCCGCCGCAGCCGCGGCCGCGCAGCCTGCTGACCTCGTCCCGGCCGCTCCGGTGGCCTCTGTCCGGGGTACCGCGCCCCGTCCAAGCTCCGCAGCTTGAGTAGGGGTTGGCAGACGTGGACGAGGACGAGGAGCCGGTGGTCCTCGATTCGAGGACCGGCAACAGCCGCCGGGTTGCACACTGACCCAGCTTGCTGTGGGAGGGATTGACTGGTGGCGGGCAGGCCCGGGCAACGGCGAACTGGCGATGCTCGGCATACAGCACGGGGCGGGTCGGGGTCAGGTCGGGCGGTGGGGGCCCAGGTCGAGGAGGACCGCCGCCAGTTGTTCCGTGGTGAGGCCCGGTGCAGGAAGGTCCGACGGGGGGCGCGTACCGGCGCGCAAGCCGTCCAGGAACAGGACCAGTTGCCGGCGCCAGGCGTGCGGCGGCCCTGCGGCCGCCAGGGAGGGGACCGAGCGACCGAGCGTGGCCAGGCTCAGGAGCATGTCCTCGACGGTGACGTCGGGGCGCATCGCGCCGTCACGCTGGGCACGGTCCACGAGCAGGGAGATCGTCTCGTGGTTGTGGACGTGGACGGCGTCGAGGGAGGTCACCCCCTCGATCGGGGTCGTCATCAGGTCGTTGACGCCCCGGTCCGCTGCCAGCACGGTGAAGACCGTCTCCAGGTAGGAGGCCAGCCCCGCCCAGGGATCGGCCGCGCCGCGGGCCTCTTCTCCGGCGTCGACCGTGCCCTGGAGCGCGTCACGGAACACCGCGTCGATCAGGGCGGCGCGGGTCGGGAAGTGCCGGTACAGGGTGGCGTTTCCGACGCCCGCTTGGCGGGCGATCACGTCGAGGCGGGCGTCCAGACCCTGGGCGGCGAAGGCTTTGCGTGCGGCGGCCAGCAGCAGCTCGCGGTTGCGCAGCGCGTCACGCCGTAGCGGCGCAGGCCGTTCCGTGCCCGGGGTCACTGTCCACTCCTCGCGTCGCCGGTCCCCACGCAGGCGCCCCGGCACCGGGGACCGTGGTCCGGTACGGATGCTAGCGCCATCGGTGGCGGCGTCATGCGGGGAGCCGCCGCGACCAGCGCACCGGCAGGGCGACGACGCCCCTGAGCATGGTGCTCGGGCGGCGTACGAGGGAGTCGGGTTCGGTGGCCAGGGCAAGGTCCGGCAGCCGCCGCAGCAGGGTCGCCACGGCGATCCGGCCTTCGACGCGGGCGAGCGGCGCACCCAGGCAGTGGTGGATGCCGTGGCCGAACGCGAGGTGTCCCCGGGCGGCGCGGCGGATGTCGAAGCGATCGGGGTCGGCGAAGTGCTCGGGGTCGCGGGAGGCTGCAGCCAAGGAGAGCATCACGCTGTCACCGGCCGGGATCCGGACCCCCGCGATCTCCAGGGGTTCCGCGGCGAACCGGAAGGCCGCCGCGGCGACGGGCCCGTCGTGGCGGAGCATCTCCTCGACGGCGCCGTCGAGAAGGCCTGGCTCCGCCCGCAGCGCGGCGAGCTGGTCGGGGTGGCGCAGCAGGTTCAGGACACCGCCCGAGATGAGGTTGACCGTGGTCTCGTGGCCGGCGACCAGCAGCAGGAAGGCCATGCCGAGCAGTTCCTCGGCGCGGAGCCCGTCCGGCGCCGTGGAGGCCCCGACGAGGGCGCTCATCAGGTCCGGCCCGGGATCACCGGCCTTGGCGGCGATGAGCGCGGCGAAGTACGCGCTCATCTCACCCGCCGCGGCGCCCGCCGCGGCGGGTGAGGACGGTGCGACGAGCTCGGCCGACCAGGTGTGGAAGAGGCGCTGGTCCTCGACGGGGACTCCGAGCAGCTCGCAGATGACGGTGAGCGGCAGCGGCAGCGCGTAGTGGGCGACCAGATCGGCGCTCCCGGCCGACGGGAAGGCGTCGAGGAGGCGGTCGGCGATCTGCTGCACGCGCGGCCGCATCGCCTCGATCCGACCAGCGGTGAACTCGCGTGCGACCAGGGCACGCAGGCGGGTGTGCTGGGGGGCGTCGGTCTGCAGCATGTTCAGCCCGATGGCGTTGCCCCCGTCGCTCTCCCACGTCGCGGAGTGCCGTATGTCGTTGCGCAGGCGGGGGTCCGTGAGCGCGGCGCGTACCTCGTCGCGGCCGAGGACGAGCCAGACGTCACCGCTCCCGGGGATGTGGACGCGGTGCACACGGCCCTGCTCGCGCAGTGCGGCGTAGACGCGGTGCGGGTCGGCGGCGAAGCTTGTACCGGTGGGGGTGAGTTCATCGAGGGTCGGGGCAGGCATGGTGTTCCTTTGATTCTCGGTGAGACGGCGAAGCGGGGAAGGATTCCCGTTCTGAGGGGTGGGTGTGCCGGGATCCGTGGAGATCCGCCGTGAACCTGTTGTGGAGCCCGTCGGATCCGGATCGGGGCAGCCGGGTCAGGCGGGCGACGGGAGGTCGGTCCGGGTTCCGGCGTCTTCGGCCTGCACGAGCCGCCGCCGGGTGCCGCCGCGCTCCATGAGGTGGAGCTTGTAGCCTTCCGGCCTGTCGGCCTCGTCGGCGAGGTGCTTAACGTCGGCAAGGTGCTTAACGACCCCCGAGCAGACGGCTTCCTTGAGCCTCGCCCCGAGGCGGCCGCCGTCCTTGAACCAGACCGCGGTGTCGAACCGGTCGGCGAACTGGAAGACGCCGGCGTGCCGGCCCAGGCTGGTGCACTGGGCGCCGTAGGGCTGGTTGAGCACGGCGGGCGGTTCGCCCCCGATCAGGCTGAGCACGGTGTCGGCGGCCCGGGCCCATCGGCATGGCGGCCTGGCAGCTCATCCGCAGGGGCAGGCCCGACGGCGCCGACGAGTCACCGGCCGCGACGATACGGCCGTCGTCCACGCTTATCAGCGTCTCGTCGGTGAGCAGACGACCCTCGGGGTCGGTGCTCAGCCCGCTGCGTACGGCCAGGTCCGGGCCGGCGAAGCCGGCGGTCCACACGGTCACCCCGCTCGGCACCTCGCGGCCGTCGGCGAGCGACACGGCGGCCCGGGTCACGGCCGTCGGCCCGCGAGGGTGCAAGTACGGTCCGAGAGCCCCGCCGCAGACCAGCGTGACGGCGCGACCCTCCTCGGCCAGCTCGGTGGCGGTCTCGATGCCGCTCGGGCCGGCGCCGACCACCGTCCCCGCGGCCGTCGCCGGCGCCCGCCTCCAGGGCCGGTCGCAGTCTGGCGGCCTCCTCGAGGCCGGCGAGCGGGTGGGCGAACTCCGCGGCTCCGGGCACCGCCGGGTCGGCGCTGCCGCTGCCGACCGCGTAGACCAGGTAGTCGTATGCCGGCCTGCCGCCGCCCGCGAGGACGAGACCGCGGCCGGCGGCCTCGATCCGGGCGACGGTGTCGACGACCAGCCGTACGCGTTCGGCCGGCAGGTCCTCGTACGCGACGACCGCGGTGTCCGCCCCGCCGACCAGCTGGTGCAGCCGGATCCGGTGGACGAACGGGGGCGCGGATCGACCAGGGTGACCCTCACATCGCTGCGCCGGGTGAGGCGGTTGGCCTCCATGACGCCCGCGTAACCGCCACCGATCACTACGACGTCGGTGTTGCCGTTCATGATCGCACTCCGGTTCGAAGGGTGCGGCGGAAGGAGCCGCCTGGGTGGTTGCTCATGGGGTGGGCGGCGGCCCGTGGGGGGCCGGACACGTCAAGGGGTCCACACCGCGCGGACGGTGTCCGCGCAGGAGGCCGCCTGGGCACGGCCCGCCCGGGCGGCGGCCGTACGGCGGGTCTGGTCGAGCATGTTGCGGCCGAAGGCCCTGCGGGCGGCGCGGTCGGGGGTGAGGACCGCCACCAGCGCCCCGCCGGCGGCGAGTTCGGCCCCCTGGGCGGTGGCGCTCGGGTGGGGACCGACCGCTTCGGGAATCGGGGTGAGGGCGATGACGCGGCGAGCGCCCCGGGCGAGGTGCACGTTGGCCGTCGAGCGGCTGCCCCCGTCCATCCACCGGCCGCCGGCCACCGATACGGGCGGCCAGACCACCGGTACCGCGCAGCTCGCCGCCACGGCGTCGGGGAGAGCGATGCCCGAGGCGGAGTCGAACGTCGCCAGGTGTCCGCTGCGGGCGTCGACGGCCGTCAGCCGAAGGTCGGCTGACGGCCAGTCGCGTATGCCCGCCAGGAGAACTGCGACCGCGTCGTGCACGGCCGACTCGGGGACGGTACGGGAGGCCAGCGCGGCCCGCCCGAGGCGCTGGGCGGAACGCCGCGGATCACGCGAGCCGAGTGCGGCCCACAGGAAACGGGCCGTCTGGCGCAGGGTGACGGTGACGTCGAGCTCCGGGGCTCCGTCGAGTTCTTCGCGGTACATCTCCTCGGCCCGCACGCCGGAGGTGAGCCGCGCACCGATCACGGAGCCGGCGGAGGTCCCGATCGTCACGTCGGCGGCGGAGAGGTCGAGGCCCTCCTCGGCCAGCCCGGCCAGCATTCCGACCGTCCAGGCAAGCCCGACCGCTCCCCCGCCACCCAGCACCAAAGCCGTGGTCGTCATGATCCCCGCCCCCCACATCTTAAACGGGGACTGCTCCCCGTTTCCCTGACAGGCAGGACGGTAGCACAGAAAATGGGGACCACTCCCCGTTTCTCGCGGACGCCTGGTACCCCTCGGAGACCCGTCTGCCAACCGGCCGGGCCACCGGATCCGAGCCATGCCTGCTCTACGCATCGCGGGTCGAGGGAGTAAGACGCGCGTACGCGGAAGCCCAGCCTGTACGAAAGTGGTCTGGGCGCCGAAGCTCGCCCGGTCAGCCCGGACCCTTCGGGCCCACCAAGCGGGGTGGGCCAGCGCCATCCATGAGGGACCTGACGGGCACCCACCTCGCACCACACGGGCGTCACCGTCACGCCTGAGATGGCGATCGACGAGAGGCAACCCATCGTGCGGGACGTCAGTTCGCGAAGCAGGTCTTCACGGGCGCCCGAGAGCAGGTCCACAACGAGGTCGGCCCTCGCGCACGCCGCGTGGCCCAGGCCGGCGCCCGGCGCAGGAGCAGAAGCGGGAGCGGCGCTCGCAGTGGGAGCTGGAGCGGGCGCGGGGATCCGGGTGGCGGGAGCCGTGGCGGGAGCGGGCTGCGCGGCCGGTGCGGGAATCTTGGCGGCGGCGGGAGCGACGGCGGCGACGGCCTGGTCGACGCCGACACCGGCGGCGCGCGCGTCGAGGAGAATCCGGGCGACGTCCACGCACCGGGCGTCGAGGAGCCCCATCGCGGCCGCGATGTCCGGCCAGGCCGGCCGCCACGTCCCGCCGGACCGCGTCCGGTTTCGGCGCGGCTGCGCGGCGGCCACCTCTCACCGAGCGGCGAGCGATTCTGCGCCAGTTCACCAACAGCATCGACGCGACAACCGGCGCGTTCACCGGGCGCCGGGAAGGGATGCCGCAAGCAGTCCGCCGGAGGGAACCTGACGGACTCCTGACTGCGCCGCCCTGCAACCACCCCACCGTGTTGAACATGTTCAATTCACTGGGGTGCGGTGACACGAGGTGTCGCTACGGTGGGCTACTCAACGAGCAGTGCTCGATGGTACGGGTCGATGGATGTCAGCCGAGTCCTCGACCAGCTCGAACGCCGCCCCACGCAGCCGGATCGGGCTGGCGCGGGCGTTCGGGCCGGCGGAGCCGGCACCGTGCCCGAGGCTCAGGCGTCGGCCGGGCCGTTGAGGCGGCCCGGCCCTTCAGCGGATCAGGCGTGGACCGCGTGCCAGGGGGTGCACTTGCGCTCGCTGCCCTTCACGACGCACCCTCGCAGCTTGTACGGGTGCCCCTCCGGCAGGTTGCCGGAAGCGACCGCCATGTAGATCGCCTTGTGGCCGCGGGTGGAGGCGATGCGGCCCGTGCTCAGCTCGGCCTCGACCGACCAGCCATCGGGGCTGATGTCCTTGGCGATGAGGGAGTCGCCCGGGATGTCGGGCGCGGGCTGCGGGTCGGCGTTCCAGCGGGCGAAGCCCATGTTGTGGCCGTCGGTGGGGCTCATGATGTTGATCGTGTACGACCCGTCCGCCGACATCGCGGCGAGCCCTGAGACCCCGGACGGCAGAACGGCAACGTCGGCGTCGGGCGTGAGGTCGCCCGTTTCGTCGGCGGCGCTAGCGGTTCCGGCCCCGGCAGTGAGCGCCACGCCGGCGAGCAGCGTGGCCGAACCGAGGACCGCGCCGATGCGCTTGTATATCGAACCCATGATTTCCTTCGTTCCTGCGCGCGACGGCGACCGCCGCACGGGCACTCTCTCACCGACTGCAAACTTGGCTGGCAGCCAGTCAAGAACACTGTAACCAGGCCTTGTTGCAGGGCTACTCGCGGGTACCGCTTGAGCCTGCACAACCGGACCACGCGCGGACACAGCCCTCTCCGCGGGCACGGCCCGGACCGCCGCGGTACCGGTCGGGGTGGTGGAGCAGGCCGCGGTCGCGGAGACGCGGGGGCCGTCGGGGACCAGGGGCCGGGCGGCCTGGACAGGGGTGCGCACCGAGCGCCGACGCGGCCACCCGCGGCCGGCGCGCACCTGCTCCGGGTCGGCGGCCTCCACCACCGCCCGCGACCACAGCCCCGGCCCCGCATCCGGTGCCGGGACCAGGCCCGAGCCGGCCGCCCACCGCCAGGCCGCCAACGGGACCCGCAGCCGGCCCGCAGCCTGGTTCTAGGCGGGCCCGACCAGACGGCAGACCCCGCTGAGAGTTGCGAGCCCGCCCACAGCGCGGGCATGAGCGCCATCCCGCGTGCCTCATCGACCTGGTGGCGGCCCCGGTCGGCTTGCGTTCGCGGTCGGCACGCGGGGCGGGGTCATGTGCCGAGGACGAGCAGGTCGTTCGCCGTGAGGACATCAGTGTCCTGTAGGGGGCGCTCCCCCGCTCGTGCCGGCGGGGCGGTGTACGTGCGGGGAAGGGCCGGGTACG
This sequence comes from Streptomyces sp. NPDC031132, assembly GCF_055570595.1. Lineage (NCBI taxonomy): Bacteria > Bacillati > Actinomycetota > Actinomycetes > Kitasatosporales > Streptomycetaceae > Streptomyces > Streptomyces sp. NPDC031132. Next base: position 36,656 of record NZ_JBVIGX010000041.1, read on the forward strand.
CGTTCTCCGGGTTGAGGACGGGGGCGGGGCGCTGGGGGCTCGGCCCGGCGGGGGAGAGCCGGGGCTCCCACCGGCTTCGCCGGCGTCACCGCAAAGCCGCCTCCAGTGCGTCCCGCAGCCCCTCGGGCGAGGTGAACACATGTCCCTGTAGGCCCAGTTGACACGCGGCCTGCACGTTCTCGGCCCGGTCGTCGACGAACAGGATCTCCTCGGGCGGCAGTCCGAGCTCGCGGACGCACCACTCGTAGGCGGCGGGCTCGGGTTTGGCGCTGCCGATCCGGCAGGACAGTCCGCGGACCGCGAAGTGCTCCAGCCACGGGTGGGTGGCCTCGTACCGGACGGCCAGGTCCTCGGGGATGTTGGAGAGGAGGCCCAGCACGGTTCCGCTCCCGGCGAGGTGGTCGAGCAGGTCCACGGTGCGCTGGTCGATCTCGCTCCAGCTGGCGAGGTCGGCGGCGATCAGCTCCTCGGTCAGCCGCTGGTCGAGCGGAATGGCGAGTTGCGCGCAGACCGCTTGCCAGTAGCCGGGCCCCGTGACCTCACCGCGGTCGTAGGGGGGTCGGTGCGACCAGTACGCGGCCCAGAAGCGGTCGGGGTCGCCGCCGGCGGTGCGTTCCAGGACGGCCATCGATTCCGGCGACTGGACGCGGGCGATGACACCGAACATGTCGAAGAGGACGGCTTTCATGCTTCGGCTCCTCACGCTCTACGGGTCTGCGGGTCTTCGGGCTCAAAGGGTGGGCTCAAAGGGTGGGAACGGATTCCGTGCGCCCCGGATCGCGCGGGCCCGGCACGCCACCGGGGTCGGGCGCGTTGCGCCGCAGCCAGAGGCTGAGCACGCCGCAGATGACGGCGAGCAGGAACAGCAGCAGCGGCACCGTCCGCACCTCCATCGTGTCGATCACGGCACCGAGCAGCGGCGGGAACGCCACGCCGCCGATCATAGAGGCGGCGATCACGTAGGCGCCGGCCGCGGCCACGCTGGGCACGGCGCGGTTCAGCCAGGGCAGGCAGGTCGGGAAGATCGGCGCGATCATCAGGCCGACGCCGACGTACGCGTACGGGGCGAGCGCCGGGATGGTCGCCAGGAGGAGGGAGCCGGCCATGCCGACGCAGCAGACGAGGAGGATGGACGGCGCGGACCAGCGCAGGCTGATCGGTGCGGCGACGAACCGGCCGATGGTCATGGCGGCCCAGTAGGCGGAGGTGGCGGTCGCGGCGGTGGCGGCGCCGTATCCGACGGCTTCGAGGTGGGTGGGCTCCCAGCCGCCGACGCCGGTTTCGATGGCGACGTGCAGGACGTAGATCCCGATGAACACCGCGATGATCGGAAGCACCCGGGCACCGCCCGCCTCGGCGCCCTCCGCGGGGGTGGGGGCGGGCTCCCGGGCGGCCACCCCGCCGAGGGTGACGAGGATCAGCAGGCTGATCACGCCGGTGCCCACGAAGATCTCCGGGTAGTTGTCCGCCCCGAGCCAGCCGATCAGGGCGGGGCCGGCGATCGCACCGATGCCGAAATGCCCGTTCAGCAGGTTGAGCATGGCGGTGCTGCGGTGGCCGAAGCCGGCGGCGAAGAGCTGGTTGAGGCCGTAGTCGATGCCGCCGAAGCCCAGGCCGATGACGAACGTCCCGGCGAGGGCGAGGGTCCAGCTCGGGGAGAAGGCGAAGACGGCGGCGCCGACGGCCATGAGCGCGTAGGAGCCGCCGAGCAGCACCCGGTTGTTCAGGCGGCCCCGCAGGAGGTGGTAGATCAGCACTCCGAGCAAGGCGCCGACGAAGTGCGCGCTGAGGCTGAGCCCGGCCACGGCCGGACTGATGCCGTATGCGTCGCGCAGCGCCGGGATCGCCGGGCCGTAGAGCGCCTGGAGGGCGCCGATCACCACGAACGCCAGGCACGAGGCGGCGATCGCGACGGTGGTGAGGAGGGGCTTGCCTCCCTCTGGCAGATCGGCCTCGCTGGTGGAGGTCATGGCTCTCCTCATCGGTCATGGTCGAATGAACATGCTCAACGTTCACAGCAGCGGTAAGTTCACACTATTTCACTCACACTACACATCAGCTATGTTCGTTTCAACAGTGAGCATGTGCGAAACGCTCAACCGCAGCGCCCTCCCGCCCCTTCTGTGCTAAAAGCAGACACATGAACGTCATGGAGAGGCACAAGTTCGTCGTGGGACTGCTGATGCGGCAGAACCGTGCGACGGTGGCCGAGCTGGCCCAGGCCACCGGGGCGTCCGAAATGACCGTCCGCCGCGACCTGGAGGTACTGGAGTCCCGGGGCGCGCTGCGCCGGGTGCGCGGCGGCGCCGTGAGCAGCCTGCCCGGCGGCGTCGAACCCCCCTATGCGATCCGGGCCATGTCCGGGGCGCAGACCAAGGAGCGGCTCGCGCGCACCGTGGTCGAACTGCTCACCGACGGCGAGACCGTCGCGCTGGACACGGGCACGACGGCGGTCGCCATCGCAAAGGCCATGGCGGACCGCCAGTTCACCGTCGCGCCCCTTTCACTGCACGCGGCCTTCGCCCTCTCCGCGTATCCCGGCATCCAACTGGTGATGCCCGGCGGGCAGGTGCGCCCCGAGGAGCTGTCCTTCTACGGCCACGCACCTGTCCAGACCTTCAAGGACCTGTGCTTCGACACGTTCATCCTGGGCTGCTGCGGGGTCGACCCCATCCAGGGCGCCACCGCCTACAACCTCGACGACGTACAGGTGAAGCGGGCGGCCGTCGCCTCGGCGCAACGCGTGATCCTCGTCGCCACCGCCGACAAGATCGGCCGGGCGGCGCTCGGCCGCATCTGCTCCATGGAGGAGATCGCCCTCGTGGTCACGGACGCCCCCGCCGACTCCCCCGCGGTCGAAGTACTGCGTGACCAGGGCGTCGAGGTGGTCCATCCGCCGGAGGACTGAGCCCGGCAGTCGGGCCGGCCACGCCGCGGGGCGGGTCCGTCCGGCCGTCTGGGTTTCGTGTGAACGTACCTTTCCTGCACGGCACGCACCCGGGTTCGCCGCCACCAACCCCACCGACGGGTCCGCGCAGTTGCTCAAGTGGTGGGAGGAGCGCGTACAGGGGGTCCAGCTCGACCTGCTGCGCATGCGGGGACAGCTCGCGGAACTGGCCAACGTGCACGCCGCACACCAACGCACGTGGGAGGAGTCGCCGTTGGAACGCGTCGAGTCGCCGGACGAACCAGATGTTCGACGTCCTGTGGGCGACGGGCGAGCAGATCGGCAAAGCGCGCGAGAAGGCCTTCATCCAGGACGTCGCCGACCAGGCGAAAAGCTCCGTACACCTGGATCCACCTGTCACGGGATCGCGCCACCAAGGACTTCGCCGCACGCATCGGGCGTCGCGAAGCGGTGTACCGGTGAGAACCGTGCACGGGGAGGAGGGGGCGGAGGGGCAAGGTGGGGCACTCCGGGTGCCGCCGGGCCCGCGTTCGTTGCCAGGTTGTGCGGCGGCCCCGTCCCGAGGCCTCGGACGAGGTGCGCCGTACCCGGTTACGCACGACGACGCGCCAGGCGCCCCGTCATGGCCGGCGACCCCGACGACGCCACCGCAGTCGTGCTGCTCGCCCGCTGCCGACACCGCCTCGGCGACGAGCAGCAGGAGCTCGCCACCGTCGAACAGGCCCGCGCGTCGAACCAGTCGCTCGGCATCGCCCTCGGCCGCGCCGTCCGCGTGCAACGCAAGCGGACCGCATACGAGTCGGCCCGCTCGGCCGCCGCCCTCGCCCTCCGAGGAGAGCGACGCGGACACCAGGGGTGCGGCGAGGTGTCGCCAGGATCAGCCCGGCGGCGGCCGGCTCGGGCAGGCAAGCCCGGACCAGCGGAACCGTCCGTGTGAGGGTTTCTTGCCGATGCCGGCTCGATCGGAGGACTCGACCTGCACCCAGGCGTCCATGTCGTCCGGGTAAAGGATCACCCCGCCCTCCCCGACCGCTTCGGGAGGCTGCCCCGGGACGAGTCGACCGAGCTCTCCCGCAGCGGAGGTGCGCGCCCGTTGTACGGGTGCCGGCCGCGAGGCACCGAGGGAACCTGCGGGAGTTGCGCGGTACGGCCGGTGATACGTTTCCACGGAGATCAACTTCCGGGGCCGGTCTTCCTCGGGTGCGGTGGCCGCCACCGAACGCCCGCCTACCGGGCCGTCTCCCGATGCATACGTGACCGCCCGTCCAAGACCGATCAGGAGCACGACCATGACCTCGTCCGGCCCCGGCGGCTTTCCCCCCGGCTTCAGGTGGGGAACGGCCAGTTCGGCCACCCAGAGCCAGGGCGCGACGCCGGCGGACAACTGGTGGGGCTGGGAGGAGGCCGGCAAGGCTCCGCGCAGCGGCGCCGGGAACGGCTTCGACGAGCGGTACGCCTCCGACTTCCGGCTCCTGGCCGACTGGGGATTCGGCGACCACCGGATGTCCCTCGACTGGGCCCGGATCGAGCCGGAACCCGGACGCCGCGACCAGCGGGCGGTCGAGCACTACCGAAAGATCCTCGGGGCCGGCCGTCAGGCCGGCCTGACGATGTGGGCGTGCCTGCTGCACACCGCCCTGCCCGTCTGGGTCGCGGCCGACGGCGGCTTCCTCTCTCCTTCGGCCGCGGCTGCGTGGGCCCGGCACGTCGACTTCGTCGCCGAGACCTTCGGCGACCTCGTCGACGGCTGGATGCCGGTCGACAACCCGGCCGGCTATGCGGAGAAGGCCTACCTGCGTGGCACGTTTGGCTCGACGGCTACACCGTTCCCTTCGGGCTGTTCGACCGTAACCGGGTCCCGAAGCACAGCGCACACGTCGTCCAGTCCTTCATCCGCGGCTGACAGCCCCCGATGACGACGGGCCGGGACCGCTGCCGACCGCGCGTCCTCAGCCCCGGCCATCGCCCCGACCCCTCACACTGCTGGAGTTCCCGTATGTCTCACCGCACCGGCCTCGTCCTCGACTTCGGCGGGGTGCTCACCACGCCCCTGCTGCCGGCCGTGCTGGCCTTCGAACAGCGCGAAGGGCTGGCACAGGGCGCGTGCATCAAGGCGCTGTACATGGACGCCGAAGGCGTACGGCTCACCCACGAACTGGAGCGCGGTGCGATCACCCAGACCGAATGGAACGAGGCCGCCGCCCCCAAGCTCGGGCTCTCTCCGGACAACCTGATGGGCCGCATGTTCGCCGACCTGCGACCCGAGCAGACCATGATCGACGCGGCCGCCGCAGCCCAGCGGGCCGGGATCAAGGTCGGCATCCTGTCCAACTCGGTCGGACTCGCCCCCTGGAACCTGTACGACGGCTACGAGCTCGAGACCCTCTATCACGGTGTGGTCATCTCCGAGTGCCACGGGATGCGCAAGCCCGACACGGAACTCTTCGAGGTCATGCTGCAGCTGCTGGGCCTGCCGGCCGAGGAGTGCGTATTCGTCGACGACACCGAGGAGTACGTGCGGGCGGCGGAGAAGCTCGGCTTCGCGGGAGTGCACGCGCTGCAGCCCGAGCAGACGGTCTCCCAGCTTGAGGACCTGCTGGGTATCCCCCTGACCGACGCACGCTGATCCGACGCCTGACCGGCTCACAGCCGCAGAGGAACGGCGGCCCGGAGCCTTCGGTGGTGGGAGAGGTACAGGGGCCGACGGCCCGGACACATCGGAAGACCTGAACAGTCAAATCCATGGCAGCCAGCGAACAAGCAGATGCGCTTTTCATGTAAGCCGCTTGGTTACCCCATGGCAGCAGCCTCGACCCGGCTGACGCTCACCCGTTGCCACCAGCGTACCCATGCACAATGCCCGGAGCTCACTGACCAGCCACAGGGCTGTCGCCGAACCGGTCACAGGGCGTGCCGGTGGCGATCGCCCGCAGAGTCGCACACCGAACCACTGTCGAACCGAGCCGATCACCACCTGGGGTGGCAGGCCGGGGACCCTACCCGAGCGGCGGCCCAACGGGCGGCGGCACTGCCAGCCAGCAGGATCTTGACGCATAAAATCCCGGAAATGGAAATAGAACCCGATGTACTGGACGAACTGATCGAGCTGCAGGAAGCGACCGACGAAGCGCACGCCGAGTTGACGCGCCTTCAGGAGGAACTCGGCGACGCGTCTCAGTGGACCGACGAGCAACACGTCACCTGGCGGGACGCGTGGGAAGACGCGCGCGAGCCCTGGTGGCTGCTGGATACGGCCCTGGACCACTACGCGGAGACGATCGGTCTGAACCGCGACGAGCTGGAGGCCACGGTGCAGAAGGCGGCAGGCCACGTACCACCACCAGACGAAGACTGACGGCCCCGCCGGCGGCCGAGGCAGCCTGAAGCGCGTCCACCCCCGCAAGCAACCCCCGCAGGGGGCGGCGACACCCACAACGCCGCCCCCGCCCCCCGTCGGCTCCCCCTGGGCACCGCAGCGGCCACCGCCGACGCTGACCACCTCTCATCGGCGGAGGACGAAGACATCCCCCAGCCTTCACCAACCGAACGCCACCCCAGCGGCGCGGTGCCCCGGCCCGCCACACCCACCACCAGTGGAAACCCTTGACGCATGCGTAGCCGTTGTTCGACCGGTCGGAATTCGGCCTGGTGACTGCCGCAGTTCCCGGCGGACAGGCACGGCAGACCGGCCGGGTCCTCGGTCCCTGAGCATCGGTGGACCTTTCGCCTCGCCTGCGGCGCACGGACGTGGTGCGATGAAACAGGGGGTGGGGAAGGAGCGACCGATGATCCCACCGGCAGGGGAGCGCAAGAGCGGCACGGGCCCCGTGTCGGTCCGCCCGCTGGGTGAGGCGGACCTGGATCGGGCCGACGAGATCTTCAGGGTCGCCTTCGGGACGTTCCTCGGGGCTCCTGAGCCGAAGACGTTCTTTGGGACCGCCGACTACGTCCGTACGCGCTGGGCGGCTGATCCACAGGCGGCCTTCGCAGCGACGGTCGAGGGCGAAGTCGTTGCATCGAACTTCGCCGCCAACTGGGGCAGCGTCGGCTACTTCGGTCCACTGACCGTGCGTCCTGACCTGTGGGACCAGGGCATCGGCAGGCGCCTCATGGAGCCGGTCATGGACTGCTTCGACACCTGGGAGAACCGCCACCTGGGCCTGTTCACCTTCTCGCACAGTCCCAAGCACCTTGAACTCTACCGCCGTTACGGCTTCTGGCCCCGATTCCTCACAGCCATCATGAAGAAGCAGGTGGCAGGCAGCGTCACGGTCCCCGGCCGAGTACTGTACGGCCAGCTGCCCGCCGGCGAGCAGCCCGACGCCCTGAGCCTTTGTCGCGCACTGACCGGGTCCGTGTACGAGGGCCTGAGCCTGGAACGTGAGGTCGTGGCCACGCACGCGCAGGGGCTCGGGGACACCATTCTGCTCCAGGGCGCCGGCTCCGAGCTCGATGGCTTGGCCGTCTGCCATTGCGGAGCCGGGTCGGAGGCCGGCGAGGACGTGTGCTTCGTCAAGTTCGGCGCCGTGCGCCCTGGCCCGGAAGCGGCCGACCGGTTCGAACGACTGCTCGACGCGTGCGAGCAGCTGGCCGCCGAGCGCGGACTGGGTCAACTCGACGCCGGGATGAACCTGGGCCGCCCGGATGCCTATCGTCGAATGGTCGACCGCGGTTTCCGCACCTGGTTGCAGGGCGTGACCATGCACAGACCCAACGAACCCTGCTACAGCCACCCCGACGCCTACGTGATCGACGACTGGCGCTGAGGCCCCGCCACACTCGGCTCGCGGGGAAGGCCTGTGCTGCCCGAAGCCGGGAACATTCCGCGACGGCACCGCCGGCCAGACACGGAGGCGGACGGTCTGGTGCACCGGGAGCTATATGCCGGGGGTGCCGCCACGGGCGGAGTACTCCCTGACCGAGCACGGGCGCACGCTCGATCAAGCGCTCGGACCGCTCGGTGTTGACAGAAAACTTCCCACTCAAGTCACCAGAGGATGGGGTTGCCCCTCGTGCTGTCGGCCGTTGTGCGGCCAGGGGGAGGCCGTCGGCGCCGTGGCCCGCGCGGAGGGAGGCGGCCGGATTGCCGGCCACGTTCCGCAGGGCCGTGTAGGTGATCATCGGGAACGGGCGCAGCATCGCCGTGAGCAGGCCCGCGCCGTCCAGCCCCCCGACGAAGGTGAGGACGCTGGGCTATCGTCGGGGCGGGCAACGAGCCGGGCAGCACCGCGGGCCACGATGGTCTCCCGTAGGCGTGGTCGAGGCCGGAGCTGTCGAGCGCGGTCAGGACCAGCCGCCACAACGTCACAGCCCGCTCCTGTTGTTGCAGGGAGCCGCCGTGGCCAGGTCATGCCGTCATTCTTTCCCGGCATCCGGCCCTGGCTGCTGTCGACAGTCCGCGCGGCGGCGATGCCGCCAAGGCCGGCCGCTCCGGAGGGGTGGTGCCGTCCCCGTAGTGCATGCGGCTCGTGTTCAGGCGGCCGTCGACCGGGTGAGGAGTTGTGCCTGGCCGAAGAGGAGGGCCCAGCCGTCGGGGAGCTGGTTGAGGATCCGGGCCAGCAGGGAGGGGCCCGCGAGGCGGGCGACGACGGCGAGTACGGCTCCCGTTTCCCAGCGGGCGGTCGCCGGGGTGGCTGCGCTCCGTGAGGCGAGGTCCTTGACGAAGGCCCATCCGGTGAGGGGCTCGGCGGCCGGGGCCTGGGAGATCAGGTGACGGGCGGCCTCCAGTGGGAGGCGGGCGGCCAGGTCGGCGCGTTCGTCGCCGGTGATCTGGCGGCCGAAGGCACCCATGACGTTGCGCACGGCCTCCTCGGCGCGCTCGCGGGTGGCGTAGGCGCCCTCGTAACGGATGGTTTCCAGCATCTGGTCGTAGGTCATGCCCGGGGCCGGACGGAGGGTTTCGGGCTGGTGGAGCATGGCTCGGGGCACCTTTCTCGTCGGGGGGATGGGAAGTGTGGAATGCGGAGGCGCGGTTGTCAGTCGTGGTGGGGGCGGCCGAAGAGCAGGTCGTAGCCGGGTGGGAGCTGGATCAGGAGGCGGTGGGTGAGGTCCTCGCCGGCCGCGTCGGCGACGACGCTGAGGACGGCGCTGACGTCCCAGGCCGCTGTGGCCTGCGAGGCGCCCTCGATCCAGGCCGCGGTGGCCCGGACGAAGCGGTCCGCAGAGAGGGGTTCGGTGGCCTGGAGGGGGTTGAGCAGGATGAGGGCGTAGGCCTCGGGGAGGCGGGCCGCCAGGTGGGCCCGGTCGGTGCCGACGACGTGGGCGCCGAGGAGGGCCAGGACGACGCGGGTCGCGCGGTCGGCCTCTGCGGGGGTGTTGTATTCGCCCCGTTCCTGGACGTGCTCGAGGAATGCTTCCTGGCGCAAGGTCATGACTCGCTCCTGCGGTGACGGCAGGGCGGAGGACGGGCTGCCGGGGGGAAGGGTGCTTCCGTCCTCCGCGCTCGGGCCGGCCGATGCCGGGATCAGCCGGAGATCTGCTTCCGGTCGTCCGTGGTGCCGATGGCGACCTTGCGTCGCTTCGCGCGTTCGGTGATCGGGATGCGCAGGGTCAGGACACCCGCGTCGTAGTCGGCGGTGATGTTCTCGGAGTCGAGGGTGTCGGCCAGCATGATCTGGCGTGAGAAGACACCGAGCGGCCGCTCCGAGAGCTCCATCTGAACGTTTTCGTTCCTGGCCGTGGGGCGCCGTTCGGCCTTGACGGTCAGCTGGTTCCGCTCGACATCGATGTCGATCGCGTCCGCGCTCACCCCGGGGACGTCGAAGGCGATCACGTACGTGTCACCTTCCCGGTACGCGTCCATCGGCATGACGGACGGCTTCGACCATGTTCCGTTCGTGCCCGTCAGCTGCTGGGTGATCCGGTCGAGCTCGCGGAACGGGTCAGTGCGCATCAACATCGCGAAACACCTCCAGTTGGTTGCGGCAGGAACTGCCAATGCGCTTCAACGTGCTTCCGTTGTAACATGTCATCCAATGGATGACAAGCGACACGTCAACGATGAGATGACGCCGCCGAGAGAGGAACCTGCCTTGACCCGAGCCCGACCGTCCGATCCGCCCCCGCGGCCTGGAGCGGCGTCCTTCGCCGCCGCCGCAGCCGCGCTGCACACCATCGACCAGGCGCTGCACGCCGCACAGCACGACCGGCCCGCAGACCCGACTCCCCCGCCGCACGACGGACCCCACCCGGCGCTCGCCGCGCTGCTCCTGCTGCGCCAGGTGCGCGAACAGCTCGCCGACTGGGAGTCCGGGCTGATCGAAACCGCCCGTGAGGCCGGCGCCAGCTGGGCCGATCTGGCCGAACCCCTCGGCGTCGCCAGCCGCCAGGCCGCCGAACGCCGCTACCTGCGCCTGCGCCCCGGCGCCGCGGGCGCCACCGGAGAACAGCGGGTCCAGGCCGTACGGGACCGCCGCGCGGCCGACCGCTCCGTCACCGTCTGGGCCCGCGACAACGCCGCCGCCCTGCGGAGCCTCGCCGGACAGATCACCGCACTCACCGACCTCCCCGCCACCGCAGACCAGCAGCTCGGCGAACTGAACCAGGCCCTCGCCCACCACGACGCCGCCCACCTCGTCCGCCCGCTCACCGACACTCAGCCCCACCTCCGGCCCGAACACCCCGGCCTCGCCGACCGCATCGACGAAATGACGCGCCACACCGACCAGCTCCGCCACCACAGCAACCAGCAGCGCAACCAGCCCTAGGCCGACTCCCGACCACCCCGGGCCCACGCTCTTGAGCGGGAAGGAGACAGGAAATGCCCGCGAAATACGATGACCTCTCCACGACCGCGGGAGCGACAGTCCTTCGCGCCGGCGACATCACGCTCACCACGACCCGAGCCGACGGCCGCATCACGGTCACCGTGACCGGAGAGATCGACATCGCGACGGCACCGCTGCTCTCCCACGCCCTGCACACCGCGCTCGCCGACGGTGCGTCCCGGATCGAAGCAAACTTCCGCGGCGTCTCCTTCTGCGACGTCTCCGGCCTCAATGCCCTGCTCCGCGCCCGACGAGCAGCTCGCGCCCGAGGCCATTCCCTCCACGTCACCGAAGTGACCTCCCCCCAGGTCCGCAAACTCTTCGAGATGACCGGCACAACCGCCATGATTGCCACGCCGAAGCGGCCCTGGAGATGACGCGGCGCAGCATGGCGGCCGGGGTCCGTCCGGGAAATGACCTCACGTTCGACGCCCCACCTGCTGCCCGGAGCCGAGGCGCAGGGGCCGGGGCCGGCCGTCGTCAGGTGCTCGGCGACTGGGCGGGACCCGTCCAGGCGCGGCGGGGCCGCACGGCCGACCGCGCGGAGCCGGCCGCGTCCGTCGCGGCGACCCCAGGATCAGGAGCAGCGGCTGCCGGCGGACGCCCTGCCGACCTCGGCCGAGGCGACGCTGGCCCCACTGCGGATGCCGGAGCTGACGATCGCCGACCTCGAGCAGGCGGAGGCGGACTCTCTGAAGTACCGGTACGAGTAACGGGCCGATCTGCGGGTGAACACCAGCCAGCCGAATCCCCAGGCCTGCACGCCCCGCGATCAATCGCGGTCAGCCCGTTAGACCGGGTGGGCGATCTGTCGTGGCGTGGTGTGCCGGGCGCTGCGGACCCTCTGGGCCGTCCAGGGATGGTGGTGCTGATACCCGGCCTGCTGCCGGGGCCGTCGGCCAGTGGAAGGAACGGACATGGACGCGATCGTGCTGCTGCGCGAGGACCACAAGACGGTGGAGAAACTGTTCAAGCGGTTCGAGAAGACCGGTGAAGAGGATCTGGCCGAGCGACGGGGCATCGCGGACGAGGTGATCCAAGAGCTGACCGTACACGCGTGGATCGAGGAGCAAGTCTTCTATCCCGCCGCCCGCGAAGCCGCCCCGGACACCACGGATCACATCCTCGAAAGCATCGAGGAGCACCACGCGGTGGTGTGGATGCTCTCCGAGCTCAAGGACATGGACCCCTCCGATGAACGGTTCAAGGCCAAGATGAGCGTCCTGATGGAGAACGTGCGCCACCACGTCGAGGAGGAGGAGAAGGAGTGGTTCCCCGACGTCCGCAAGGCCATGGGACGCAACCGCCTCACCGAGGTCGGCGAGCAGCTGGAAGCGGAGAAGGGCAAGGCTCCCCGAGACCCGCTCGCCGTGCCGAGCGCTGCCAGCAAGTGACGGCCTCCTACCCGCCCCTGCGGGGCCACGCGGGGCGGCGCAGACACCCCGCCCTGGTGACCCTGGCCGTTGCCGCGGTGGTTGTGATGCTGTGCGGGTGCGGGGCCTCCGAACCGCGTCTGGACGGTGCGCGCCGGGCGGCCACCGCCTTCGAGAAGACCCTTGCCCGCGCCGATTACGCCGGGGCGTGCGAACTGCTGGCCCCGCAGACCCGCCGGCAGCTCGAGGAAGACGCCACCAAGCCGTGCGGCCCGGCCATGGCCGGCGAGGAACTCCCTGCCGCCGGCATGGTGCGCGACACGCACGTGTACGGGCGGCAGGCCCTGCTGCACCTGGAGCGGGACACACTGTTCCTGTCGCAGTTCGACGACGGCTGGAAGGTCGTGGCGGCGGGCTGCGAGCCGGCTGCCGACCTGCCCTACCGGTGCTCGCTGAAGGGCGGCTGACGTGCGCATCTTGTTCATCATCTGCCTGGTGGTCATCCTCGGCGGGCTGGGCTACTTCATGGCGATCGGGGCGATGCACCGGTGAGCGGCGGGCAGAAGAAGGCGCGGGGCAGCTTCTGGCGGGACAACAGCCTCACCCTCGGCTTCGGGACCGCTTTCCTCCTGGTCCTGGCCGGGCAGGCGCTCGCCGGGCACGCCGGCTTCAACGAAGACCTGGCCGTCGACGGAATGCAGCAACTGACGCTCGGCGAGTACCTGATGTCCTCGGACTTCGCCGTCGACGTGACCGAGAACTGGCAGTCGGAGTTCCTGCAGTTCTTCCTGTACATCTTCGGCACCGTCTGGCTCCTGCAGCGCGGCTCCCCCGAATCGAAGGAGCTTCACAAGGCGGGACCGGAAAGCGATCGGGACCAGCGAGTCGGCGACCACAGCCGCGCCGACTCGCCGCGGTGGGCCGGCACCAAGGACTGGCGACAGCAGCTGTACTCACGCTCCCTGGGGAGCGTGATGGCCGTGCTGTTCCTGCTCTCCTGGCTCGCCCAGTCCATCGCCGGCACCGCCGCGTACAACGAGCGGCAGCTGCGCGACCTTCTCCCGCCCGTCTCCTGGGCCGGTTACCTTGCTTCCGCCGATTTCTGGAACCGGTCCCTGCAGAACTGGCAGTCCGAGCTCCTGGCAGTGGCAGCCATGGCCATCCTCTCTGTCTATCTGCGCCAGCGCGGATCACCGGAATCCAAGCCCGTCGGAGCGGCGCACACCTCCACGGGAGTCGAAGGCTGAACCCCGGGCCCCCTGCGGAGCCTGCGGCCCAGGCGGCCAAACCCGCGGAACCGCCTGGGTGGCCTGCACCGGCACCGGCTCCGCCGGCGGCCGCACCGTCCCTCGGAGGCCGACCCGTCCGAACGTAGCCCCTCGGGCCCTGCGGGCCGCATGGTAGATGGCGTGGGCGATCAAGAAGACGGCGAGCACGATGAGTGGGTGCACAGCCGTGATCAGCGTCTTGTCGTACGCGTCGGCGGCGAGATGGACCTCGACCGGGCCCCGATGCTGTACGACGCTCCGCATACGGCGATCACCCGGCCGGGCGGCCCGAGCGTGATCGTCGTCGACCTCGCAGAACTGTCGTTCTGCGACTCGGCCGGCCTCAACGCCTTCATCCGGGCCCAGCACACAGCCGAGGAGCACGGCAAGCAGATCAGCCTCCGCGCCCCGCAGCCGCAGTTCCTGCGCCTCCTGGAAATCACCGGCACCGACACCCTCTTCCCGATCACAGACACCTGCCCCCTCGACGCTGACCCCTCGACGCTGCGCCCTCGCGCTTCGGCCACGGCCGCACGCAGGCGGCGCACCCCGAGTCCCTGAACGTACGGCCCGCGCGGCCCGGCGCCGCGCGGGCGGTGCGGGCTCGTTCGTGTCACGGTGGCAGGCGACGAGAGGTCCACGCGCGCGGGGCCCGATCCGGGGTCCGGTCGGTCGACGAAGCCCCGGCCGGGCCCCGCAACGGACCAGGACCGCACTCCCCTTCCCGCCCGGATGCCCCATCGCCGTTGCCCGCTCCCATCGGCGGGGACCGGACCGGTGACCGGCGCCCGGGCCACCGGCACGTCGCGTCGTGGCCGGCCACCGCACACGCGAGGATGCCTGGACCCACCCCGAAGACGACCGCCGACGTATCGCTGGAGAACACCGTGCTGGAACGCAAGAAGGTAAGAGGCCGGACCAAAGTCACCTTCGTCCTGCCCGAGGACGCCCCGGACGGGCCGGTCAGTGTGGTCGGGGACTTCAACCACTGGAACCCCGCCGCCCACCCCCTCGAGCCCCGTGGCGACGGCACCCGCGCAGCCGAGGTGTCCCTGCCCGCCCACAGCACGCACTCCTTCCGCTACCTGGCCGCCGGCGACTACTGGTTCAACGACGAACACGCCGACAGCCACGACGGCACCAACAGCCGCATCCACACCTGACCCCCGACCCCGACACTGGGGAGCGCGAGCGCCGCGACGGCCCGGTCAGGGCGCCCGGGATCCCTGGCTCAGGTTCGAGACGGGACGGCACCACGGCGCTGCCACGGTGTCGGGAGGACGCTGCATACCTCCGCACCCGCATGGCAGCGCCCGCTCGCTGATCTGCCAGCGTCGGGCGCACCGGGACCGTACGGCCGGCCGCACGGCCGGCCGTGTCGCCCGGGGGCCGAGGACGAGGGGCCACGGAGGGACCGGCGTGCGGGTGACCGCGCCAATGATCGCCACGGTGGCTGCCTGGCCCTCCGCGGCGCGGCTACGCGGCGGGAGCGAGCTCCACCGCCGTGCCGCCGCAGGCGGCCGCGATGTCCAGCTTCACGGCCTTGAGGACACGTGATCCCGTACCGGACCCGCCCGTTCGGTCTCACACGCGTGCGCGGGAGGCCGGTTTCGTTTTCCGGATGACCGCCGCGGATCCGTTCGCTCGGCGGCTTCCGCCGCGCGCTCCGGGTCGATGGAGTAGGCACATGCCATCCACACAGCCCCCGACCGCCGAGCCTTCCGGAGGAGGACGCAACAGCGCAGACTGCGAACGGGTCCGGCGCGTCCTGGCCCGAGCCGGCTTTGACACGTCCCCGCGCGAGGGGGAAGGCCTCCGCGTGTGGGCGACACCCGAGGGGGTCATGGTGGGATGGGTCGCCCACGAGGTACTGCGGCCGACCGTCCAGGTGCACGGCCATGAGGAGGACCTGTCCCGGTTCACGTCCCTGGCGGGTCTGCACAAGGCGTTGCAGACGGCCCTGGCCGAAATCCTTCGCGAGGCGGACCTCGATGTCGCTCCCCACGGGGAGCGCCTGCTCGCCGTCAGGCCGGGGGCCGCGCCGGTGGAACGAGGGGCCGGGTAGCCGGAATTGACCGCTCAGGACCCGGCGAGGGTGCGCCGGGGCGGGACTCCGTACGCGGCGCGGTAGGCCGCGGAGAAACGTCCGTGGTGGTGGAAGCCCCAACGGTGGGCGATGGCCGTGACCGTGTCCCGCGACGGGTCCGCCGCGACCAGGTCGGCGTGGGCCAGATCCAGTCGTACGCGGCGCAGGTAAGCCATCGGGCTCATGCCGAGGTGGCCGCGGAAGGCGTACTGCAGGGCCCGCGGTGTGACGCCCGCGGCAGCGGCAATCTCGGTGAGGCCGATTTCGGCGTCCGGCTGCGACTCGATGAAGGCGATGGCCCGGCGGACGGTCTGCGGAGTCGCGTCCCGTGTGTCTGCAAGCACGGGGGCGGGGCGGGCATCGGTGGGGAAGGTGGCCAGGAGCATCGCGGCAAGCATCCTGGCGGCCGCGTCGACCACCAGAGGTTCGCCGCTCAACGGCAAGGCCAGGACGCTCTCCTCCACGTAGCCGACGGTCCTTTTCCACTGGTCGGCCATGGCCCTGGAGACGGGGGTGAAGCGGTGGAAGCGCAGCGGGCGGGTGGCCTGTCCGGCAGGGCGGCCTGCGGCCTGCTCCAGGTGCGAGAGCGGCACCGTGACGGCGCGCAGCTCGGCCGAGTACACCCGGCCGGTGTAGGGCTGATGGGGCTGTGAGATCGCCAGGACGTCGCCCGGTCCGGCTTCGGTGACGTCGTCCGCGCACTCGCGGGCCATGCGGCCGCCGACCACGTGTGTGATGGCCACGGAGCCGAGGGCGCCGGACGTGAACGCGTACTCCGTCGGCAGGGCAATGGTGCTGAGCGATACGGGACCGGCCTGGGCGCGGGTGTAGCGGAAGGAGCCGCGCGGGGCGGGCGTCTTCATGCGCAGGCTCGTCCCGTACGCCGCCTTCAGCCAGTCGCGTGCGACGTCCACGTCGGCGGTCCGGAAGCTGTACCCGCCCTGCGACTCGGCGTGCGGCTGTCCTTCCACGACGATCGGGCCTCTCGTTGCGCGGCGGGCGCGGCACGGAGGAGCCGCGCGGACTCAGCGTACGTGGCGATGCGGGCGCGGAGGACGCGGTCCTCAGCCGGGCGGATCCGGATGCGACGGCCCACGCTGCCGCTGGTCATCAGCGCGAAAGCCGGCCCTCAGGTCGGTCAAAGTCACGTTCCGACATGCCCACCGTGGTCACCACAGGGGCGCTATGAGGTCCTTCCGTAAGGAGTTCCCGGACCTCATCAGGAAATCCGCCATGTGCGCACCCCATGTCCCGACTTCGGCGCGCGTCCGTGCCACCTGCAGCTGCGCGGCAGGCAGGCAATCGGCGAGGCTCTGCGCCGTCGCCTGCGGATGGCCCGGGTCATCCGCCCAGGCCAGGATCAAGGCCGGCTGGCGCAGCACGGCGAGCGCGTCCGGCGGGGGCAGATCAGCCAGCGCGAGACCGCGTAGTACGGAGGGCAGGACCCGCTCCTCGGGTGTCGGGGGGATCTCGGGTACGTCCGCTACCACCGCTGGGCGTGGTCGGCTGTTCTTGGTGGCCAGCCAGGCCGCGAGCCCCTCTCGCTCGATGGTTTCGGCGGCCGATCGGTTTGCGCGCGCGTAGGCCTCACGGGTCGCCCACGCCGTCGGCGGGATGAGCAGGACCAGCCGGGAGAACCGGTGAGGAGCTCGGACGGCGGCGTGCAGGACGGTGCCGCACCCCATGGAGGCACCGATCCCGTCGATGGGCTCCGTGACCCCCAGGTGATCCAGCAGGGCCAGCAGGTCGTCGGCGAGGGAGGCGTAGGTGTAGTCGGTGACGACGGGCGCGCCGGTGGACCGGCCATGGGCGCGGGCGTCGTACCGGACCAGGCGCCGCCCGGCGTCCAGGACGGGCACCCAGTCGAAGAGGCCCATCCGTTCTTCGTTGGCCTGGCTCGCGAATGCGCCGTGGGCGTATACGGCGAGCGGCCCGTGCCCGGCGTCGTCGTACACGAGCTCAGCGCCGCGATGGCAGAAGCGGCCTTCTGCGACAGGATGCGCTCCGACGGTCCTCATCGCGCCACGGCCTTCCCCGGACCTGCGCGTTCGACGGTGGAGAGGAGCCGGACGAGTGCCGGCCTTGCGGGGGCCGATCCGAAGCCGAAGCGCACCGGCGGAACGACGGGAGCAAGAGGGCCGAGGTCGATCCCGTCGAAGGACGCGTCGGCGTCGACGATCGGCCACAGGTCGCCGACCGCGTACCACTGGCGGTACCCCGGGCGCGAGCTCCCGCGGGTCCGTACGCCGACCGTCAGGCGGGCAGGGACGTCGGCCACGGCCGCCCAGAGCGGCCGTCGAGCGAGCCGCCGCGGGACTGCCCGCAGTGCGCAGCCGAAGGCTCCGCGACGGCCGACGGTGAAGCGCAGGATGAGGGGCCCGGCCGCGACGTCCCACACCCTGTCGCCCCTTCGCACGCTGACCGGGCCCGTCAGGACCTCGTCGAAGTGATAGACGCCCGCGACGTACTCCGCGGTGCGGGAGGTGGGTGCCAGCAGCACACGCCAGCCGTCAGCGCGTTCCAGCATCACGTCACTGAACGGCCCAAAGGGCGAACGGGCCCAGTGACCGACGACCACGCGCGTGCCGGACCCCGTCCCGGCGGCTGCGATCCAGCCATCGAAGCTCAGCCGTTCACATCCCACTCCATGCCAGTACCCCTTGCCGTGGCCGCGTATGCGGGTACGGGTGCGGGTGCGGCGGCAAAGGCCTCGTCGCGCGATGGACAGCCCCCGTAGACACTTTCCCTGGTCGCGCTGTGCGCAGTCCTGCAGGACTGGTAGGCGGCCTCGCCCGCGCACCGGCAGGCGGCCCGGACCGCCCCTGACGCTACGCTCGGCGTGCTGCACGGACCGGCTCGGCTCAGTCTGGCGGCATGGCCGATCACGTATACGTCGTTGTCCACCCGGTCGTCGCCGGTGGCCGCTCAGTGGTGGCCCCCGTGCATGGCGAAGATCAGGCCCTCGCCCTCGCACACACTCCCGTCGGCGTCATCGGCCTGCTGCGCGCAGCCGGGCTCGAGACGGCAAAGGGCCGGCCCCCGATCCGGCGGCTCGGCGGCGGCCCCGAAGAGTGGGACGACTGAGCCGTGGACCAGGCGCCGATCCTCGTCCACCGGATCTCTCCGACCGGCGGTCGCCGTGTCGTCATCCGCATCCGCGGCATCGAGACCGTCCTTGGCGTCGCTCACTCTGACGCGGACCTGATCGAGTTCCTGCGACGCATCGAGGTGCCCGACCCGGACGAGCTGGTCCTCGGCGACTCCGAGGTCATCGCCTGGCAAGGAGGCCGGCCGCATGTGTACGAAGTCGGCCCCGACGATGCGTGATCCGGGCCGGTCTCGATCAGGTGCAGCAGAAGTGAGCGGCCGCTTTCTTGTCGCATACCGGCCGTCGCCGGCGTCAGGCAGGGCGTGTCGGCCTACGCGCGTTGGACCGGGCGCAGCGCACACAGGTGGTGGCTGCCGGACGGACCTCCAGGCGTTCGGGCGGGATTGCTGCGCCGCAGCCTTCGCAGCGACCGTACCGACCCTGTTCCAGTCGCTCCAGTGCCCGGTCCAGTTCCTCCAAGTGCTCGCGCGCCTGAGCCATCAAGGCGGCCACGTGGGCCCGCTCGAAAGCGGTGGTGCCCCCCTCGGGGTCGTGCTCGTCGTCTACCGCGACGAGGGCGTTCGCCGCGACGATCCCATCGAACTCGCGGCTCAGCGCGGCCACCCGCGCAAGGGTGCCGGCGCGGTCGGCCGCGAGGCGTGCGCGGGCAGTCGCGACGGTGGACGGGCCGCGGACGCCATGACCGGTCGGGGATGCATCGTCCATGCTGTCGCAACGCCGATTCACGCTCGGCGATTCCCCCGAGCACCCGTTTCCCCGCCGCCCGGCCGAGCACCGACCGCAATGCAGTCCCCGCCGGCGGGTCGACGAGCGCGCGGCCATCGACCCGGCGACGAAGATCCCGCCACACGGGGCGAGGATGCGGCCGAAGCTGTCGGCGGACTGGAAGGTGGCCACCACGCCGTAGAGGCCGAGAGCGATGACGCCGGCGCCGATCCAGATCCAGCCCAGAATCGATTCGACGGCATCGCAGCCACGGATATGACGGCTGCCAGCGAAGATGGCGCTTCCGCCTAGCCATCTCTGGAGGGCTACACGAGCCCCGTCTCATCCCGAGGCGGGGGCATCGTCATTTCCGGATCACACGGCCGTCCCGACGTGGCCACCTTTCATCAAACTTCGACGGCATGAACTCGCGTTCCTACGACGAGCTTGCGCAGGCCCCGCCGGCGCCGGCACGACCGCGCTGCGGCGCCGGCTGATCGTCCTCTCCCAGAGCCTCTGCACATCCCTACTGGGCGGCTGCCGCCGGCTGGCGGACCGGCGGCGTCGAGCTGCGCCGCGCCGCCCGCACCCACAGCCCGGCCGCGATGGAACGGAAGACCGCAGCATGAGGGAGCAGACCACCACCAAGTCCCGCCCGCAGGCCGTACCCGTCACCTGGGCACCCAGCCAGACCGGGCCGTGCGCGAAGTTCTCTACGCCAACACACGGGGCGTGACGGACTGGCCAACCGAGTGCCCTCGAGGCACATGACCGCCGCGCTCGCCCACTGCGCGGCATGGAACGATGCCGGGGTGGAGAGTAGAGAACGCGCAGAGAGCCTGTCTGAGCTCGGAGACCTGCTGACATCGCTGTCGAACAGGCCCGTCGTCTCCGTGCGATACGGCCGATTCCCGGATGGCACGACCCCGGGTCCCCGGCTGAGGCCCCTTGCCGGCCAGGCACACGACCTCGTCACCGAACTTCACCCGAAGTGGAAGCGATACCTCCCCAGTGGGGCCAAGCCCCCGAGCGCTTCGCAGATCGAGGCTCTCCTGGAGCCACTCAGCGCCGACACGGCCGTGGAACTGATGTCCACGCTCGCCGCCGACGACCTCGTGTGGCCCGGTTCGAAGCTCATGAACCGTGAGATCGCCCACGACACTGCGACGCGCATCGTGAAGTGGCTCGGGCCCGGCGCGACTTGGTGGACAAACCGACAAGGCAATTCCTGGGAGCCCGTCACCGCCTGCACCTTCGATGGCGTGGTTGCCGGAAGCGACGGTGAATACTTTGCGATCCTGATCCAGGTTGGCGAGGACTGAGCCGGCGATCGCGCCGACATCACTCGCGCCGACGTGGTGTGGGCATCCCGGAATCAGCACTCCGCGGTCCTCGACACCAGCCGCCGCCGAGTGGAGCCGATCGACGGCACAGTGCAGTCAACTGACCAGCCCTGTGCGCGGTACGGCGCTCCGGCAAACCCGTTCTGCCTGCCATGCCAGCAGGCCCGGCGGGAGCGGCTCGCCCACCCCTCACCGTGACCGCCCCAGGCGAGTACCAGCTCGCCGAGCCGTCGCTCCGCCGTACAGCCGGACCCACGCGGGCCCGGGCATCGCAGGGCCACCCGCGCAGGCCTGCGGCGCGGCGGCAGCCAAGCCCCAGAGGGCGAAGGCACGGCCGAGCACCCACACGCCCGCACCGCACAGCCCGGCGCGGCCCGGCGCGGCCCGCGCCCGGAGCGGACGCGGGCCGGCGCGGGCTGGGCACAACCTGCGTCGCCTCCTCCTGACGCACTATCGAACCGTCCGGGTCAGGTGCCGGCTTCGCAAACCAGCGTCACCGTGAACACCGCCGACGACACGCCCGTTTCAGATCCCTGCCGGGGCACCTGGAGTTGGGCCTTCACCGTGGGCCTCGGTTCTGCCGGGTTCGCGCGGGCGGGGGCATTGACCACAGATATAGGGGACTTGGAGCTCGGGCCGGTGAACTTCATCGTGGGCTCGGACCGCTTACCGGTGTCCGGGCTCACCCACACGACCTTGATGTCACCGGTTCCCGTGCCCGTGAGCGTGCCCTCGAACGTCACGGGCGTCGCCTGGTTGCACTTGACCGTGGGAGTGTCGGGTTTGGTCGCGACCACGTCGGCATCAGTGATGTTGACGCTCACGGGGGCGGGCGCCTCCTTGCCCGGGACGCCGGAGCCGCGACCACCCCTGCGTGGTTTGACGTTGTAGGTCCCATCGCGCAGGTTTTTCAAGTTGAGGTTGCCCTGCTCATCGACCCGGGTGTCCACCACTCTGCCGCCGATTCGGTTGATTGTGATCTTTTGCCTCGCCGGGAAGCCGGTGATCGCCATGGTGTCATTGGACGAGGAGCCGCCCACGGGTTGCAGTTGGCATGCCGGGGCGGCAGGAACATGCGCGGCCGAGGGGGCTGCCGGGGCCGCCATCGTCGGGGGCAGGGCCACCGCGGAGGCCAGGAGTGGGGCGAGCAGTGCACAACGACGTTGCCGATTCATGCGCTTCCCTCCATGGCAGAGATACTGCCGGGAGGTCTACGGAATCAGGGATCGAGCTCGCCATGGCGGGCGACGCGAGGCGTTGCGCGGCAAGAGGGGCGCGGCCGGTCAACCGGTCGGTCCGGGATCGGCGCTCGACTCCGCGATCGCGGACTGTCCGGCGGGCCGTCATGGCGGCCCGCGGCGGCCCCGCGCCATGGGGCTCCTCTCAGAGAATACGTGCCAGCCCCTGGGGCAACCCGTCAAGAGCACCCGAGGGTCAGGCAGGGCCGTGCTCGGACGTCCATCCCCGCCCCCGCACGGGCGGACCGGGATGTCCCTGTGCCTCTCCCGCATCCCCGAGCCCGTCTCCGCCGCCCCGACCAGCGCCCCAACCAGGGGGTGAGGACCCAGCCCGACTGCGGCGGGCCACCCCACCGAAGGCCGCCGTTCGCCCCGCCGCCAAGCCCGAGGTCAAGCCGAAGAGGGTGAAGCACGCCGGTCCGCGTACAGGCGCGACAGCAGCTCTTGACCGTCCTGCAGCAAGAGGTCGAACGCGAAGTAGGCCGGCCACCGCGCGGCCAGGGGCGAGGGGCGCCGCGGACGCGGGCGGCGGCTCGCTGCTGCAACGCCTCGAACGACAAGTACTTGCCCCGTGAGAAGCTCCCCGGCGACACCAGGACATGGATGGAGAGCTGGCGGGATGGGTTTCGAGGACGAAGTCTGGCCACTGGTGCGGCAGGAGCATCTGCAGGACTTGTCCGGGCGATCACGTTCGAAGCCAGAGGGTGAGGGCTGTTGCGGTGGCGGTGCCGAGGTAGACGTAACGGCGCTTGATGCCCCTATGGATGTCAAGCAGCGACTCCGGCGGGTCTTGTCTGGTCAGCCGGAGTGGTGGCGGGGACGATGAGTCGGTAGATCTCTC
>NZ_JBVIGX010000042.1:0-26527 GCF_055570595.1 Streptomyces sp. NPDC031132
TGAGTTCTCAAGGAACGGACGCTTCCTTTGTACTCACCCTCTCGGGCTTTCCTCCGGGCTTCGTTCTTCGTTTCCGACTCTATCAGACTCTTTCGTGTCCGATTCCCGGTCGAAGCGGGTTTCGCTTTCCAGGTCTTCGCTTTCGCGTTTTCCCTTTCCGGCGATGCCGACTCTATCAGAAGTTTTCCACCAGATTTCCCGGCTTCGGATTCCTGGATGAGGAGTCGACCGTGCCCCAGTGGAATTCAATTCCTTGGGGGCGAGAGAGATGCTAACCATCGCTGCCGAACTTGTCCAGTTCGAGGCAACCGTTGAAATCTACCTCCCCACGGCGGCTGTGTCAAGAGTCGCTGCGGGACGACGAGGAGACTAGCAGCTCAGCGGGGTCCTCCGCACATCAGGCCGCGGTCGGCAGGGTGGCCGTCTGGTCGGCGGCCTCCACGTCGCCCGCCTCGCCGGCGCGCGCGGCCCGGCCGCCCAGGACGTAGACGTACGCAAGGAACGCCGCCTCGGCGACGACGCCGATCGCGATGCGGGCCCAGGTCGGCAGGCCGGAGGGGGTCACGAAGCCCTCGATCAGGCCCGATACGAACAGGACGACCGCCAGGCCGATCGCCATGCCCAGCGCGGCGCGGCCCTGCTCGGCGAGGGCGACGCGGCGGGTGCGGGGGCCCGGGTCGATGACCGTCCAGCCGAGGCGGAGGCCGGTCCCCGCGGCGACGAAGACCGCGGTCAGTTCGAGCAGGCCGTGCGGCAGGATCAGACCGAGGAACACGTCGAGACGGTCGGCCGAGGCCATCAGGCCGATGCCGGTGCCGAGGTTGAGCATGTTCAGGAAGAGGATCCAGAGCACCGGAATCCCCAGGAACGCGCCCAGGACCAGGCATATCGCGGCCGCCTGGGCGTTGTTCGTCCAAACCTGCGCGGCGAACGAGCCCGCCGGGTTGCTCGAGTAGTACGTCTCGTACCCGCCGCCCGGCTTCGTGAGCGCCTTCAGGTCGTCCGGAGCCGCGATGGCGCTCTGGACGTCCGGGTGGGCGGCTATCCACCAGCCCGTGAGCACCGCGATCGCAACGGAGACCAGGGCCGTCGGTATCCACCAGCGGCGGCTTCGGTAGACCGCGGCCGGGAAGCCGACGGTGAAGAAGCGGGCTGCGTCGCGCCAGCCGCCGCGGCGGGCGCCGGTCACCGTCGCACGGGCACGGGCGACGAGCTGGGTCAGCCGGCCCGTCAGCCTGGGGTCGGGGGCGCTGGACTGGATCAGGGAGAGGTGCGTGGAGGCCCGCTGGTAGAGCGCGACCAACTCGTCCGCCTCGGCGCCGGTCAGCCGGCGGCCGCGGCCCAGCAGCTGTTCGAGGCGGTCCCATTCCGCCCGGTGGGCCGTCACGAAGACGTCGAGATCCATCCGGTTACCGCTCCCCTGCCCCAGGACCCTGCTTCTGCTTACTCCTACCGTGGTCAGCTTGGCAGACTGGATGACCACGGGGCGGGTCCGGTCACGGGAAAGGTGTGCAGGGTGAGCGATCTGGTGACGGGGGACGCGGTCGTCCTGGGTTTGCGGCCGGCGAGGCTGCCGAGCCGGGCGCTGGCGATCTTCCTCGACCTGCTCGTCTACTTCATCGGGTACCTGATCATCTCGATCGGGCTGACCGTCGCGACCGCCTCGCTGGACGTGGCCGCGCAGGCCGCGGTGTCGGTGGCGAGCTTCGTCCTGGTGCTGGTCGGCGTACCGATCGCCGTGGAGACGCTGTCCCACGGGCGCTCGCTCGGCAAGCTCGCCTGCGGGCTGCGCGTGGTGCGCGACGACGGCGGGCCGATCCGGTTCCGGCACGCGCTGGTGCGCGGGGCGATGGGCGTCGTGGAGCTGCTGGGGACCTTCGGAGCCGTGGCCTGCATCGCGTCGCTGGTGTCGGCGCGGGGGCGGCGGCTCGGGGACGTGTTCGCCGGCGCGCTGGTCGTCCGGGAGCGGGTCGCGGGGGCGCCGGTGATGCCCGTGCCTCCGCCGCCGCCCTGGCTGGCCGGGCGGTTCTCCGGGCTGGATCTGTCGGCCGTGCCGGACGGGCTGTGGCTGGCCGTACGGCAGTACCTGACGCGGATGAACCAGCTGGACCCGCAGGTGGGCGCCGCGATGGCGGCGAAGCTCGCGGACGATCTGGTCGCGCGTACGGGGACTCCGCCGCCGGTGGGGGTGCCGGCCGCCGCGTTCCTGATGGCGGTGGTGCACGAGCGGCAGACCCGCGACGCGGCCCGCGCCTTCGGCGCCGGTCCCGGTGCGCCCGGGGTGCCCGGGGCCGTGGCGGGCCTGCCCGGGACGGCCCCGGGGATGCCGCCCGCGTGGGGGCACCCGGCTCCCGGCGCCTCCGTACCCCGGGCCGTACCGCACGCGGGTCAACCGGTCCCGGCCCCGGGCGGGGCGCCCGCAGCGCCCGCCGCTCCGGTGGTGGCGCCCGCTCCGGCGGCTCCCGTGCCGCCGCGGCCCGCGACCGGGTTCGCGCCCCCGGCATGATCACCTAGCATGCGCGGCATGTCAGCGAACATCTCCTTCACCTTCCGCGTCACGGGCATCGAGGACGAGGCCCGGGCGCGGGCGGTCGTCGAGGAGCTCCGGGAGCTGATGCGGGACGAGAGCATCGGCGGCCAGGTGGGCATCGGCATCGTGCCGGAGGGCGGCGGGCACGTCGTCGCCGGCGGGACCGCCTTCCCGGTCTCCGTCAGCCGCGCCCACCTGTGGTGCCCGCAGTTCGAGAGGTCCCTCGCCTGGTACGCGAAGGAGGCCGCGCCTTCGGCGACGTGCGCGGTCGAGTGGAGCCACCCGGACGAGGAGCACTGACGCGCGGCCCGGCCACGAACCCGGGCCGGGGAGTGCAGGCCCTAGTCCTCGGGGAACGCCGAGGGCGGGGTCTCCAGGTGTTCGAGCTCGATGCCCGGGGCCGCGAGGACCACGTCCCCGGCCAGGTGGACCGTGTGGACCTCGCCGGTGTCCAGGGCGGTGACCCGGTACTCGTCCACCACGAGCGGCCCGCTGTCCGTTTCGTGCTCGGCGCGCCCCAGCAGCGCCCAGGCCTGGTCGACCGTACGGGGCGCCAGCACCGGGTCGGTGAGTGCGACGAGCCGGACCCGGGTGGCGGGGGCGCCGGGGGTCAGGCGCAGCAGGCGGGCCGTCGCGACGAGGAAGGCCGGCGAAGTGCCGGTGAAGCCGGCGGCGGGGACGTTGCCCTCGGTGGCCTCGGTGCCGGTGGGGTCGGAGCGCACCCAGGTGACTCCGTCGATGGCGGCGCCGCGGACCTGCCAGCTGGAGGCGTTCACCTCGAGGCGGATGGGGCGGCCGAGTTCGTCGACCGCCAGGTCGACCGAGCCGCGGTGGTCGCCGTCCGGGCCGGTGAGCTGGGAGACGTAGCGCCAGCCGGAGGGGCCGGGGGCGCAGTGGAAGTGCTCCTCGCCGAGCGGGGTGTGGTCGTGCGGGTCGTGGAGCGAGTAGCGGCCGCGGGGCATCGTGTCGGTCCTTGCCTGAGTACGGGGCAGGCCCCCGGCATCTCCGCCGGGGGCCTGGGTGACGTGCTGTCGCTGCTGCCGCGTGGGATCAGTAGCGGTAGTGGTCCGGCTTGTACGGGCCCTCGATCTTGACGCCGATGTAGTCGGCCTGCTCCGGGCGGAGCGTGGTGAGCTTGACGCCGAGGGCGTCGAGGTGGAGGCGGGCGACCTTCTCGTCGAGGTGCTTGGGCAGCACGTAGACGTCGGTCGGGTACTCCTGCGGCTTGGTGAAGAGCTCGATCTGGGCCAGGGTCTGGTCCGCGAACGAGTTCGACATCACGAACGACGGGTGGCCGGTCGCGTTGCCCAGGTTCAGCAGACGGCCCTCGGAGAGGACGATCAGGACCTTGCCGTCGGGGAACTTCCAGGTGTGGACCTGCGGCTTGACCTCGTCCTTGACGATGCCCTCGATCTTGGCCAGGCCGGCCATGTCGATCTCGTTGTCGAAGTGGCCGATGTTGCCCACGATCGCCTGGTGCTTCATCTTGGCCATGTCCGAGGCCATGATGATGTCCTTGTTGCCCGTGGTCGTGATGAAGATGTCGGCCGTCTCGACGACGTCGTCCAGCGTCGCGACCTGGAATCCGTCCATCGCCGCCTGCAGCGCGCAGATCGGGTCGATCTCGGTGACGATGACGCGCGCGCCCTGGCCGCGCAGCGACTCGGCGCAGCCCTTGCCGACGTCTCCGTAGCCGAACACGACCGCGACCTTGCCGCCGATGAGGACGTCGGTGGCGCGGTTGATGCCGTCGATCAGCGAGTGGCGGCAGCCGTACTTGTTGTCGAACTTCGACTTCGTCACGGCGTCGTTGACGTTGATCGCCGGGAACAGCAGCGTGCCCTCGGCCATCATCTCGTACAGGCGGTGCACGCCGGTGGTGGTCTCCTCGGTGACGCCGCGGATCTCGGACGCGAGCTGCGTCCACTTCTGCGGGGTCTCGCCGAGGGTGCGGTTCAGCAGGGTGAGGATGTGGCCGTACTCCTCGGAGTCCGCCGTGGACGGGTCCGGGGCGGAGCCGACCTTCTCGAACTCGACGCCCTTGTGGACGAGGAGGGTGGCGTCACCACCGTCGTCGAGGATCATGTTCGGGCCGCCGGTGGGGGTGTTCGGCCAGGTCAGCGCCTGCTCCGTGCACCACCAGTACTCCTCCAGCGTCTCGCCCTTCCAGGCGAAGACGGGGATGCCCTGCGGGTTCTCCGGGGTGCCGTTCGGGCCGACCGCGATGGCGGCGGCCGCGTGGTCCTGGGTGGAGAAGATGTTGCAGGAGGCCCAGCGGACGTCGGCGCCGAGGGCGACCAGGGTCTCGATCAGGACGGCCGTCTGCACGGTCATGTGCAGCGAGCCGGTGATGCGGGCGCCGGCCAGCGGCTGGGCCTCGGCGTACTCCCGGCGGATCGACATGAGGCCGGGCATCTCGTGCTCGGCCAGGGTGATCTCCTTGCGGCCGAAGGCTGCGAGGGAAAGGTCTGCGACCTTGAAGTCCATGGGTGCTGCTCCTCATGGTTCGAGAGGGTGGGTACGGCTGAGCCGCGCATCGCCTGTGGGGACGGTGCACCGAGCACTCAGTCCGTCGGGGGCCCTCTCTCCCCTCGGCCGGTCGCGAGGACCGCCCGACCGCCATCAGCAGCGACGCCTGACACTGACGACGAATCTACACCGAAACAAGGGCCGTCAGGCGGGCGGTATTCAGGTCTTCCGGTCTTTTCGACCGCCCCTCACGTGGTGGACGATGCCTGCGGATTCATTCAGATGCGCGGGGACGTGAAGGAGATTTCAGTGACCACTCCGGCCGACTCTCCCGGTGACGGGACCGCAGGCGGGCACGAGCGCCTGAAGCTGCTCGCCGTCACCGCGTGCCCCACCGGCATCGCGCACACGTACATGGCCGCGGAGAAGCTGCAGCAGGCCGCCGCGCGCCTCGGCATCGACATGAAGGTGGAGACGCAGGGCTCCATCGGGGCCGAGAACGTCTTCTCTGACAACGATGTCAGAGAGGCGGACGGGATCATCATCGCCGCCGACAAGGAGGTCGACCGTGAGCGGTTCGCCGGCAAGCGGGTGCTGTCCACCGGCGTCGCCGACGGCATCCGCCGGCCCGAGGAGCTGATCGAGCGCGTGCAGAGCGCGCCGGTGCAGGAGGGTACGGCGGCCCCCGCGGCGGGCGGTGGCAGCGGCGGGGGCGGCGGTGGTGGTGGCAGGGAGCGCAGCCTCGCGTACAAGGCCCTGATGAACGGCGTCAGTTACATGATTCCGTTCGTGGTGGTCGGCGGTCTGCTGATCGCCGTTTCGCTCGCGCTGGGCGGGCACGCCGCCTCCGAGGGGTACGTGATCCCCGAAGGCACCTTCTGGGCCCATGTGAACGCCATCGGCGGCATCGGATTCCAGCTGATGATCCCGATCCTGTCCGGCTACATCGCGTACGCCATCGGCGACCGGCCGGCGCTCGTGCCCGGCATGATCGGCGGTTTCATCGCGAACACAGGGTCCCTGTACGACTCCGAGGCGGGCGCAGGGTTCATCGGCGCCATCGTGACGGGCTTCCTGGCCGGCCATCTGGTCCTGTGGATCAAGAAGATCGAGGTCCCCAAGGTCGTGCGGCCGATCATGCCGATCATCGTGATCCCGATCGTCGCGACGACGACGCTCGGCCTGTTCTTCGTGTACGTCGTCGGCAAGCCCATCTCCTGGGTGTTCGAGAACCTGACGAGCTGGCTGTCGGGCATGACCGGGTCCAGCGCGGTCCTGCTGGGCGCGATCCTGGGCCTGATGATCGCCTTCGACATGGGCGGCCCTGTCAACAAGACGGCGTTCCTGTTCGGTACGGGGCTCATCGCCTCCGGGAACTACGCCGTCATGGGCATGTGCGCGGCGGCCATTCCGGTCATGCCGCTGGGCCAGGGCCTGGCGACGGTGCTGCGCCGCAGGCTGTACTCCGAGCAGGAGCGCGAGACCGGTATGGCGGCGCTGTTCATGGGGATGTTCGGCATCTCGGAGGGCGCGATCCCGTTCGCGGCGGCGCGGCCGGCGATCGTCATCCCGGCGAACATGCTGGGTGGTGCGGTGGCCGGTGCGATCGCCGGTGTGGCGGGCGTGGGCGACCACGTGCCGCACGGCGGCCCGGTCGTGGCGGCGCTGGGTGCGGTGGGCGGCGTGGGCTGGTTCCTGGCCGCCGTCGCGGCCGGCACCGCGGTCACCGCCCTGACCACGAACACGCTCATCGACGTGAAGGCGCGCCGGGGCGGAGGCCTCACCGTGACGGCCACGGTGCCGGGCCCGACCCCCGAGCCGGTGCTCGCCGGGGTCGGCGCGGGTCCGGATACCGGTACGGGAGCCGCGACGCAGACGGCCGTCTCCGCCGCTCCCGCCGGCGGGCCGGCCGACGAGCCGGAGGTGCTCTCCGGGTACCTGACCGGGCAGACGGTGAAGACGGAGCTGGCGGCGCACGAGAAGGAGGCGGCCGTCCGCGAGATGGCCGAGATGCTGGCCGCGACCGGCAACGTCCGGGACGTGGACGAGCTCGTACGGGTCGCCCTCGCCCGGGAGGCGCAGGGCACGACGGGTCTCGGCGAGTCCATCGCGATCCCGCACGCCAAGACCGATGCGGTGGCGCGGCCCACGGTGGGCTTCGCCCGGTCCGACGCGGGCATCGAGTGGGGCTCGCCGGACGGGACGAAGGCCCGGCTGGTCTTCATGATCTCGGTGCCGGAGGCCGCCGCCGGCGACGAGCACCTGCGGATCGTGGCGCTGCTGTCCCGCAAGCTCATGGACGCGGGCTTCCGCGAGCGCCTGCAGTCCGCCCCGGACGGCCCGGCGGTCCTCGACGTGCTCCGCGAGATCCGGTAGCCGACCGCAGCGCCGGCGCGGGCCCTTCGTACGATTCCGGTTCACGCCGTACGCGAGGGGGAGACATGGAACGCAAGCCCGGCCGAAGACTGGGTACCTGGGCTGTCGTGCTGTTGCTGGCCGGGGTGGTGGCCGTGGTGGGGGTCTTCGGTGGATTCCTCTTGCGCTACGGGGTGACCAAGTACCCGGGAGGGGCCATGCATCCCGCCTACGGGCCGGGCGAGACGGTGTTCTACCGGAAGTCCACCGCGGACCTGCGGCGCGGCGACGTCGTGGTGTTCCGGACGCCGGGGTGGGACCCGGCGGGGCCCCCCGCGAACCGCATGCTGCGCGTCGTGGCGGTGGGCGGCGATGCGATCGCCTACGTGCCCGGCAGCACGGCACCGACCCTCAACGGGCAGCCGCTCGCCGAGCCGTATCTGAACGGGGCGGATCCGGCGCCGGACAAGATCCGCTTCTCGGTCTTGGTGCCCGAGGGCAAGGTGTTCGTGATGGGCGACAACCGGGGGAACTCCGCCGACTCCCGCTACCACCAGGACGTTGCGGACGGGACGGTGCCGGTCGCGAACGTGCTCGGGGTGGTCGTCGACGGGAGCCGGCCGGTGTTCACCGTCGTCCCCCTGGTGGTCATGAGCGGTCTGCTCGCGCTGCCGGTCGGCACGGGGCTGGGGATCGCGGCGCTCGTCGCGCGTCGGCGGGCCGCGCGGCGGCCCCCGCAGGCCTGGCCGGTGGTGGTCGGGGCCGTGGGGCCCGTCGAGGGCTCGCAGGAGTAGACCGGGCAGGGCGCCCGTACGTACGAAGGCCCCCGCGGGGCGCGAGAGGCGCGGCGGGGGCCTGCGTGCGGGTGTGGCGGGGTGTCAGGCCTTGGCTGAGGCGTCCGACTCCGCGTGGTAGATGTCCGGTTCGAGGTAGATCACGCGGGCGATCGGGACCGCCTCGCGGATCCGGGCCTCGGCGGCGTTGATCGCGTCCGCCACCTGCGTCGCGGTGTCGTTGCCCTCGACCGCGATCTTCGCGGCGACGAGGAGCTCCTCCGGGCCGAGGTGCAGGGTGCGCATGTGGATCACGCGGGTGACGACGTCGCCGTCGACGAGCGCGGCCGCGATCTTCTCGACGTCCTCCGTGCCCGCGGCCTCGCCGAGCAGCAGGGACTTGGTCTCGGCGGCCAGCACGACGGCGATGACGAGCAGCAGGGTGCCGATGCAGAGGGTGCCGATGCCGTCCCAGACGCCGTTGCCGGTCGCGAGCGCGAGGCCGACACCGCCGAGGGCGAGGACCAGGCCGACGAGGGCGCCGAAGTCCTCCAGCAGGACCACCGGCAGCTCGGGGGCCTTGGCGCGCTTGATGAACTGGCTCCACGACAGGGAGCCGCGGATCTCGTTCGACTCCTTGATCGCCGTACGGAAGGAGAAGCTCTCGGCGACGATGGCGAAGACGAGCACGCCGATCGGCCAGTACCAGGCCTCGATGGGGTGCGGGTGCTGGACCTTCTCGACACCCTCGTAGATGGCGAACATGCCGCCGACGGTGAAGAGCACGATGGAGACGAGGAAGGCGTAGATGTAGCGCTCGCGCCCGTACCCGAAGGGGTGTTGCGGCGTCGCCTCGCGCTGGGCCTTCTTTCCGCCGAGGAGCAGCAGCCCCTGGTTCCCGGAGTCGGCCAGCGAGTGGACGCTTTCCGCGAGCATCGACGACGAGCCGCTGAAGGCGAAGGCCACGAACTTGGCTACAGCGATGGCGAGATTGGCGGCGAGTGCCGCCACGATCGCCCTGGTACCGCCCGACGCGCTCATGGGTTTCTGGAATCCCTTCCTCGGTACGGCACCCCTGCCCGGGGCGCCGCGCTACGGCGGCACATTGTTGCAGCCGTAGCCCCGGACGCCACGTCAGAGGGCGACGGTGGCCCGGAAGATGGTGCCGATTCCGGACAGTTCGACCTTTTCGCCTGCCGGGACGAAGACCGACTCGCCGGGGGACAGCGTCACTTCGCCGGCCTTCGGGCGGCCCGCCGTGCAGAGCAGGATCTGCGGGGCGTCGTCCGGGAGGGCGTGCGGGGCGGCGCCGGCGGCCAGGGCGAAGCGGGAGAGGCGGAATTCGTCGATGGGGGTCTCGTAGACCTCCTCGCCGTTGCCCTCGGGGCGCTGCACGGCCGGGTCGCCCGGCTCGAACCGCACGATCTTCAGCAGCTCGGGCACGTCCACGTGTTTGGGGGTGAGTCCGGCGCGCAGCACGTTGTCGGAGTTGGCCAGCAGCTCCACGCCGAGGCCGTCGAGGTAGGCGTGCGGGACGCCGGCGCCGAGGAACATGGCCTCGCCGGGCTGGAGTCGGACGTGGTTGAGGAGCATGGCCGCGATCACGCCCGGGTCGCCCGGGAAGTGGTGCACGAGCGAGGCGTACGGCGCGTACGGGCCCCCGAGGCGCTCGATCGCGGCGCCGGCCTCGGCCACCGTACGGGCCATCTCGGCGCGGTCCGCGGTCAGTACGGCGGTGAGCATCTCGCGCAGGGCCGCCTCCTCCGGGTGGGCCCGGAGCAGGTCGACGTACGGCTTGAGGGAGTCCACCCCGAGGCCGTCGAGCAGCTCGGCGGCCTCCAGCGGCGGGCGGAAGCCGCACAGGCCGTCGAAGGGGGTGAGCGCGCAGATCATCTCGGGCTTGTGGTTGGGGTCCTTGTAGTTGCGGTGGGCCGCGTCGACGGGGACCCCGCGGCGCTCCTCGTCGGCGTAGCCCTCTTCCGCCTGCGCGAGGTCGGGGTGGACCTGGAGGGAGAGCGGCGCCCCGGCGGCCAGGAGTTTGAGCAGGAAGGGCAGGCGGGGGCCGAACTTCGCGACGGTGGCCGCACCGAGTTCACGTTCCGGGTCGGCGTCGATGACCTCGGCGAGGGTGGTCTCACCCGCGCCGCGGTCGAGGCGGGAGGGGGCGCCGGGGTGCGCGCCCATCCACATCTCGGCCTGCGGCTCCCCGGTGGGTTCGACACCGAGGAGTCCTGGGATCGCGGTGGTCGATCCCCAGGCGTAGGGGCGGATCGTGTTCGTCAGGCGGTCCATCGGTCGTCTTTCTGGATATGGGCGGGCACGGTGCGTGCCTCAGCCGCGTCCCCTGGTCGCCAGGGCGAGGTAGGCGGTGGCGAAATCGGTGACGGCGAGGAGTTCGGCGAGCTGTTCCAGTTCGCCGCCTTCCTCCGGTTCGAGCTCGCTGATGGCCGTGTCGTGGCTGAGGGCGAGCTCGCGCGCGGCCGGGGCGGCGGTGAGGCCGCCCGTGGGCCGGTCGCGCAGCAGGACGATGCGGGCACGGAGGGCCTGGGGCTCCTCCACCCGGTCACGGAAGAAGTCTTCGGGGTCGGCGCCGGCGGCGAAGGAGCCGGCGAGCAGGACGCCGTGGGCGGGCAGCGCCTCGGGGAGATCGGCGGCCAGTGCGGGGCGGCCGGCGAGTTCGGCGAGGGTGGCGGCGAAGCGGCGGCCGGCCGGGCCCGCGCCGGCGCCCTCGCTCCAGATGAGCGGGAGGGTGTCGGCGAGCTCGGCGGCGAGGGTCTTGGCCGGGTTGGAGTACGTGGCGATGGCCGGTCCGCAGCGCTCGGCGGTGCGGTCGAGCCGGTCGGCGACGCGCTGGAGGGTGTCCGGGGCGGAGGTGATCAGCCCGACCTTGTCGAGGAGCAGGAGCAGCGGGGTCAGCAGGGCCCACAGGGCGCCGGGTCCGGCCGCGGCGGATTCGTCGTACTCCTGGTACGGCGCCTTGGCCATCGGTACGAGGAGCCCGTGCGCGCCGTCCACGGCCTCGCTCAGCGGGGAACGCTCGGGGGCGACGGCGACGACGGTGCAGCCGCGCCGGTAGGCCTGCTCGGCGAGGACGGCGAGCCCGGGTTCGGTGCCGTCGGTGGTGGCGATGAGCAGCAGGTCGACGGAGCCGGCCCAGCCGGGCAGCGCCCAGCGCAGGGCGCCGGCGGCGTGTGCGACGCCGGTGGGGTGCAGGCGGGTGACGGGCGCGGAGGCTCCGGCGAGGGCGCCGAGCAGGTCGGCGACGCCCGTGGCGGCCGTGCCGGGGCCTGCGATGAGGACGGCGCGGGGCCGGCCGTCGGGGCGCAGGTCGGCGAGGCCCGCCTCGGTCGCGTGCCGGGCTGCGGTACGGACTCTGGCCCCGGCCTCGGCGGCGCCGCGGAGCAGGCCGCGGCGGTCGGCGCGGGCGAGTTCGTCCGGTGCGTCGAGGAGCGACTCGTCGAGCATTGCGGCCTCCGGCGGTGGTGAGGGACCCAGGGTTGCGGAATCGGTCTCAGCTTCTGCGGCGCGGGGTGGGTCAGGCGGGGCGGCGGGCCTCGTCGACCAGGAGGACCGGGATGCCGTCGCGGACGGGGTACGCGAGGCCGCAGTCACGGCCGGTGCAGATCAGCTCGGGGGCCGTCTCGTCGGCCGACTTGTCCTCGAGGGGCGAGTGGCAGGCGGGGCAGGCGAGGATCTCCAGAAGGCCGGCTTCGAGCGGCATGGGCGCTTCCCTTCGAACATGCGGATTGGGCGAGGTCAGCGTACCGCCGAGTCACCTGCGGTGCGGCCCTGGGGCAGCGGGCGCGGACCCGGTCGGGTGCCGGGCGGGAGGCACGCTCGGCGTGTCCCGCCCGGCGGGTGCATCAGGCGCGGACGAGGGCCAGGACCTCGTCGCGGACCTTGGCGAGCTGCGCGGCGTCGCGGGCCTCGACGTTCAGGCGCAGCAGCGGCTCGGTGTTGGAGGCGCGCAGGTTGAACCACCAGTCGGCGGTGGTGACGGTGAGGCCGTCCAGCTCGTCGAGGGTGACGCCCTCCAGCGGGCCGTACGCGGCCTTGACGGCGGCGACGCGGTCGGCCTGGTCGGCGACGGTGGAGTTGATCTCGCCCGAGCCGACGTAGCGGTCGTAGGAGGCGACGAGGTCGGAGAGGGCACCGTCCTGGCCGCCGAGGGCCGCGAGGACGTGGAGCGCGGCGAGCATGCCGGTGTCCGCGTTCCAGAAGTCCTTGAAGTAGTAGTGCGCCGAGTGCTCGCCGCCGAAGATCGCGCCCGTCTTCGCCATCTCCTCCTTGATGAAGGAGTGGCCGACCCGGGTGCGCACCGGGGTGCCGCCGTTCTCGCGGACGACCTCGGGGACGGACCAGGAGGTGATCAGGTTGTGGATCACCGTGCCGGTGCCGCCGTTGCGGGCCAGCTCGCGGGAGGCGACCAGGGCGGTCACGGCGGAGGGGGAGACGCCCTCGCCGCGCTCGTCGACGACGAAGCAGCGGTCCGCGTCCCCGTCGAAGGCGAGGCCGAGGTCGGCGCCCTCGGCCTTCACGCGGGCCTGCAGGTCGACGAGGTTCTTCGGGTCCAGCGGGTTGGCCTCGTGGTTGGGGAAGGTCCCGTCGAGCTCGAAGTACATGGGTACGAGCTCCAGGGGCAGGCCCTCGAACACGGTGGGGACGGTGTGGCCGCCCATGCCGTTGCCCGCGTCCACGACCACCTTGAGCGGGCGGATGGAGCCGAGGTCGACCAGGGACTTCAGGTGCGCGGCGTACCCGGCGAGGGTGTCCTGCTCGGTGACCGTGCCGGGGACGGTGCCGGCCGCGATCGCGGGGGCGCCCTCGTCCGACCACTTCTCGGCGAGCTCACGGATGGTGGACAGGCCGGTGTCCTGGCCGACCGGGGCGGCGCCCGCGCGGCAGAGCTTGATGCCGTTGTACTGGGCCGGGTTGTGCGAGGCGGTGAACATCGCGCCGGGCAGGTCCAGCACGCCGGAGGCGTAGTAGAGCTGGTCGGTGGAGCACAGGCCGATCAGGGTGACGTCCACGCCGCGGGCGGCGGCGCCGCGCGCGAAGGCGGCGGA
Source organism: Streptomyces sp. NPDC031132 (assembly GCF_055570595.1). Lineage (NCBI taxonomy): Bacteria > Bacillati > Actinomycetota > Actinomycetes > Kitasatosporales > Streptomycetaceae > Streptomyces > Streptomyces sp. NPDC031132. The sequence goes on from NZ_JBVIGX010000042.1 coordinate 13,194, forward strand.
CAGGCCGGGCGAGGAGGGCCGCATGTCGTGGCCCACGACTATCGCGGTGGCCTTCGTGACCTCCACGAATGCGGCACCGAACAGCTCGGCCAAGGCCTCGTCCCACTCGTCCGGTACGACACCACGTACGTCGTACGCCTTGACGATGTTCGAAAGATCTGCGGCCACTGCTGCCTGCCCTCCTGAAGGTCCTGTGCGGGGGGACCGACCCTACCTTGCGCGGAAGGCGGCCTCTCAAATCAGCGCAGGGTCAGGAATCGGGCGAACGCAGGACGCGCAGGTGTCCTCGACGGGTCTCCCCGGTGTTGCCGCCACCGCTGCCCGGACGGCTTCCTCCGGCCTCGGCGGCGCGGTCGTGGGGGCGGGCCGCTTCACGGACGGCGTTGGCCAGGGCTTCGAGGTCGTCGCCGCTCGGCCGGGACGGCGCGGAGCCGTCGGTGAGGCGCACGACGTCCCAGCCGCGCGGGGCGGTCAGGCGCTCGGAGTGCTCGGCGCACAGGTCGTAGCAGTGGGGTTCCGCGTAGGTGGCGAGCGGGCCGAGAACTGCGGTCGAATCGGCGTAGACGTACGTCAGTGTCGCGACGGCAGGGCGGCCGCACGCAGTGCGCGAACAGCGACGTACAAGGCTCACGACGTTGGACGGTACCGCACTCTTGACCGGGCCGCGACGACTCTCCCGCAGGCCACTCCCCCGTGTCGTGCCTGCGGAGGGACGCGGCGGGTCCGGAAACCCCCGGGTGGGAGGGGCTGCGGGGGCTACCCTGCGGGGGTGACGGACAGCCCCCTGACCCCCGGCCCGCCCCGCCCCGCCGAGCCTCCCGCCGAGCCGCGGCCGCGCCGTCGCGACCGGCACGGGCGCGGGATGCGCGGGCCGCTGGCCCCGCCGCAGGTGCCGCTGTCGGCGAGCCGGGCGGAGCTGTTCGGGGACCTCGTACGGGACTCGGTCGAGCGGCTGGAGCGGCGCTGGCCGCAGCTGGCGGAGGTGGAGTTCGTGGTCGCGGACGTCCCCGGACCGCCGGGCGGTCCGGACGCCGGCTGGAACGACGAGGCGGTGCCGCTCGGGGCGCTGTCGGAGGCGGCGGGCGCGGGGCGGCCGGCGCGGGTCGTGGTGTTCCGGCGGCCGGTGGAGATCCGCACGAAGAGCCGGGACGAGCGGGCGCTGCTCGTGCACGAGATCGTGGTGGAGCAGGTGGCGGAACTGCTCGGGCTGTCCCCGGAGACGGTCGACCCGCGGTACGGCCAGGACTGACCGGCCGTACCGCAGGCGCGAACTGCTGAGGGGTGACCCGCTAGCCCGTCAGGACCGTGAGGTCCTGGGTGGCCTTGGGGACCGAGACCATCGCGTGGTCGTCCGCCAGCGGCTGGATCGTGAACATCGGCGTGCCCTCGTGGGGCAGGGTCAGGGTGCGGGCCGCGTACACGGGGCCGCCGGAGACGGTCTCGACCGTCAGCGCGTAGGCGCCCTTGGCCCCCGCCGGGGCCAGTGACACCGTCTGCGTCGTACCCGCCTTGACCGTGACCTCCTTCGAGGCCGGCTCCCCGGCCTCCGTGCCCGCCGAGGCCGTCACCTTCACCTTCGCGTCGGCGCCGCCGACCGCCGTCAGCGAGAGCACCGTCGCGTTCTCGTCGGCACGGTTGTCGGCGACCGTGGCCCGGGTTCCCACCGGCCCGGTCGCCGGGACGAAGCCCAGGTCCTGCTTGGCGCCGCTGCCGCGGACCACGCGGACGGCCGCCACCACGGGCACGGCCTTCTTGTCCTTCGCCGGGGCCAGCAGCAGCGAGCCCGCCTCGCCGCGGGTCACGTCCTTCAGGTCGACGCTCGCGGTCATGCCGCCCTTGAGGTGCAGCTGCTCGTTGCCCGCCGGGCTGATCGAGCCGTTCGGCCCGGCCAGCTTGAGGGTGAGGTCCGCGTCCTCCTCGCCCGGTGCGAAGGCGACCAGCCGTACGGAGGTGGCGTCCGCCGGGATCCCGGGCAGCACCAGCGAGCCCGCCGGGTCGGTGGAGGCCGGCAGCCAGTCGGCTCCCACCCCCTCCTCGCCGACCTGCACGGAGGCGCCGACCCGGCCCGCACGGGTCGTCACATGGGCGGTGACGTCCGCGAGCTGGGCCCCGGGGGCGAGGGAGGACAACGAGACGGACTTGGTGGACCTGGGGTCGATCCGGATGTTCTCGCCGGTGCCGCCCTCGGACTTGACCGCCCCGTCCGGGCCGAACATCTTGATGTCGATCACGGCCGCGGTGTCGTCCGGGTTGGTGAGGTGCACGTAGTCCTCACGCCCCTTGGCCGTACTCGCGCCGGGGAACCAGAAGTCGGTGCCGGGCGTGGTGCAGCCGACGCCGAGGACGCCGCGGGCCCGGCCGACCGAGACCTTGGTGGTCTGCTGCGCGGTCCAGCCGGGGGCCAGGATCCCGTCGGCGACACCCACCAGTGCGGGCGCCTCCGCTCCGGAGGCGGCGGCCCCGGCCGGCTTGCCGCGCTCCTTGAGCTCGAGCACCGCCTTGGCCTCCTTGGTCGCGCCGAGGAGGCGGGCCGTGCCCTTGCCGCCGCCGGCCGCGCCGGGGGTGATCGCCGTGTACGTGGTCTCCGCGATGTCCGAGGAGCTGGGCGCCGGGCAGACCAGCGCGGACCGCTCCACCGGCATCCGGGCCGCGGCCGCCGTCCGGTCGTCGGCGGCCGGGGCGGCGGGGGCGGTGAGGTATCCGACGCCGGTGACGGCCGCCAGGGCCGCGGCCACCGCCGCCAGCGTCAGGGGTGCGCGCTGCTTCACTGCTGGGGGCTCCCGTCCGGACGCTGGTCGTGCTGTCCGTAGGTGTCGTACGGCTGCTCGTAGGGCGGGTAGGGGTACGGCTGCTGCGGGTACCCCTGCTGGGGGTCGTAGCCCTGCTGGGGGTCGTAGCCCTGCTGGGGGTAGGGGTACTGCTCGTACTCCGGGGCCTGGGTCGGCGCCGGCACGTACGGCTGCTGGGACTGCTGGGACTGCTGGTCGTACGCGTAGCCCTGGTCGCCGTAGGCCTGGTACGCGTACGACTCCTCCCCGTACACCGGCTGCGCCGGGATCTCCGCGTACGGATCGGCGACCGCGCCCGCGGGCTCCTCGGCGGCGGCGGTCGCGGCGGCCGCGGACTCCGCCTCCGCGCGCAGCCGGCGGGCCCGGCGGCCTTCGCCGCCCTCGCCCGCGGCGGCCCTGTCGGCGGCCTCCGCCTCCTCCTCGGGCAGGTCGTCGTCGAGGCTCGTCCGGCGGCCGGGCAGGGCCATGACGAGCAGCACCAGCGCGAGCAGCCCCTGGGCCCAGTGCCAGGCGGTCCGGGTCAGCGCGTCCTCGTGGACGAGGTCGAGGCGGCCTCCGGCGGCGGGCAGTTCGAAGCCCTGCGCCCAGCCGTCGAGGGTCTTGGGCTCGAGGGGCTTGCCGTCGAGGGTGGCCTGCCAGCCGGGGGCGGCCCGGTCGGCGATGCGCAGCATGCGTCCCGCTGCGCCCGCCGGGATCTTGGTGTGGACCTCGACGGGGCCGGAGGCGACCGGGATGGGGGCCTCGCCCGGCTTGCCGGAGACGATGGCGGCGCGGGCGACCTGGCGGTCCACGCGCCACAGTGCGCTGCCGTCGAGCTGGCTGAGGCGGCTGAGGCCCGGGGTGGCGTCGAGGACCTTGCGCATCTGCTGCGGGGCCCCGTCGCGGACCAGGATGTAGCGGATGGCGAAGCCGCTGAGCTGGTCGGTCTGGTCGGCGCCGGAGCCGGCGACGAGGCTGGAGACGACCTTGTCGAGCTGGGGGCTGCTGCCGGCCGCGGCGGCGCGTTCGGCGTCGCCGAGGCGGCCGCCGGAGCCGCGGACCAGGGTGTACGAGACGGTGGCGGGCGAGGTGCCGCCGAGGACGAGGGTGCGAGCCTGGTCGCGGGTGCCGCTCTCCTCGGCGACGAACGCGGGGACCTGGACCGGGTCGCGCCGCTCCAGCGGGCCGTCGGCGCCGCTGATCATCCAGCCGGCGGCGCCGAGCAGCGGGCCGGCGGCGGCGCCGAGCGCGATCAGCGCGGCCAGCGGCTGGCGCCAGCCGAAGCTGCTGGCGGCGACCCGCTCCCTGGCTCCCTCGGCGCCGACGGCGGCGGCCGCGAGGAGGGCCAGTCCGTAGACGAGGGTGGCGGGTCCGGCCCAGCCGGTGCGGTTGACGACGACGGCCAGGAGCAGGGCGGCCAGGGCGGCGGCCCAGGCGGTGCGGACGGCGAACCGGCGCTCGGCGCGCAGCAGGGCGGCCAGGGCGGCCAGGACGATGCCGATGAGCAGCAGGCCGCCGGCGGTACGGGGGCCGCCGGGGCTGATGCCGAGCAGGTCCAGGGCGGTGGCCGAGCCGGATCCGTACGCCAGGCCGGCCTCGTCCAGGAGCCGGCCGGGGTGCATGAGCAGGCTCAGCGACCAGGGGGCGAGCACGAGGAGCGGGACGGCGAGGGTGGCGAGCAGCCGCAGCCCGTACGTCTTCCACTCGGCGCGGCGCAGCACGAGGGCGGCGGTGCCGAGGACGGCGGCCAGCGGCCACACGACGGGCGTGAAGGCGGTGGTCAGGGTCAGCAGGAGGGTGTACGTCCACACCGGGCGCCAGCCGGACCGTTCGCCTTCGGCTGCGCCGAACCCGAACGCGGCGACGGCCGAGCGGGCGATGAGCGGGAGCAGGATCGCGAGGACGGCGGTGCCGAGGCGGCCGCCGGCCAGCGCGCCGGTGACGGCGGGCAGGAAGGCGTAGGCGACGGCGGCCCAGGCGCGCAGCAGCCGGGACTCGACGAGCGGCCGGGAGGCGAAGTAGGCGGTGAGCCCGGCGAGCGGGACCGAGCAGACCAGCAGCAGGGTCAGCGCCGCGCTCGTGGAGCCGAACAGCACGGTGGCGAAGGCGCCGAGGACGGCGAGGTACGGGGGCGCTCCGGCGGTGGAGCCGGCGGCGACGGGCTGCCAGTCGTCGGTGTAGCTGCGCCAGAGGGCGAGCCCGCTGTCGGGGGCGGGCAGCAGGGCGCCGCCCATGAGGGAGCCGCCGCCGAGCAGGGCGCGGCAGGCGATGACGGAGACGAGCAGGAGGAGGGCGAAGAGGACGGGCGCGGGGTTGCGGGCGATCCGCTTGAGGCGCGCGAACTGTTCGATCTCGAGGTAGTCGGCGTCGTCGCCGCCGGGGCCGGACTCGACGGCTCCGCCGTGCCGGCCGATGGCGGCCGTGTCGGTGTCCCGGTCGCCGCCGAAGTACCCGGCGAGCTGTTCGGCGTTGGCCCGCAGGCTCGCGCCGGGCGGGGGGAACAGGGGGCGCAGTTCCTTGGCGGGGACGACGGGGCGGCCGCGTCTGCGGCGGGCGCCGAGGATCCGGCCGGGGCGCAGCAGGGCGGCGAGGAGGCCGGTGATCTCGTCGACGGCCTGGCCGGGGGCCTTGCCGACGAGGTAGGCGAGGGTGCGGAGCACGGTGCCGACGAGCAGGCGCAGCAGGACGTACGGCAGGGCGCGCCCGGAGCTGTTGGCGAGGACCGTGTAGACGGCTCCTGCCTTGTCGACGCGGTGCGGGCTGGAGCTCGTACGTCCGGCGCAGTCGACGGTGCGGCGCTCGCGGGCGGCGGCCTCGGCGTGCCGCAGGACGGCGTCGGGGGCGACGAGGACGGTGTGGCCGGCGCTCTGGGCGCGCCAGCAGAGGTCGACGTCGTCGCGCATGAGGGGCAGGCGGCGGTCGAAGCCGCCGAGGGCCTCGTACACGTCGCGGCGCACGAGCATGCCGGCGGTGGAGACGGACAGGACGGGGCGGACCTGGTCGTGCTGGCCCTGGTCCTGTTCGCGGCGGTCGAGGCCGGTCCAGCGGCGGCCGCTGCGGGCGATGGTGACGCCGGCCTCGAGGAGCTGCTTCTTGTCGTACCAGCCGCGCAGCTTGGGGCCGATGACGGCGGCGTCGGGGTTGTCCTCGGCGACGCGCAGCAGTTCGGTGAGGGCGTCGGGCTCGGGGGCGCTGTCGTCGTGGAGCAGCCAGAGCCACTGGACGGGTTCGCCGTGGGGGAGCTCGGGGAGGTCGTAGGCGTCGTCGCGCCAGGTGCGGCTGACGGGGTCCCAGCCGCTGGGGCGCTTGAGGTACGGGAGGTCCTCGGGGCTCAGGGTGCCCGCGGTGCGGGCGGCTTCGTCGACGGCGGCGCCGAAGCCGGTGCGGCGGGCGAGGTGGAGGACGCGGTCCTCGCCGAGGGCCTCGCCGAGCAGGCGCGCGGATTCGTCGGCGCTGCCGGTGTCGGCGGCGACGTGGTTCTGCGCGGGGCGTTCCTGGCCGAGGAGGCCGGCGAGCGTCCTGGGCAGCCAGCGGGCGCCGTCGTGGGCGACGAGGACCGCGGTGACCACGTGCCGGGGGAACTCGGGTGTGGCGGCAGCCTGGTAGGAGGCCGTCGACTGGCTGTGCAGGGACATCGCTCTACTGGCCCTCCGGCCTGGGGATCCCCCCGGACACGGTCCGGGGAGTGGGTCCGGGGGTGGTTGTGCTCCCGGAGGCTGCTGGACAGCGCCCCACACTAACGGCTGGGAACACAGCGGTCCGCCTCCTGCGGGGAAGGTGCAGGAGGCGGACCGTTTGCTCTGCTCATTGCTTTGTTCTGCAGTCTTGCTCCGAAGCTCAGACCGCTGCTTTTTTCAGCCGTCGGCGTTCGCGCTCGGACAGGCCGCCCCAGATGCCGAATCGCTCGTCGTTGGCGAGTGCGTACTCGAGGCATTCGGAGCGGACCTCGCAGGCGAGGCAGACCTTCTTGGCCTCGCGGGTGGAGCCGCCCTTCTCGGGAAAGAAGGACTCGGGGTCGGTCTGGGCGCAAAGAGCGCGCTCCTGCCATCCGAGCTCTTCGTCCGCCTCCTCGACCAGCAGTTCCTGAAACAGCTCGGTCATGTGCGCCCCTCGCTCTGTCTGTGCGTCCCCGTGGTGGTGCCGTTACTGATCGCTACGTAACGACACGAGTGAAATTACAAGTGGGCCGCTCCAGCGCAGTCAAGCCGAGATCTGCTATTGGGCCCCTTATTCACTCTGCGGAACCAAGCGTATGCAGAAAGTGTTCATATCGCCAAAAATCGTGACACATGCCACTGGCGCCCCACTGTGCCCCTGTTCACCCGCAATCGACGTGCCACTCCGCGGTGCGGTTGCGATCAAGCCAAAGAAGCGGCGCAGATCACATTCCGGTCACGGAGCGGCGTGTCGTTGTGGCCCGGGTGGTGCAGGCAGTTCGAGCGGGACGACGCGTGACGTGCAGCGCCACCTCCCCTGCATCGGTATGCACAAACCTTTCTCCGAGCACAGCAACCGGATCAGATGAAACTTTCGCGACAAACGAGGCATTGGGTTGACAGTCCGGCCTCCGACCCGGTCTCCTTGTCCCCATGTCAGTGACCTCAGCAACCACCCGGACCCCCATTCGTGGGTTCCTGTGCGCTGCCCAGGTTCGCTGTCGCTGTTGCTGCTGTTGATGCCTTCGGAGCCCCCGGCTCCCCTGAGCTCCGGCCACCCCCACAGCGACCGCCAGCACGACTGACATCCATCGAGGACCCCCCGATGAACACCACTCCCGCAACCGTCGAGAGCGACCTCCAGATCGCCGGCGACATCCTCTCCGTCCAGCACCTCCTGCAGCCCGCCCGCGAGCACCCGGCCACCGTCGCCGAGTTCGTCGGCCTCGCGCGCACCATCGCCGCGAACCGCGCCGAGTGGGAGCACCTGGTCGAGTACGACGCCACCACCCGCTGGTACCACCGGCTGCGCACCGGCCCCGGCTACGAGGTCTGGCTGCTCAGCTGGGTCCCCGGCCAGGGCAGCGGCCTGCACGACCACGGCCCCTCCTCCGGCGTCCTGACCGTCCTCGACGGCGAGCTCACCGAGCACGGCCCGCGCGGGCCGCTGGCCCTCGGCGCCGGCGCCCAGCGCGTCTTCGCCCCCGGGTACGCCCACGAGGTCGTCAACGACGGCCTCGACGGAGCGGTCAGCCTGCACGTCTACTTCCCGGGCCTGACCGAGATGCCGATGCACCACTGCTCCCCGGCCCGGCCCGAGGCCCTTTCCGTCTGACGCGACCGGACCGCGTCCGACCCGGCCGGGCCAGGCCTGACACACTTCGCTGCATGCGCATTGTTGTTCTGGCCGGCGGCATCGGCGGCGCCCGTTTCCTCCGCGGCCTCAAGGCCGCGGTTCCCGACGCGGACATCACGGTCATCGGCAACACCGGTGACGACATTCACCTGTTCGGGCTGAAGGTGTGCCCCGATCTGGACACGGTGATGTACACCCTCGGCGGTGGCATCAACGAGGACCAGGGCTGGGGACGCACCGACGAGTCCTTCACCGTCAAGGAGGAGCTCGCGGCGTACGGGGTCGGACCCACCTGGTTCGGCCTCGGCGACCGCGACTTCGCCACCCACATCGTCCGTACGCAGATGCTCGGAGCGGGCTACCCGCTGAGCGCGGTCACCGAGGCGCTCTGCGACCGCTGGCAGCCCGGGGTCCGGCTGCTGCCCATGTCCGACGACCGCGTCGAGACCCACGTCGCCGTCAACGACCCCGAAACCGGCGAGCGCCGCGTCATCCACTTCCAGGAGTACTGGGTCCGGCTGCGCGCCTCGCTCGACGCCGAGGCCGTCGTACCCGTCGGCGCGAAGCAGGCCAAGCCCGCTCCCGGCGTGCTCGAGGCCGTCGCGGCCGCCGACCTGATCGTCCTCCCGCCGTCCAACCCGGTCGTCTCGGTCGGCACCATCCTCGCCGTGCCCGGCATCCGCGAGGCCGTGGCCGCAGCCGGGGCGCCCGTCGTCGGCCTCTCCCCCATCGTGGGGGGCTCTCCCGTGCGCGGGATGGCCGACAAGGTGCTGGCCGCCGTCGGCGTCCAGTCCACCGCCGCGGCCGTCGCCCTGCACTACGGGAGCGACCTGCTCGACGGCTGGCTCGTGGACACCTCCGACGCGGACGCGGTCGCCGAGGTGGAGGCCGCCGGGATCGCCTGCCGCGCGGTGCCGCTGATGATGACCGACCTGGCCGCGACCGCCGCGATGGCCCGCGCCGCGCTGGAGCTCGCGGAGGCCTCCCGGTGAGCGTTCCGTCCGCTCCCGCCCCTGCCCCCGTCCCCTCGTACGAGGTGCGCGCCGTCGCCGGGATCCCGGAGGTCCGCCCGGGCGACGACCTCGCGCGGCTGATCGCCGCGGCCGGGCCGGGGCTGCGGGACGGGGACGTCCTGCTGGTCACCTCGAAGATCGTCTCCAAGGCGGAGGGCCGGATCGTCCGCGCCGACTCCCGCGAGGACGCCATAGACGCGGAGACCGTACGGGTCGTCGCGCGCCGGGGCCCGCTGCGGATCGTGGAGAACCGGCAGGGGCTGGTCATGGCGGCGGCCGGCGTCGACGCCTCGAACACCGAGCCCGGCACGGTGCTGCTGCTGCCCGAGGACCCCGACGCCTCGGCCGCCGCGATCCGCGCCGGCCTGCGCGAGCTGCTGTCCGTCGACGTCGGCGTCATCGTGACCGACACCTTCGGGCGGCCGTGGCGCACCGGGCTCACGGACGTGGCGATCGGCTCGGCCGGGGTGCGGGTCCTGGACGACCTGCGCGGCGGTACGGACGCCCACGGCAATCCGCTGAGCGCGACGATAGTGGCCACGGCGGACGAGCTGGCCGCGGCCGGAGACCTGGTCAAGGGCAAGGCGGCGGGGCTGCCGGTGGCGGTCGTACGCGGGCTGGGCCACGTACTGGGCGACGGTTCGGCGGCGGCCGATCTGGTGCGCTCGCCGGCCGACGACATGTTCCGGCTGGGCACGTCGGAGGCGGTACGGGAAGCCGTGACGCAGCGCCGTACGGTACGGGCCTTCACGGCGGACCCGGTGGACCCGGGCGCGGTCCGCCGGGCGGTGGCGGCGGCCGTGACGGCCCCGGCGCCGCACCACACGACGCCCTGGCGGTTCGTCCTGCTGGAGTCGGCGGCGGCGCGGCTGGAGCTGCTGGACGCGATGCGGGACGCGTGGGTCGAGGACCTGCGGCGGGACGGCAAGTCCGAGGAGTCCATCGCGCGACGGGTCCGGCGGGGCGATGTGCTGCGGGGTGCCCCGTACCTGGTGGTGCCGTGCATGGTGACGGACGGCGCGCACGACTACGGGCACGCCCGGCGCGATGCGGCCGAGCGGGAGATGTTCGTGGTCGCGATGGGCGCGGGCGTGCAGAACTTCCTGGTCGCGCTGGCCGGGGAGCGGCTGGGCTCGGCGTGGGTGTCCTCGACGATGTTCTGCCGGGACGTGGTGCGCAAGGTGCTCGGGCTGCCGCAGGGCTGGGACCCGATGGGCGCGGTGGCCGTGGGCCATGCCGCGACGGCTCCGGCGCAGCGGCCGGCGCGGTCGGCGGAGGACTTCATCGAGGTCCGGTAGGGCCGCCCGTCACAGGCGCCCGATGTCCGTCTTGCGCATCTTCGGGGCGCGGCGGGGCGGTGCGTGGCCCGCGAGGAGCACCAGGCGGGCCGCGCGGTGGCGCTGGCCGGCGTACGGGGCGAGCAGCTCCAGCATGGCGGCGTCGTCGGCGTCCCGGTCCCCGGCGAGGGCGTAGCCGATGATGCCGGGCAGGTGCAGGTCGCCGGTGGTGACCGCGTCGGCGCAGCCGTTGCTGCGCTGGAGGGTCTCGGCGGAGGTCCACGGGCCGATGCCGGGTACGGCTTCCAGCCGGGCCGCGGCCTGCGGGAGTTCCATGGTGGCGGCCTCCTCCAGCCGGTTCGCCACCCGGGCGCAGCGGACGATCGTGGCGGAGCGCTTGGCGTCGACGCCGGCCTTGTGCCAGTCCCAGGACGGGATCAGCGCCCAGGCCCGGGCGTCGGGCATGACGTACAGGCCCGGCGGGGCGTGCCGGGGGCCGGGGGCGGGCTCTCCGTACCAGGACACCAGGCGGCGCCAGGCGCGGTACGCCTCGTCGGCGGTGACCTTCTGCTCCAGGACGGTCGGGATCAGGGACTCCAGGACCAGTCCGGTACGGGTGAGGCGGAGGCCGGGGCGGCGGCGGTGGCTGGCGTGCAGGAGGCGGTGGCGGGGGACGAAGGCGGCGGGGTCGTCGCCGTCACCGAGGAGGGCGGGGAGGCGGTCGAGCATCCACTCGGCTCCGGGGCCCCAGGCCTCTGCTTCGGCCGTACCGGTGCCTCGGCCCAGTGCCACGCGGAGGGTGGCGGGGCCCTGGGGGGTGCGGGTGGTCTTCCAGACGGAGCCGTCGGGGGTGGTGCGGAAGGTGGGGTCGCCGGGGCCGCGTCTGAGCGGGCCGAGCGTGAGCCCGAGGTCGACGACGCCCGCGGGGGTCCAGGTTCGGGCCAGGGCCGGGGTCCCGGTCCGGCCGGGCCCGGTTTCGGCCCCGGGCCCCGTTTCGGCCCCGGGCCCGGTGGTGCCTGCGGGCACGGTGGTGCGGCCGCCGCGGACGGCGGTGCGGGTGAGGGGGTCGAAGCGGCCTGCCATGCCATTGAGCGTAGCCCTGCGGGGCTGGTCCCCTACCCGCCCTTCCACCTTTCCCCGGGCTCCGCCCGGACCCTGCACGGCTGCGGCGGTCCTGCTGGGGGCTCCGCCCCCGGACCCCCGCGCCTCGAGCGCCGGCGGGGCTGGATTTCGCCTAGGGCCTGTCTTTGGGATCAGGCCGGATCAGGGAGCGGGGCCTGGTGGGTGCGATCGCAAGGCGCAGGAGGGAGCCAACGCGGTGGGGGCACCTCCCGGCGGTAGCTGGGGGACGCTGGCGAGCGACGACAACGCGACGAGCGCGCGTGCCAGGCCCCCGCGAGCCCGGCGTGATCCGAAGGAGGCCCTAGGGGGTGTCTTGCCGATCAGGCCGGATCAGGGAGCGGCGTCCGGTGCGTGCGATCGCAAGGCCGAGGAGGGAGTCGACGCGGAGCGTCGGCGAGTGACGAGAACGCGGCGAGCGCGCGTTGCCGGACGCCGCGAGCCCGGCCTGATCGACAAGACGCCCCCTAGGGACGGCCCTGGAGTTTGGCCGCGGAGGTGCGGGTGGGGGGCAGTTGGCCGTAGAGCAGCTTGCCCGGGCATTCCGTGGCGAAGCCGTCGCGGTGGCCCGAGATGACGTTCAGCTTCACGTTCGTGCCCTTCGCGAAGCGGTTGCCGCCGCCCGACTTCAGGGTGGTCTTCGCCCGCGGGTCCCGGTTGAACAGGCCGAGCTTCCACGCCGTCAGCTGGGCCACCGCCTTCACCGCGGCGGCGGGCGGCGCGGTGGTCGTGTACGTGCCGAGCACCGCGATACCCATGCTGTCCGTGTTGAAGCCCATGGTGTGTGCGCCTTGCACCGCCTTGGCGACCCCGCCCGCCCGGCCCTCGTACACCGTGCCGCACTTGTCGACGGCGAAGTTGTAGCCGATGTCGCGCCAGCCGCTGCTGACCACGTGGTAGCGGTACAGGCTGCGCAGCACTTTCGGGGCGTCCTTGCAGGTGTAGTTGTTGCCCGAGGCGCTGTGGTGGACGAAGGCGGCCTTGACCGTGCTCGTATAGACGAAGCCCGCCTCGCGCAGGGATTCGTCCGCGCCCCAGCCCAGCCGCGTGACGATCCGCGGCCGCGGGCCGATGTACGGGCGGGCCGCCGCGCTGAGGGTGCCGTCGCTGGCGAGGACGGCGTCGGCGGTGGAGTCCGCCTTGTTGAGCTCGGTGATCTCCATCGCGCCGAGCTCGGCCAGCGGGACGTTGGCGGAGGAGGACTCCGCCGTCTCCATGGACATGCCGGGCAGGGCCTCCACGTCGCCCTTGTCGTCGCCCTCGGGTTCGTCGGAGGTGCCCGAGGCGCCGTTCTTGGCGTCGACCACCGTCACCGGGTCCGTCGCGCCCGGGTCGATGAGTTCGATCCGCATGCCGGACGGGAGCCGGGCCGCCGCGCGGGTGGCCGGGGCTCCGGGTTCCGCCTGGACGCGGACCTCGACGCCGTCGGAGTCGCCGACCCACAGCGGGGCCGTGCTGCCGCGGACCCGGCCGGTGCCGCTCTCCGCGGTGCCGAGGTCGGGGGCGTGTTCGCTGTTGTGGGTCTCGAGGTCCTGCCAGTCGGACCAGGTCCCGGTCGCCACCGCGCGGGTGCGGACCTGGACCTGGCCGAACAGCTGGGTGCTCGCGTCGTCCCAGACGACGCCGACCAGCGAGAACCGCTTCACCTCGCGCGGCGGCAGACCCTGGGTCTCGGGCAGCCGCGGCGAGGCGCTCATGCCGGGGACGCCGGGGGACCGGTCGGTCGCGGGCCCCAGGGGGGCGAGCGGCAGCGACTGGGTCGACCCGGCTGGGGCCACGGGGGCGGGGGGGGGGGGGGGGAGGGGGGGGGGGGGGGGGGGGGGGGGGGGGGAGGGGGGGGGAGGGAGGGGGGGGAATCCCACCCC
>NZ_JBVIGX010000042.1:26537-54382 GCF_055570595.1 Streptomyces sp. NPDC031132
CTCCTCGCTATGGGGGAAACCACCGCCCCTTGTTCCACTCTGCTCGCGCCCCCGCCCCCCCCCCCCCCCCCCCCCCCCCCCCCAGGGCCGGAGTGGAGAGCGCGAGCGGCAGGGCCAGGGCGGCGGCCGTCGCGACACCGATCGAGGAAGCAAGGAATCCACGCATGAAAGCGATGCTGAGCACAGTCACCACGAAGCGCCATCGGAGAACTGACGGCCCGTCCGATCCGGTGCGCGTGTCCCTCGCCCGTACGGAGGAGCCGCTGCCCGCCGTACGGGCGAGGGCCCGCGCGTAGGCTGGGGCGGGTGAACGCCACTGACCGCACCCCTGCCGACCTGCTGCGATCCGCGCTCGCCGCCGATCCGGGCCGCCCTCTCGTCACCTTCTACGACGACGCCACGGGCGAGCGCGTCGAATTGTCCGTCGCCACCTTCGCCAATTGGGTGGCCAAGACCGCCAATCTGCTCCAGGGCGATCTGGGCGCCGAGCCCGGTGACCGGCTCGCGCTGCTGCTCCCCGCGCACTGGCAGAGCGCCGTGTGGCTGCTCGCCTGCGCCTCGGTCGGCGTCGTCGCCGAGGTGGGCGGGGATCCGGCCGACGCCGATCTGGTGGTGAGCGGACCCGACACCCTGGAGGAGGCCGCGGCCTGCTCCGGCGAACGGGTCGCGCTCGCGCTGCGGCCCCTGGGCGGGCGGTTCCCGCAGCCGCCCGCCGGATTCGCGGACTACGCGGTGGAGGTGCCGGGGCAGGGCGACCGGTTCGCCCCGTTCGTCCCCGTGGACGCGGACGGCCCGGGGCTGGTGGTCGGCGGCGAGGAGCTCTCGTACGCACGGCTCGTCGACCGCGCCCGCGAGGACGCGGCGAAGCTCGGCCTCGGCGCGGGTTCGCGGCTGCTGTCCGGGCTCGGCTACGACAGCTGGGAGGGCTTGTCGGCGGGGCTGTTCGCCGCCCTGGCGGCGGGCGGGTCCGTGGTGCTGTGCCGGAACCTGGACCGGCTGCCGGCGGACGGCCTGGCGCAGCGGATCGAGAGCGAGCGCGTCACCCACACCGCCGCCTGACGGGGTCTCGTCGCGGGGCGGCTCCGTCACCCACTCCGCCCAACCCCAGGACCGGGCGATCTGTCACCCGCACGGCCCTAGACAGGGGCCTGCCCCCGGGCCGCCCCGACGGGCCGGGGGCACGATCGGCAGAGGCCGTGCATCCACCCGTACGGCCCGCACGAGTCACCGACGCAGCCGGTGCGGCGAGGGGACGGAACGCGAGTGACGGACAGCGCAGGCATACCGGGCGGCACCACGGCCGGCGGAGGCTCCTCGAAGCCTCCGCGCGGCCGCCGGCGCCGTCTGCTGCGCTGGATCGGGCTCGGGCTGACCCTGCTGGTCCTGGCCGGGGCGGCCACCGGCTGGTGGCTCTACCGCAAGCTCGACGGGAACATCACCGAGGACACGTCCGCGGCGGCCGAGCTCGAGCGCTACGAGCGGGAGCGCCCCACGCACCTCGTGGGCGGCACGCAGAACATCCTGCTGATCGGCTCGGACTCGCGCTCCGGCGAGGAGAACGCCCGGTACGGGCAGGACCGGGGCACCGAGCGCTCGGACACCGCGATCCTGCTGCACCTGTCCGCGGACCGCAGGAACGCGACGGCGGTCTCGATACCCCGGGACCTGATGACGCAGATCCCCGCCTGCCTGACGGAGGGCGGGAGCCGGACCGCCGAGCGGCTCGCGCAGTTCAACTGGGCGTTCCAGTGGGGCGGCGCCGCCTGCACGATCCGTACGGTGGAGAAACTCACCGGGATCCGGATCGACCACCACATGGTGGTGGATTTCGGCGGGTTCAAGAAGATGGTCGACGCGGTCGGCGGGGTGGAGATCTGCCTCAAGCAGCCGATGAACGACCCGGAGGCGAAGCTGAAGCTGCCGGCCGGTCTGCAGACCCTGCACGGGGAGCAGGCCCTCGGCTTCGTCCGCGCCCGCTACAGCATGGGCGACGGCAGTGACACCGAACGGATGGAGCGCCAGCAGCAGTTCCTCGGCTCGCTGGTCAAGAAGGTGCAGAGCAACGGGGTCCTGCTGAACCCGGGCCGGCTCTACCCGCTGCTGGACGCGGCGACGTCTTCGGTGACCACGGACCCGGGGCTGGCCTCGCTGCGCGACCTGTACGAACTGGTTCGGGGCGTACGGGACATACCGGTCGAGCAGGTCAAGTTCCTGACGGTGCCGCGCCGCCCGTACGCCGCCGACCCGAACCGGGACGAGCTGGTGCAGCCGGCCGCGGCCCAACTCTTCGAGCAGCTGCGGACGGACCGGCCGCTGACGGTGGCCCCGCCGACGGCCGAAACCGAACAGCCCCGGGAGACCGCCCGCGCCGGCGACTCCGACGCCTCCGCACCCCCGTCGGGAACCGCTTCCACCCCGGCTCCCGTCCCCACCTTCACGGGAACCACGGCGGGCACGGCCGGTTGCCGGTAAAGCAATCCCAAAAGGCGGTGCCCCTACAGAAGGGGTTGGGGGGTTTGCCCCGTTATAAGGGGAGTGGAATTTGTCACCACCATGGTTTGCAGTTGACCTGGGCGGATAAGGTGAGCGATCCGGTGCCCCGGCCAGAAAAGAGGCCGTGCACCAGCAGCCGGATCGTTGACCGGGCGTCTTGGGGGAGGCGCGTCGCGAGGCACCGACGGAGGATTCGAGCAACCGTGGATGCGCAAAGCCGTGGGCGGGCCGACGAAATCGACCCCGCAGACCAGTGGGTGCTCAATCCCCGCACAGGCAACTACGAACTGCAACTGGACCGCTCCGCTGCGCAGCAGCAGCCCTCGGTCGCAGCGCCCCGCAGATCGTCCTCGGCCCGCCCCGGAGCGCCGGCAGCCCCCAAGGCCCCGTCCCCGGCGGTGCCCGGGCCGCGGCGCGGCGAGGGTCCGCCCGGGCGGCGCGGCGGACGTCCGCGCAAGGGCGGCGGAGGCGGCGGCCGGCGCAAGAAGGCCCTGGTCGTCACCGGTGGCACCCTGGCCTTCCTGCTGGTCGGCGTTTCGGTGGGCGCGTACCTCTACTACGACCACCTGAACAACAACCTCAAGGTCACCGACGTCGGCGACGCGGGCACGGGCGGGTTCAAGAAGGACCAGCCCATCAACATCCTGGTCATCGGCACCGACAAGCGCAGCGGCGCGGGCAACGAGGGCTACGGGGACGCGGAGAGCGTCGGCCACGCCGACACCACGATCCTCTTCCACGTCTCCAAGGACCGCAGCAACGCCACCGCCCTGTCCATCCCGCGCGACCTGATCACGAACATCCCGGCCTGCCCGACGAAGCAGCCCGACGGTTCGACGAAGACCATCCCCGGCGCGAAGGGGACGCGGTTCAACATCAGCCTCGGCCAGGAGGGCCGCGACCCGGGCTGCACCATGCGCACGGTGAAGGAGATCACCGGGGTCACCGTCGACCACTTCATGATGGTCGACTTCAACGCGGTGAAGGTGCTGAGCACGGCGGTCGGCGGCGTCCCGGTCTGCCTCGCGAAGCCCGTGGACGACAAGGACTCCAAGCTGAAGCTGGATGCCGGCGAGCACCGGCTCCAGGGCGAGCAGGCCCTGGCCTTCGTACGGACCCGGCACTCGTTCGGCAACCACGGCGACCTCGACCGGATCAAGACCCAGCAGCAGTTCCTGGGCTCGATGATGCGCGAGATGAAGTCGAAGGAGACGCTGACCAGTCCGAAGAAGTTCTTCTCCCTCGCGGAGGCGGCCACCAAGTCGCTGAACGTGGACTCGGGCATAGGCTCCATCGACAAACTCACCGACCTCGCCGGCGAGTTGAAGGACATGGACCTGAAGAACATCACCTTCACCACGCTCCCGGTGCTCGACAACCCGGCCGAGCCCGAGGGCCAGAAGGCGACCGTCGTCATCGAGCACGGGTCGGCCGATCCGCTGCTGAAGATGATCCAGGGGGACGTCTCGCTGACGGAGGTCGAGCAGAAGGAGCAGGCGGCGAAGGACGCGGCCGACGCGGAGGCCAAGAGCAAGGCGGACGCCCTGCTCCAGGGCAACCGCGCGCCCACCGGCGACGTACGGGTGGACGTCTACAACGGCGGCGGTCCCGGCGGCGCGGCCTCGACCACCGTGACCTGGCTGCAGAACAGCAAGGGCGTGAACAAGTCCAGCAACCGCGGCAACGCGCCCGCCAAGCTCGACGCGACGCAGCTGGAGTACGCGCCCAACCAGGCCGACCAGGCCCGGGCGCTGGCCGACATGATGGGCCTGCCGGCCACGGCACTGAAGATGGGCTCGGCGGACGCCGCGCCCAAGACCCCGATGAAGCTGACGCTCGGCGCGGACTTCAAGGGGGCGGGGGTCTCGCTGACGGCGCCTCAGAAGGCCCCGGAGGACATCCAGCGGGTGGAGGCCGACAAGGCGGTCTGCGCCAAGTAGGCGAACGGGCCAGCAGGCCAGCCGGCCGGGCAGGCCAGGCGGGCCGAGCAGGGGAAGAGGGCCGGACAGCCCGGACCGGCTGTCCGGCCGGGGGCCGGCCTGTGCCGGTGGACCGGCACACCACGACACGAAGTGAATCTTGAGGGGGACGTGTGAGGCACAGAAGCGTGCGAGGGGAGGGGGCGCCCGCCCAGCCCGACGGTGGCATATCCGGCGCCGGAGCCGGCAGCGGCGGCCCGAAGCGGCGGGGCCGCCGGCGCGTGCTGCGCTGGGTGTCCTCCGTACTGTCGTTCCTCATACTCGCGACGGCGGCGGGCGGCTACCTCTACTACCGCCACCTCAACGGCAGCATCAAGACGGACGCACTGAACCTCGGCGAGACCAAGCTGGGCGGCTCCAAGCCCAACGCCTTCGGGCAGACCCCGCTGAACATCCTCCTCATCGGCTCCGACGCCCGTGACGACGCCGCCAACCAGGCCCTCGGCGGGGCCAGGGACACCTTCGACGGCCCGCCCCTCGCCGATGTGCAGATGCTGCTGCACCTGTCGGCGGACCGCAGCAACATGTCGGTCGTGTCGATGCCGCGCGACACGATGCTGATGATGCCGAAGTGCACCGAGCCGGGCGGCAAGGTCCACCAGGCCAGCAGGGGCCTCGTCCAGACCAACGAATCCCTCAGCCGGGGCGGGCCGGGCTGCACGGTCGCCGCCTGGCAGGAGCTCACGCACATCCCGATCGACCACTTCATGATGATCGACTTCAAGGGCGTGGTGACGATGGCGGATGCCATCGGCGGCGTCCCGGTCTGCGTCCAGCAGAACGTGGAGTCGCGCACCAAGGACGGCAAGGGCTCCGGCCTGAAGCTCCCCGCCGGGACGAACACCATCCAGGGCGAGCAGGCCCTGCAGTGGCTGCGCACCCGCTACGGCTTCGAGGACGGCACCGACCTCGGGCGCACCCACGCCCAGCACATGTACATGAACTCGATGGCCCGCGAGTTCCGCAAGAACGCCAAGCTCAGCAACCCGGTGAAGCTCAACAGCCTGGCGCAGGCGGCCATCAAGGCCATGGTCGTGGACCCCGGCCTCAACAAGATCGACAAGCTGTACGACCTCAGCATGGAGCTCAAGAAGGTCCCCACCGGGCGGATCACCATGACCACCATGCCGTGGGTGTACAGCACCCGCGAGGAGGGCCGGGTCGAGCCCAAGCCGGTCGAGGCCGAGGGCCTGTTCCGGATGGTCCGCGAGGACATCGCACTCGACGGCAAGGGGTCCGGGAACCCGGCCGCAGACCCGTCGGCGCCGGCCGCCTCCGGCTCCCCCGCGGCCTCCGGCTCCCCCGCGGCCCCGTCCCAGCCGGCCGCCGACCCGGCGGCGCCGCCGGCGAAGATCCCGGTCACGGTGCGCAACGCGACCGGCGGCAAGGACGGCGCCCAGACCCGGGTCAAGGGCCGGGCCGACGACGTCGCCGCCATCCTGGTCGGCAAGGGCTTCACCAAGGCCCTCGCCGCCACGCAGACCGCGGCCGAGGACACCACCGTGATCCGCTTCTCGAGCCCGGACCAGGCGGGTGACGCGGCGGCCGTGGCCACCGCGCTGGGCCTGCCCGCGAGCTCCGTCGAGAAGTCCGACGACGTCACCGGGATCGTCCTGTTCGTCGGCAAGGACTGGCGGACCGGCAACGCGCCGACCCCGCCGCCGCCGGCCCCGACCAAGGCGCCGGACTCGGCCCGCCCGTTCAACGGCGACGACGACAAGGAGTGCATGGCGATCCAGCCGGGCTTCACCTGGTAGCGCCCGCACGCGAAGGGGCCCGGGGTGCTGTCGGCCGACAGCGCCCCGGGCCCCTTCACCTCTGCGTACGCGGCCTGCTCAGACCTCGTTGGCGAGGTCGCGGCGCACCGCCGGGCGGCGGCTCGCGATGACCTTGGCCGCGAGCGAGCGCGGGCTGGTCAGGAAGCCGAAGCCCCAGGACATGTGCATGGTGGCCATGGCCACCGGGATCTGCGCCCGCGCCTTCAGGGACAGGCCCTTGCCGGCCGGGACCGAGCCGACGGTGATCGCGGCGAGGTAGCCCGCCGGGACCACGAAGCCCCACGGGCTGACGACCGCACCGGCCAGCACGCCGGCCACGATCACGCACAGGGCGGTCGGCGGGGCCAGGTAGCGCAGGTTGATCGAGCCCGCGTGGTAGCGGGCCACCACGTGCCGCCAGCGGCCGTAGTCCTTGTACTGCTTCGCGAGCGCCCGTACGGACGGCCGCGGGCGGTACTGGACCTTCAGCTCGGGCGAGAACCAGATGAGCCCGCCGGCCTCGCGGATGCGGAAGTTCAGCTCCCAGTCCTGGGCGCGGATGAACTCCTCGTTGTATCCGTCGGCCAGCTCCAGCGCCTCGCGGCGGAAGACACCCAGGTAGACGGTGTCGGCCGGGCCGGCCTCGCCCCCGGTGTGGAAGGCCGCGTTGCCGACGCCGATCTTCGAGGTCATCGCGGCGGCGACGGCGTCCTCCCAGGCGTTCTCGCCCTCGGCGTGCATGATGCCGCCGACGTTCTGCGCACCGGTCTCCTCCAGGAGGCGGACCGCGGTGGCGATGTAGTTCGGCGAGAGCATGCCGTGGCCGTCGACGCGCACCACGACGGGATGACGCGAGGCCTTGATGGCGGCGTTGAGGGCGGCCGGGGTACGGCCGGAGGGGTTCGGAACGGTGACGACGCGGGGGTCCTCGCGTACGAGCTCGGCGGCGATCTCGTCGGTGCGGTCCGTGGACGGCCCCAGCGCGATCACCACCTCCATCTCACCGGCGTACTCCTGTCCGAGGATGTGGCGGACGGAGTCACGCAGATGGCGCTCCTCGTTGAGCACCGGCATGATCACCGAGACTGCGGGCTGCTGGGCGGGCATGTGGTCCTTCAAGGTCGGGTATCGGTGTCACGTTACCGCGTACGGGGGAAACGGGTGCGCGCCGCCTGATCGGTAGGGACAGCGGCTGATCGTATGGGCCTACTGTTCTGACGATCTGCCCGCTGTGTCTGGTTCGTTCCTGTCGGCCCCTGCTGCCCCCGCGGAGGTGTCCCCCGTGCCCCAGCCACACCGCCCCACCCGACCCGCCCAGCCCCCGCAGCCGCAGCGCGCGCGGCGCGGCGGTGGTCCGGCCCGGCGCCGGGGGGACCGGCCGCGGTGGGGGGTACGGCTGGCGGCCGGGCTGGCCGTGGCGGTCCTGGGCTCCGGGGCGATCGGGCACGCGGTGATGACAGGCCTGGACACCGGGATCGAGCGGGTGGACCCGTTCAAGGACATGAAGAACCGGCCGCAGGCCGGGCACGGCCTGAACTTCCTCCTGGTCGGCACCGACGGCCGGGACAAGATCACCCCG
Organism: Streptomyces sp. NPDC031132; assembly: GCF_055570595.1. Taxonomy (NCBI): domain Bacteria; kingdom Bacillati; phylum Actinomycetota; class Actinomycetes; order Kitasatosporales; family Streptomycetaceae; genus Streptomyces; species Streptomyces sp. NPDC031132. The sequence goes on from NZ_JBVIGX010000042.1 coordinate 34,346, forward strand.
CAGGACAGGCGCGAGTACCGCCTCGGCGGCGCCCCCTGCCACTGCACCGACACCGTGATGCTGGTGCACCTCTCCGCGAACCGGCAGCGGGCCAGTGTCGTCAGCCTGCCGCGCGACAGCTACGCCGAGCTGCCCGCGCACCGGGACGAGTCCAGCGGGAAGCAGCACGGGCCGCACGCCGTGAAGCTCAACGCGGCGTACGCGGAGGGCGGCCCGCAGCTGACCGTGCGGACCGTCGAGAACATGACCCGGGTGAAGATCGACCATTACCTGGAGGTCGACTTCACCAGCTTCATGAAGACCGTCGACGCGATGGGCGGCGTGGAGATCTGCACCGCCAAGGCCCTGCACGACAAGAACACCGGCCTGGACCTGCTGCCCGGCACCCACCGGCTCAGCGGCGGACAGGCCCTGCAGTACGTGCGCTCGCGCCACGTGGACGGGGCGGCCGACCTCGGCCGCATGCAGCGCCAGCAGCGGTTCGTCGCCGCCCTGGTCAAGCAGGCGACCGGCGGCGGAGTACTGCTGAACCCGGTGAAGTTCAAGGAGGTCAGCTCCACGCTGCTGGGCTCGGTCCGGGCCGACCGGGGCTTCGGATCGGAGCAGATGCTGGCCCTGGGCCAGGCCCTGCGCGATTTCACCCCGGCCTCCTCGGAGTTCGCCTCGGTGCCGATCGGGAACCCCTCGTACCTCGTCAAGGGCATCGGGTCGACGGTGAAATGGGACGAGCCGAAGGCCGCGAAGCTCTTCGAGGCGCTGCGCCAGGACCGGCCGCTGGCCCCCGCCGCACCGGGGCCGGTGCCGGGGCAGGCAAAGCCCCAGGCCCAGGCCCAGGGCCAGGGCCAGGGCCAGGGCCAAGGGAAGCCCGGGCGCCGGCCGCCGCAGCAGCAGCAGCCGGTGCCGGTGGACGTGCCGCCGCAGCAGATCCGGGTACAGGTGGAGAACGGGACCCGGATCGACGGGCTGGGCGGGCGGGTGGACACGGCACTGCGCGCCACCGGCTTCGACACCACCCGGGCCCCGGTGGGCGGCGCGAGCCGCGACGTCAAGCGCACGGTGATCACGTACGACCCGCGCTGGGACCGCTCGGCCCGTACGGTCTCGACCGCGCTGCCCGGCAGTGAGCTGCGGGCGGTGGCGGGCCAGGGCCGGACGGTCCTGGTGATCGCCGGAGCGGACTACCGGAAGGTGGTGCCGGTCCGCCCGGAGGACCCGTACCAGGGCCAGTTCGGGGTGGTCACGGGCGACCAGGTGGTCTGCGGCGCCTGAGCGGGCGTCAGCGGGCGCGTTCGACCAGGGTGACCTGGAGGTTGCCGGTCCTGGTGCTCTTGACCACCTTGTAGTGGTCCTTCAGCGCCTTCTCCTGGTCCGCGGGGAGCTTGTGGTACGGGTTCGGGGTCCCGCTCCAGGTGACCACCCACACCCGCTGGACGCCGTCCAGGCACTGCGCGGGCTGGTGGCACTCCACCGGGAAGAGGTCGTCGCTCGCCAGCGCCGACCGCTCGGCGAAGACGTCCTTCAGCTTCACGTTCTCGGGCAGGTAGAACTCGACCGTGAAGTCGATCATGAAGACCCGGTCGGCGCCGCGGACCGGGGCGAAGCCGTCACCGGGCTTGTAGTCCTTGGCGATGACGGCCGCGACGCGGCGGCCGTCCGTGCCGTCCTTGGCGTGCGTGGTGCGCAGGTGGCGCTGGTCGGTGATCCCGAGCGCCACCAGCACCACCAGGCCGGTCACTCCGAGGAGCCGCGGCCGCAGCGCGCCCAGGCCGGCGGCGGCCAGGACCACCCAGGCGGGCAGCGTGAAGAGCAGGTAGCGGTCGAGGAAGTACGAGGTCGAGCCGTGCGAGATCACCCAGGCGACGGCGATCGGTAGCGCGGCCACCAGGGCGAGCTCCGCCGCCGGGCGACGGCCACGGGTCCAGGCCAGGGGCAGCAGGGCCGCGGCGAGCAGGGCGAAGGAGACCAGCGGCGAGGCGCTCAGGTTGCTCCACAGCCCGGCGAGGTCACGCAGGTGCGGGGCCTTGAGCCAGCTGATCTGCCGGCCCACCTGGCGCTGGCCGAGCAGCACCAGCGGGATCACCGGCAGCAGGCCGACGACGACGGCCACGGCATAGTGGACGAGGAGCCGCCAGGACCGCGCGCCCCACCAGCGCCCGAGCACGATCAGGCCGTGCGGCAGCAGGACGAGCAGCGAGACGACGTGGAAGAGCCCGGCGGTGGCGACGGCCGCGGAGTACGGCAGCCAGCGCGCCACGCCCGGCCGCTCCAGCGCGCGCATCAGCAGCCAGGTGGCGGCGGCCACGGCGAGCACGACGAAGGCGTAGGAGCGTGCCTCCTGGCCGTACTTGGAGACGGCGGGCACCAGGGCGAAGAGCACCCCGGCGAAGACCGCGGCCCGGCGGTCGAAGAGCGTGCGGGCGGTGAGCACCACGAAGGCCGCCGCGCCGGCCATGGCCAGCGCGGAGGGCATCCGGAGCATGGCCGGGGAATCGCCGAAGACGGAGACCCAGCCGTGCAGGAGCAGGTAGTAGGCGCCGGAGACGGCGTCGACGTGGCCGAGCATGTCGACGAGGTCGCCGGTGTCACGTTGGGCGGCGTTCCAGCTGGCGAGCTCGTCGCGCCAGGGCTGGGCGGCGCCGCTGCCTATGCAGGCGACGACGAACGTCAGCAGGGCTGCCCAGAGCCAGTCCCGCCGCCCGGCAAGCCGGGGCTTCGAGGCCCGGCCTCTGCCGGATGCCGACTCGCGGTCGGGGTGCCCTGCCGGGGACAAGGTCACGGCGGTGCCGTTGGTCATCGGGTGGGGCCTTCCGGGTTCATCGTGTGGCGCTCCGGGGCGGCGCCGCGAGCGCGCACCGGAGGGTCGGACTTGGTCAGGGAGAGGCCCGGAGCGTCCAGCATCCGCTTCACGAGGGCCGACAGCGGCTTCTCGGCGTACCGGTGCACGATCCACGACAGCATGAGAACGAGAGCCAGAGCCCCGGCCAGGGCCACCCGGACGCCGATGCCGTGCTCACGGGCCCAGCCGATCAAGGCGAACCCGATCTCCTGGTGCAGCAGGTACACGGGGTACGTGAGCGCGCCGGCGACGGTCAGCCACTTCCACTGGATCCGGTCGAAGGCGCCCATCGCCACCGCGAGCACCACGCAGAACGCGACGAGGGAGAAGCCCGCCATCACGGTCCAGTTCAGCGAATGCATGACGCCGTACTCGTAACTGCTCTTCGTACCGAGCAACTGGTGCTGGGCGACCAGCCAGGAGAACCCGACCACGCCGAGCAGCAGCCAGTTCACGCCGAACCGGTAGATCAGGAACATGGCCACACCGGCGATGAAGTACGGGGCGTACTCCGGCATGACGAAGAGCTTCAGCAGCTCGCTGTCCGTGCGGGATGCGATCACCGAGAGGATCATCCAGATCCCGCAGAAGGCCAGCACCCTGCGGTAGGTGACCCCGAGCGCCACGACGACGGCGAACATCAGGTAGAAGCGCAGTTCGACCCACAGGGTCCAGTACACGGGGTCCACCTCGGCCACGCCCAGGGGTGCCTGAAGCATCGTGAGATTGGACAGCACATCCGACTTGCTGAGGTGGTCGCGGTGACGGGCCGTCGTCGCGTAGTTCACCACGAGGGTCGTCAAGATGATGGCGACCCAATAGGCCGGGAAGAGTCTCACGACGCGCGAGGTGAAGTACTGGCGGGGCGTCTTGCCCCAGCAGGACATGCAAATGACGAAGCCGCTGATCAGGAAGAACAGCTCGACGCCGAGGAAACCGTACGCGGTGAAGCGGTGCAGCTCCGGCATCAGCTTGCGCGGGGTGCCGTCCCAGACCTCGGGGAAGCGGTTGACGCCGGTCCAGTGGAAGGCGACCACCATGAGCGCGGCCACCAGGCGAAGGCCGTCAAGGGCGCGCAGTCGCGGGCGCCTCTCCCGTGAGGGGGATGTCGGCTGAACCTGCGCCACAGCGGCATCCGGCGCCGGGGAAGGCGTTATGACCGTCGACATAGAGATGTTTCTCCGTAGCAGGAGCCGGTTCGCTAGGACCACGTCTTCGCCCGGAGAGCCGAGCCGTACGTCAGCTCATCAGTCTACGTGCGCCCGGTCTTCGGACAGGACGCACGTAGGTGGGAGTGAGGCACGGCTCAGCTCGCGACCGTCCCGCTACATGTCGTCGAAGCCCTGGGCCGCGCGCTCCTCGCGCAGCGCCGTGATCGCCCGGCGGCGGGCGAGCCGGTGCGTGCGGCGGATCTGGGCCTCCTGGTTGCGGCGCCGGTCCTGGTCGGTCTCGGGGAGCACCGGCGGGACGGTGCGGGGCTTGCCCTCGGCGTCCACGGCGGTGAAGACGAGGTAGGCGCTGCCGACCTGGGTGGCGGGGGTCGATTCGTTCCACCGCTCGGCCAGGACCCGTACCCCGATCTCCATGGAGGAGCGGCCGGTCCAGTTGCACTGGGCCTTCACGTGGACCAGGTCGCCGACGCGGACCGGGGCGAGGAAGGCCATCTCGTCCATGGACGCGGTGACGGCGGGCCCGCCCGAGTGGCGCCCGGCGACGGCTCCGGCCGCGTCGTCCACCAGCTTCATGATCACACCGCCGTGCACCGTGCCGAGGAGGTTGGTGTCGTTGGCCGTCATGATGTGGCTGAGGGTGGTCCGCGAGGCCGAGATCGGCTTGCCCTGCAGGTCGCCAGCCGTCGCGCCCGGTATCTCTGTCATGCGCCCACCTTAAAGCCGACGCGCAGGCATCAGGTGTGCAACAGCACCGGAACGAAGCGACGCCCGGGCTGTCGGGCACCCCGTCCGGCCAGGCATCCTAGGCGGCATGAGTGAGTGGCCCCAGGGGCGCAACGACAGCGGCGACGACCGGTACGGACACGGCAGCGCACAGGCGCAGCCGGAGGGTGCCCGGCGGATGCCGCATGTCCAGCGCCGGCAGCAGCGGCCGGTGCCGCCGCAGCAGCAACCGCAGCGACCGGCGCAGCCGCCGGCCCGGCCCGGGCGGCCGCCCGCGTACGGGGTACCTCCGCAGCAGGCCCCGGGCCACGACACGTACGACGGCTACGACAGCGGCTACAACACCGGCCAGGTCTACGGGCGCCCGCAGACCAGCCCGGCGGGTCCGGGTGGCCCGGGTGCGCCGAGCGGGCCGGGCGGCCCCGGAGGTCCCGGCGGGCCGGGCCGCCGGCCGGCCGGACCGGCCCCGGACTGGCGCAAGCGGATCAAGGTCGGCTCCATCGTGCTGGTGACGGCGCTGCTCGCGACCACCATCGGCACCTACTTCTGGGCCGACTCCAAGGTGCGCCGCGAGGTCGACCTCTCCAAGGTCATCGAGCGTCCGAAGGAGGGCGACTGCACGACGTACCTCGTCGTGGGCTCCGACAGCCGCGAGGGCCTGTCCGACGAGGACAAGAAGAAGCTCCACACGGGCTCTGCCGAGGGCAAGCGCACCGACTCGATGATGATCCTGGCGGCCTGTTCCGGCGGCAACACGATGATCTCGCTGCCGCGCGACTCGGACGTGGAGATCCCGTCCTTCGTCGGCTCCCAGTCGGGCAAGAAGTTCCCGGCGCAGGGCCGGCACACCAAGCTCAACGCGGCGTACGCGGAGGACGGCCCGGAGCTGCTGGTGCGCACCGTGGAGCACAACACGGGCCTGCGCATCGACCACTACGCGGAGATCGGCTTCGCCGGGTTCGCGAACATCGTGGACGCGCTCGGCGGTGTCGACATGAACATCGAGAAGGGCTTCAAGGACGAGAAGTCGGGCGCCGACTTCAAGGCCGGCGAGCAGACCCTCAACGGCAGCCAGGCGCTGGCGTTCGTCCGGACCCGGTACGCGTTCGCCGAGTCGGACCTGGCCCGTACGAAGAACCAGCAGAAGTTCCTGTCGACGCTGGCCAACCAGGCGGCCACGCCGGGCACGGTCCTCAACCCGTTCAAGCTGTACCCGGTGCTGGGCGCCGGCCTGGACACGCTGATCGTCGACAAGGACATGTCCCTGTGGGACCTGGCCGACATGTTCTTCGCGATGAAGGGCATCAGCGGCGGCGAGGGCGTGTCGATGAACATGCCGATCGCGGGCGAGCGCGGCGGCAACCTGCTGTGGGACAAGGCGAAGGTGCAGCAGCTCGTCAAGCAGATCCAGAACGACGAGAAGGTCACCGTCCAGAGCAGGTGACCTCGGATGCGCAAAAGGGACACTCCTTCAGGAGTGTCCCTTTTGCGTCGCGACGTTCTGCCGGGAGGTCAGCGACCGGCGCGGGCGCGCAGCTTCCACGGCATGGCGATGGACTCCAGCTGGACGGCGAGGTTCATCTTCGACTCGCCGACGGTGCGGTCCTCGAAGTGGATCGGGACCTCCATCACCTGGAAGTTGCGGCGCAGCGCCTTGAACTTCATCTCCACCTGGAAGCTGTAGCCCGCGCTGCCGACCGACGCCAGGTCGATCGCGCGCAGGGCCTCGGCGCTCCACAGGTTGAAGCCGCCCGTGATGTCACGGACGCGGGTGCCCAGGATGGTGCTCGCGTAAGCGTTGGCCCAGCGGGAGAGCAGCTTGCGGTGCGCACCCCAGGCGTCGGAGAGGGTGCCGCCCGGGACGTAGCGGCTGCCGACGACGAGGCCGGCTCCGGTGGAGCGGGCCACGCCCAGCATCTCGGTGATCTTGTCCGCGGGGTGGGAGCCGTCTGCGTCCATCTGGAGGACGTACTGCGCACCCTCTTCCACGGCCTGGGCCATGCCGGCGGCGTAGGCGCGGCCGAGGCCGTCCTTCGTCGTCCGGTGCAGGACCGACATGCGCGGGGTGCCGTCCTGCGTGAGGTAGCCCTGTGCGAGGTCCTCGGCGATCTTGCCGGTGCCGTCGGGCGACGAGTCGTCGACGACCAGGAGCCGCAGCCCCGGCAGATCGAGGCCCATCAGGAGCTCGGCCATGCCCGGCAGGTTGCCCGCCTCGTTGTACGTGGGCATGACCACGTACAGCGGGGTGTTCGCCCACGCATCGGGAAGCCGGGCGGATTCCGTGTCGCTCTCGCGGGGGGTCTTCTGCTCGCCTATCACAGGGTTATGCCTCACTGAAGTCGGTCGATACGCGCGCTTCGACCGCGGGGTCACCGGTCCGAGGAAAAGCGCAGTGCGGCAGAAGGCAGCTCCGCCTCGCACCACACCCGCGCTCCAGCGCGAAGTTCGTTGTCAGCACCTACCAGCGCGCCGTCTCCGATGACCGCGCCGTCCAGCATCGTACGCGGGCCGATGGTCGCGCCGGCACCGATCAGGCTGGCGGTCACATCCGCGTCCGGGCCGACGACGGCGCCGCCCAGCACGATGGAGCCGCGGACGACGGCACCCGCCTCGATCCGGGCTCCGGCCCCCACCACGGTACCGCCCGACAGCTTCGCCCCGTCCGCCACCACGGCGCCGGGAAGCACCAGGGACTCGCCCCGCGGGCCGGGGACGGCCGGGGAGGCGACGACGCCCCGTACGAGGTCGGCGGAGGCCTGGACGAAGGATTCGGGCTTGCCGAGGTCCAGCCAGTACGTGTTCTCGGTGACGCCGTGCAGCTTGGCGCCGGAGGCGAGCAGGCCGGGGAAGGTCTCGCGCTCGACGGAGACGGGGCGCCCGGCCGGGATGGAGTCGATCACGCTGCGGCGGAAGACGTAGCAGCCGGCGTTGATCTGGTCGGTGATGATCTCCTCGGGGGTCTGCGGCTTCTCGGTGAAGGCCAGCACCCGCCCCTCGGAGTCGGTGGGGACCAGGCCGAAGGCGCGCGGGTCCTCGACCTGCACCAGGTGCAGGGAGACGTCGGCGCCGGCCGCCTGGTGGGAGTCGACGAGGCCCGCGATGTCCAGGCCGGTGAGGATGTCGCCGTTGAAGACGAGTACGGAGGAGTCCGGGCCGCCGGTCAGGCGCTGCGCGGCGTTGCGGATGGCTCCGCCGGTTCCGAGGGGCTCGTCCTCGACGACGTACTCGAGGGTGAGGCCGAAGGCCGACCCGTCGCCGAAGTAGGGCTCGAATACCTCGGCGAGGTAGCAGGTGGCCATCACGATGTGCGTGACACCGGCGGCAGCGGCCCTGGCTATCTGGTGAGCAAGGAACGGGACACCCGCCGCGTGAACCATCGGCTTGGGGGTGTTGACCGTCACGGGGCGCAGACGTGTCCCCTGCCCACCGACGAGCAGGATCGCTTCCGTCATTTGTTCTTCTCCCCAACCGGTTCGGGCGTACGAGGGTTTAAAGTTAGCCCATCGGGGGGATGGGGCAGACCGCAGCAGGCGAATCGTGATGCAGGCATCAGACTGCACGAAGCGGTCCGGCCCGAGTCGGCCGCCCGATCGCCCGGAGCACAAAGACCCGGCCATCGGCCGGGCCTCTGCGTCGGTCGGGCTGCGGTTGACCGCTACGGCAGGTTGCGCGCCATGACGATGCGCTGGACCTGGTTCGTGCCCTCGTAGATCTGGGTGATCTTCGCGTCGCGCATCATGCGCTCGACCGGGTAGTCGCGGGTGTAGCCGTAGCCGCCGAGGAGCTGGACGGCGTCCGTGGTGACCTCCATGGCCACGTCGGAGGCGAAGCACTTGGCCGCGGCGCCGAGGTAGGTGAGGTCGGCGTCGCCGCGCTCCGAGGCGGCGGCCGCCTGGTAGGTCAGCGCGCGGGCGGCGGAGACCTTCATGGCCATGTCCGCGAGCATGAACTGCACGCCCTGGAAGTCGCCGATCGGCTTGCCGAACTGCTTGCGCTCCTGGACGTAGCCCTTGGCGTAGTCCAGGGCGCCCTGGGCGATGCCGAGCGCCTGGGCGGCGATGGTGATGCGGGTGTGGTCGAGGGTCTTCATCGCCGTGGCGAAGCCGGTGCCCTCGGCGCCGATCATGCGGTCGGCGGGGATCCGCACGTTGTCGAGGTAGACCTCGCGCGTCGGGGAGCCCTTGATGCCGAGCTTCTTCTCGGGGGCGCCGAACGAGACGCCCTCGTCGGACTTTTCGACGACGAAGGCGCTGATGCCCTTGCTGCGCTTCTCCGGGTCCGTCACGGCCATGACCGTGTAGTACTCGGAGACGCCCGCGTTGGTGATCCAGCGCTTGACGCCGTTGAGGACCCAGAAGTCCCCGTCGCGCACGGCGCGGGTCTTCATGCCGGCGGCGTCGGAGCCCGCTTCGGGCTCGGAGAGGCAGTACGAGAACATGCCGTCGCCCTTGGCCAGCGGGCCGAGGTACTTCTTCTTGAGGTCCTCGGAGCCCGAGAGGATCACCGGGAGCGAGCCGAGCTTGTTCACGGCCGGGATCAGGGAGGAGGAGGCGCAGACGCGGGCCACCTCCTCGATCACGATCACGGTGGCGAGGGCGTCGGCGCCGGCGCCGCCGTAGGTCTCGGGGACGTGGACGGCGTGCAGGTCGTTGGCGACGAGCGCGTCGTGGGCCTCCTGCGGGAAGCGGGCCTCCTCGTCGACCGCGGCTGCGAACGGCAGGATCTTCGCCTCGGCGAGCGAGCGGACGGACTCGCGGAGCATGTCGTGCTCCTCGGCCGGGCGGTACAGGTCGAAGTCGGCAGAACCCGCCAAGACTCTCACTCCCCAAGTGTGATGCGCGTGCGATGCGTGTGCGCTGCGTGATGCTAACTACCGTTAAGTAACCCAAATCTTAGTGTCCGGCGTCGTGGCAGCGATATGTAGGGGGTACGTGAGCTGCGTGACAGCCGGGTCTCCTGGGGAACGTCCCCTCGGACCGGCCCGACTATGCTCAGTGGCCGCAAACGGCCCCGCACCTCTGGAGCATCCATGGCCCCCCTCAGGATCACTGTGATCGGCACCGGCTACCTCGGCGCGACCCATGCCGCGGCGATGGCCGAGCTGGGCTTCGAGGTGCTCGGGCTGGACGTGGTGCCGGAGAAGATCGAGATGCTGTCCGCGGGCCGGGTGCCGATGTACGAGCCCGGGCTCGAGGAACTCCTCGCCCAGCACGTCGCGGGCCTGCCCGGCTCCACCGGGCGGCTGCGCTTCACGCAGTCCTGGGAGGAGGTCGGCGCCTTCGGCGACGTCCACTTCGTCTGCGTGAACACCCCGCAGAAGCACGGCGAGTACGCGTGCGACATGTCGTACGTCGACTCCGCGATGGGGTCGCTGGCCCCGCACCTGACGCGGCCGGTGCTGGTCGTCGGCAAGTCCACCGTGCCGGTGGGCTCGGCGGAGCGGCTCGCCCTGAAGCTGGCCGAGCTGGCCCCGGCGGGCGACGAGGTCGAGCTGGCGTGGAACCCGGAGTTCCTGCGGGAGGGCTTCGCCGTGCAGGACACCCTGCACCCCGACCGGATCGTGATCGGCGTCCAGGGCGACCGCGCCGAGAAGCTGCTGCGCGAGGTGTACGAGACGCCGATGGCGGAGGGCACCCCGCTGGTGGTGACCGACTTCCCGACGGCCGAGCTCGTCAAGACCGCCGCGAACTCCTTCCTCGCCACGAAGATCTCCTTCATCAACGCGATGGCGGAGGTCTGCGAGGCCGCCGGCGGCGACGTGGTCAAGCTGGCCGAGGCCATCGGCTACGACGAGCGGATCGGCGCGAAGTTCCTGCGCGCCGGGATCGGCTTCGGCGGCGGCTGCCTGCCCAAGGACATCCGGGCGTTCATGGCGCGCGCCGGCGAGCTCGGCGCGGACCAGGCCCTGACCTTCCTGCGCGAGGTCGACTCCATCAACATGCGCCGGCGCGGGCACATGGTCGAGCTGGCGCGCGAGGCCGTGGGCGGGTCCTTCCTCGGCAAGCGGGTCGCGGTGCTCGGCGCCACCTTCAAGCCGGACTCGGACGACGTCCGCGACTCCCCCGCGCTGAACGTGGCCGGTCAGATCCACCTCCAGGGCGGCCAGGTCACCGTCTACGACCCGAAGGGCATGGACAACGCCCGCCGCGTCTTCCCGACGCTCGGGTACGCGGACTCGGCACTGCAGGCGGCCCGCGGCGCGGAGGTCGTCCTGCACCTCACCGAGTGGCGCGAGTTCCGCGACCTCGACCCGGTGGAGCTGGGCGAGGTCGTCACCGACCGGCTGATCCTCGACGGCCGCAACGCCCTCGACCCCGACCGCTGGCGCGCGGCCGGCTGGACGTACCGCGCGATGGGCCGCCCCCGCGCCTAGGGCCGGGGCCCGGGGTCACGCCGGTCTGCGGTGCTGGGCCGCGCGGGCCGTGAATTCCGCGCCGCGCAGCACCCGCTGGGTGTTTTCCCAGGTCAGCAAGGCCAGATCGGCCTCCGACCAGCCCCGCTCGAGCAGTTCCGCGATCAGTCGCGGATAGCCCGAGGGGTCGGTCAGGCCGGTCGGCCGGGGGGCGCCCTGCTCGGAGCCGAAGGTGGCGCCGAGGCCCACGCAGTGCGGGCCCGCGACGGCCCGTACGTGTTCCACGTGGTCGGCGACGGCGTGGAGCGAGTCCCCGGTCTGTTCGGCGTCGAAGGTGACCATCGCCAGACCGTTCGCCGCCCGCAGGGCCAGCAGCACCTCGTCGGTCACGTTCCCCGGATGCGGGTTCAGCGCCGCCGCCGCGGTGTGCGAGACGATCACCGGCGCCTTGGAGGCACCCGCGAGCTGGCAGGCCACCTCCGGCGTGCAGCCGGTCAGGTCCACCAGCATCGCCAGCCGGTTCATCTCCCGGACCACCTCGTGGCCGAAGGGCGTCAGGTCATGGTGGGCCCAGGGCGCTCCCGCGGGCGCGAGGATCCGTACGCCCAGGGCGTGGAACGCGTGCAGGGCGCCCAGCGAGTCGGTCAGCGTACGGCCGGACGCGGGGCCCAGGAACGAGGCGATCCGGCCCCGGTTGCGGGCATCGACCATGTCGTCCGCGGTCAGCGCGAGGGACAGGCCGTCGGGATAACGGCGCATCAGGGCGAGCGCCACGTCGATCTGTTCCAGGGTGTCGGACACCACCTGGTCGGCGGTCGCGGCCCCGTGCGGCAGCATCAGCGACCAGAACTGGGCGCCGACCCCGCCGGCGCGCAGCCGCGGGATGTCGGTGTCGACGCCCGAGTCCGGGGTGTCGATGTCGTGGTACGGGCTCTGGCGCAGGGTCCAGACCAGCGTGTTGTGACCGTCGGCGACGGGATGTACGGACAGCAGGGCGACGGCCCGTTCCAGGGCGCTGCCCGGTACCGCGGCCGGCAGGTCCTCGGCTCCCGAGGAGCCGGGGCCCGCGGAGGGCGTATCAGCGGTGTAAGCGGTGTGTGCGGTGTACGCGGCGTTCTGTTCATCCTGCAGGTCGGCCATGGCGTTCGCTCCGGTCTCGGCGGCAGCAGGGAGGGATGCTGCCACGGTGACACGCCGGACGGCCGGATCGCCCGGCAGATGTGGCGTTCGGGTGTAACCCGCAGGTCACACCCCTCGCCACAGCCGCCGGGCGGCGGCTACAGGACCGCGTTGGAGGGGCCGCGGGACGCCGAGAGCTCGCGCGCCACCGCTTCGGCGTCGCGCAGCGCCCGTACCGCGTTGGACCAGGTCAGCTTGGCGAGGTCCGCGTGCGACCAGCCGCGTGTGAGCAGCTCCGCGATCAGGTTCGGGTAGCCGGCCACGTCGTCCAGCCCGGCCGGGGTGAAGGCCGTGCCGTCGTAGTCGCCGCCGATGCCGACGTGGTCGACGCCGGCCACCTCGCGCATGTGGTCCAGGTGGTCGGCCACCGTGGCGGCCGTGGCCACCGGGCGCGGCCGCTCCGCCTCGAAGGCGCGGTGCAGGGCCATCGCCTCGGGCGAGGTGTCCAGGTGGTGGAAGCCGTGCGCCCGCAGGTTCTCGTCCGCGGCCAGGGTCCACTCGACCGCTGCCGGGAGGATGAACTTCGGTACGAACGTGGCCATCGCGACGCCGCCGTTGGCCGGCAGCTGCGCCAGCACGTCGTCCGGGATGTTGCGCGGGTGGTCGCACATCGCCAGCGAGGACGAGTGCGAGAAGATCACCGGCGCCGCCGAGACGGCGAGCGCGTCGCGCATCGTCGTCGCCGCGACGTGCGACAGGTCGACCAGCATGCCGATGCGGTTCATCTCGCGGACGACCTCGCGGCCGAAGTCGCTCAGGCCGCCGTGGCGGGGTTCGTCGGTCGCCGAGTCCGCCCAGTCGATCGTGTCGTTGTGCGTGAGCGTCATGTACCGCACGCCCAGCTGGTGCAGGGCGCGCAGCGTGGCGAGCGAGTTGTTGATGGAGTGGCCGCCCTCGGCGCCCATCAGCGAGGCGATCCGGCCGTCGGCGCGGGCCGCCTCCATGTCGTCCGCCGTCAGCGCCCTCACCAGGTCCGCCGGGTAACGGTCGATCAGCTGGGCGACGGCGTCGATCTGCTCCAGGGTGGCGCTGACCGCCTCGTCGCCGGCGAAGTCGGAGCGGACGTAGACCGACCAGAACTGCGCGCCGACGCCGCCGGCGCGCAGCCGCGGGATGTCGGTGTGCAGCAGGCCGCGCTGGTCGCCGCCGATGTCGCGCCGCGCCAGGTCGTAGCGGACCTGCTCGCGCAGGGCCCACGGCAGGTCGTTGTGCCCGTCGACCACCGGGTGTTCGGCGAGCAGCTCGCGGGCCTCGGCGAGGCGGTCCGCCGCCACGGACGTGTGCGCCGTGCTCACTTGCCGAACCCGAAGGAGTCCGCGCCCGCGACCTTCGCCCGCAGCCGCTTGCCCTTCTCGGTGGCCTGGTCGTTGAGCTCCTGCTGGAAGTCCTTCATCCGGCCGAGCAGCTCGGGGTCGTGGGCGGCCAGCATCCGTACGGCCAGCAGCCCGGCGTTGCGCGCCCCGGCGACGGAGACGGTGGCGACGGGAACCCCTGCGGGCATCTGGACGATCGACAGCAGGGAGTCCATGCCGTCGAGGTACTTCAGCGGCACCGGGACGCCGATGACGGGCAGCGGGGTCACCGAGGCGAGCATGCCGGGCAGGTGGGCGGCCCCGCCGGCGCCGGCGATGATCGCCTTCAGGCCGCGCCCGGCGGCCTGCTCCCCGTACGCGACCATCTCGCGCGGCATCCGGTGCGCGGAGACGACGTCGACCTCGTAGCGGATCTCGAACTCGTCCAGGGCCTGGGCGGCGGCCTCCATGACGGGCCAGTCGGAGTCCGAGCCCATGACGATGCCGATGACGGGCCCTGCGGTGGAGGTGCTCATGCGGTGATCGTTCCCCTGAGGTAGCCGGCTGCGTGGCGTGCGCGTTCCAGCACATCGTCCAGGTCGTCGCCGTAGGTGTTGACGTGGCCGACCTTGCGGCCGTGTTTCACGTCCTTGCCGTACATGTGGATCTTGAGCTGCGGGTCGTGGGCCATGCAGTGCAGGTACGCCGCGTACATGTCGGGGTAGTCACCGCCGAGCACGTTCGCCATGACCGTCCAGCGGGCCCGGGGGCGGGGGTCGCCCAGGGGGAGGTCCAGGACCGCGCGGACGTGGTTGGCGAACTGGGAGGTGACCGCACCGTCCTGCGTCCAGTGGCCGCTGTTGTGCGGGCGCATCGCCAGTTCGTTGACGAGGATCCGGCCGTCGGCGGTCTCGAACAGCTCCACGGCCAGGTGGCCGGTGACGCCGAGCTCCTTGGCGATGCGCAGGGCGAGGGCCTGGGCCTCGCCCGCGAGGGCCTCGGAGAGGTTCGGGGCGGGGGCGATCACCGTGTCGCACACGCCGTCCACCTGGATCGACTCGACGACGGGGTAGGCCACGGCCTGGCCGTGCGGGGAGCGGACGATGTTGGCCGCGAGCTCGCGGACGAAATCGACCTTCTCCTCCGCCAGGACCGGGACGCCCGCCTTGAAGGGGGCCTCCGCGTCCTTGGGGGTCCGGACGAACCAGACGCCCTTGCCGTCGTAGCCGCCGCGCACGGTCTTGAGGATGACCGGGAAGCCGCCCACCTCGTCGGCGAAGGCCGCCGCGTCCGCCGGATCGCTCACGATCCGGTGGCGGGGGCTCGGGGCGCCGATCTCGTCGAGCTTGGCGCGCATCACCCCCTTGTCCGCGGCGTGCATCAACGCGTCGGGCCCCGGGCGGACGGGGATGCCGTCCGCTTCCAGGGCCCGCAGGTGTGCGATGGGCACGTGCTCGTGGTCGAAAGTGATCACATCGCAGCCGCGCGCGAAGGCGCGCAACGTCTCCAGGTCGCGATAGTCGCCGATGACGACATCGCTCACGACCTGGGCCGCCGAGTCCTGCGGGGTGTCACTGAGGAGCTTGAATCTGATGCCGAGGGGGATGCCCGCCTCGTGGGTCATGCGGGCGAGCTGTCCGCCGCCGACCATGCCGACTACCGGGAACGTCACCTCTCCAGGGTATCCGCCGGCATTCCGCCATCCGGACACGGCCCTGGCGCGAACCCTGCGACGCGAGCAGCCTGCGCGTCCGTGTGCGCTGTATCGCACGGCGCGCGAAGGCGCAGACGGACCAACCCGGCGACACTTAGCATGGCAGGGACGAGTGACGCCTCGGTGCAGGGGCGGAGACGACAGGAGTGAACCGTCACATGAGTACGTCGCAAAACGGATCCACCCTCGAACGCGCACGCGGTCTCGCCCGGGAGGTCGCGAAGTTCGGGGCCGTTGGCGGACTCGGCGTGCTGGTCAACCTCGGTGTCTTCAACCTGATCCGCCACACGACCGACCTCCAGGTCGTCCGCGCGAGCGTCATAGCCACCGTCGTGGCCATCGCCACGAACTACCTCGGCTTCCGCTACTTCGCCTACCGGGACCGCGTCCAGTCCGGCCGCACCCGCGAGCTGACGCTGTTCGCCGTCTTCAGCGTGATCGGCCTGGTCATCGAGAACGGCGTGCTCTTCACGGCCACCTACGGCCTCGGCTGGGACGGCCCGCTCGCGAGCAACGTGCTCAAGTTCATCGGCATCGGCGTCGCCACCGTCTTCCGCTTCTGGTCGTACCGGACGTGGGTCTTCAAGGCCCTCCCCGTCCCCGCGGCCGCCTCGCTGGTCGTCGAGCAGCGCACCGGCCAGAGCACCGCCCTCGCCCCCGAGCCCGCGGGCAAGTGACCACCGCCGGGACACCCGGCCCGACGGGGCTGTGACGACGACCCGCTAGCGGACCGTCTGCTCCGGCTCCGGCCGCTCCGGCGCCGTCCGACTGAGGAACAGCGCGAACACCGGCGGATGCGTCTGCAGCAGCTCCAGGCGCCCCCCGTCGGCCTCCGCGAGGTCCCGGGCCACCGCCAGGCCGATCCCGGTGGAATTGCGGCCGCTGATGGCCCGCTCGAAGATCCGGTTGCCGAGGTCCGCCGGGACCCCCGGCCCCTCGTCCGTGACCTCCAGCACCGCCTGGTTCCCGATCACCCGGGTACGCAGCGCGACCGTGCCGCCCCCGTGCATCAGCGCGTTCTCCACGAGCGTGGCCAGCACCTGCGACACCGCGCCCGGGGTGCCGACGGCCCGCATGCCCGTCTTGCCGGAGCGCACGATGGCCCGGCCCGCGCTGCGGTAGGCCGGCCGCCACTCCTCGACCTGCTGCTTGACGACCTCGTCCAGGTCGAAGGGGACCGCCGAGCCCGTCCGCGGGTCCCGCGAGTTCGTCAGCAGCCGTTCGACCACGTCCGTGAGCCGCTCCACCTGGGTGAGGGCGATGCTCGCCTCCTCCCGTACGGTCTCCAGGTCCTCGGTGACCGTGATCTCCTCGAGCCGCATCGACAGGGCCGTGAGGGGGGTGCGCAGTTGGTGCGAGGCGTCCGCGGCCAGCCGCCGCTCGGCGGTCAGCATCCTCCCGATCCGCTCGGCGCTGGAGTCCAGCACGTCCGCGACCCGGTCCAGCTCGGGGACCCCGTACCGCTTGTGCCGGGGCCGCGGGTCGCCGGAGCCCAGCCGCTCGGCCGTCTCGGCGAGGTCGGTGAGCGGGGAGGCCAGCCGGTTGGCCTGCCGTACGGCGAGCAGGACGGCAGCCACGACGGCGAGCAGCGCCACCGCGCCGACCACGGCCAGGGTCCGCCCGACCTCGCGGGTCACCGTGGAGCGGGACTCCTCGACGACGACGATCTCGCCCTGCTCGCCCTTGGCGGTGCCGCGGATGACGCTGTCGGGGATCCGGTCGCCGACCTCCACGGGCGGCTGCCCGGGGACGGTGATGCGGGCGGAGCGGCCCATGTCCAGCTGCTCGGCGAGGGCCTGGGCGTCGATGGGCTTGTGCTCCAGGACGCTCGCCTCGACGATGCCGACCAGGCGCAGCGCCTCGGACTCGATGCGGTCCTGGGCACTGCTGGTGATCGTCCGGGTCTCCACGATGACGAGGGAGACCCCGAAGACGGCGATGACGACGAGCACCACGGCGAGCGTGGAGTTGATCAGGCGGCGGCGCATGTTCCGGTGCCGCTAGCTCTTCTCGAAGCGGAAGCCGACGCCTCGGACAGTGGCGATGTAGCGCGGGTTGGCGGCGTCGTCTCCGAGCTTCTTGCGGAGCCAGGAGATGTGCATGTCGAGGGTCTTGGTGGAGGACCACCAGGTGGTGTCCCACACCTCGCGCATCAGCTGGTCGCGGGTGACGACCCGGCCGGCGTCGCGGACCAGGACCCGCAGCAGGTCGAACTCCTTGGCCGTGAGCTGGAGCTCCTCCTCCCCCATCCAGGCGCGGTGCGATTCGACGTCGATCCGCACGCCGTGGGTGGCGGGGGCCTGGGTGGCGTCGTTGGCGCCGCGCCGCAGCAGGGCCCGGACCCGGGCCAGCAGCTCGGCGAGGCGGAAGGGCTTGGTCACGTAGTCGTCGGCGCCGGCGTCCAGGCCGACGACCGTGTCGACCTCGTCCGCCCGGGCGGTGAGGACCAGGATGGGGAAGCCGTGGCCCTCGGCGCGCAGCCGGCGGGCGACCTCGAGGCCGTCCATGCCGGGCAGGCCCAGGTCCAGGACGACGAGGTCGACGCCGCCCTGCAGTCCCGCGTCCAGGGCGGTGGGGCCGTCCTCCCGGACCTCGACCTCGTACCCTTCCCGGCGCAGGGCGCGGGCCAGGGGTTCCGAGATGGATGCGTCGTCCTCGGCGAGCAGTACACGCGTCATGTGGGTGATGGTAGTCCGCGGGGACGATGCGGAGGGGCGCACCTGCACACCCCTGCCGATCTGGTCTTATGTCTGAGGGTGGCCTTCGAATGTGGCCAAACGGTTCCCGGCCCGCCTGTGATCCATCTCTCAAGTCCTTTCATATGCCGCAGTGTCGTGTCGTATGGTGGCGAGACGCCTGATGCACTACCTCTGAGACCTTTGTGCCGAAAAGCGAGCCGAAGGTCTCGATTCTGTCCGGATCGATCAGGGGGTCTTGACGACCCGCCTCTTCGACTTCGGTGACAGTGAATGACCTGTGGGCCGGGCCCCGCGCGCGAAGGATGCGCCCGGGGCGTGGATCCCGGTTACGGACATCCCGCTGCCCCCCTCCTGTCGGGACGGGGGCAGACCCCTGGGCGTGGGGTGGGAACCCGTCGCCGGTGCCGGCCGCCCCCCACCGGGCGCTGTTCCGCTCACGAAGCGAAGCGTCCCGACCAAGCAAGGATCGACGATGGCTTCCAGCCTGACGAGGGACTCGGCCGCTACCGGCGAGAAGACCTTCCTCGGCCACCCCACCGGCCTGGCCTTCCTCTTCATGACCGAGATGTGGGAGCGCTACAGCTTCTACGGCATGCGCGCGCTGCTCGTGCTCTACCTGGCCACGAACGTGGCCGACGGTGGTCTCGGGATGAACGACGCGACCGCGGTCGCGATCTACTCCGTCTACAACGCGATGGTCTACCTGCTCGCCCTCCCGGGCGGCTGGCTGGGCGACCGCGTCTGGGGTGCCCGCAAGGCCGTCGCCGTCGCGGGTGTCGTCATCATGACGGGCCACTTCCTGCTGGCGGTGCCGGCGACCGTCTCGTTCTTCATCGGCCTGGCGCTCATCGCCGCCGGTTCCGGCGTGCTGAAGGCCAACATCTCCACGATGGTCGGCCAGCTGTACCGGGACGAGAACGACCCGCGCCGTGACGGCGGCTTCACGATCTTCTACATGGGCATCAACCTCGGTGCCTTCGTCGCCCCGCTGACCATCGGCTGGGTCGGCCAGGAGGTCAACTGGCACATCGGCTTCGCCATGGCCGGTGTCGGCATGGCCCTGGGTCTGCTGTTCTACTTCATCGGCTTCCGCCACCTGAACCCGGTCTCGAACCAGGTTCCGAGCCCGCTGAGCGCCGAGGAGAAGTCCTCGGTCGTCAAGAAGGGCCTGATCTGGCTGGGCGTCGCCGCCGCTGCCTACGCGATCATCGGCCTGGCCGGCATCTTCACGATCAACTACGCCCTGTGGCCGCTGACCATCGCCGGTCTCGTCCTCCCGGCGTGGGCGATCCTGCGGATCAAGCGCGACAAGGACCTCTCGGTGGTCGAGCGGTCGCGCATGTCGGCGTACGTCTGGTTCTTCGCCGCGGCCGCGATCTTCTGGGCGATCTACGACCAGACCGGCTCCACGCTGGCCCTGTTCGCGAAGGACAGCACGGACAGCACGCTGTTCGGCTTCTCGTTCCCGGAGAGCTGGTTCCAGTCGCTGAACCCGCTGTTCGTGATGGCGCTCGCGCCGATCTTCGCCTGGCTGTGGGTGGCCCTCGCCCGCCGCTCCAAGGAGCCGACCACCCTCGCGAAGTTCTCCTTCGCGCTGGTCATGATCGGTGCCTCCTTCGGCGTCATGATGGTCGCCCAGGGCCTGGCCGGCGGCGACGCGAAGGTCAGCCCGATGTGGCTGGTCGGCGTGTACTTCATCCAGACCGTCGGTGAGCTCACCCTCTCCCCCGTCGGCCTGTCGCTGACCACCAAGCTGGCGCCGCAGAAGTACGCCTCCCAGATGATGGGTGTCTTCTTCCTCGCGGTCACCGCCGGTGACTCGACCATCGCGCTGCTCCAGCTGCTCGGCGCCCCGACGGACACCCAGGGCTGGTTCGCCACCCAGGGCGTGCTCGCCGTCCTCGCCGGCATCGCGATCTACATGTACCGCAAGAAGGTCCAGCCCCTCATGGGCGGCGTGCACTGACGCACCCCCCTAAGCACGCAGCGGGGGGGGGGGGGGGGGGGGGGGGGGGGGGGGGTTGGGGTGTGGGGGGGGGGGGGGGGGGGGGACGTCCCCCGCGAGGGAAA
>NZ_JBVIGX010000043.1:0-52784 GCF_055570595.1 Streptomyces sp. NPDC031132
CATCCATAGGGGCATCAAACGCCGCTACGTCTACCTTGGCACCGCAACCGCCGCAGCCCTCAGCATCTGGCTCCGAACATGATCGGCCGGACAAGTCCTAGCCGATCTCCTCCCGTTCGTCCCCGTTCTGGCCGTGGTGGAGGATCGGGAGGAGGGTCTCGGCGGCGTCGCATCCGGGGCATGCCGCCGTGCCGGGTCGTGCCAGTGCCTCGAGCGCCGCGGTGGTGTTCAGCGGGTGCGCATGACCGGTGGCGAGCTTGCAGCCCTCGGCATGGATGGTTGCGGCCCGTCCTCGGGTAGGGCCATCCAGGAGCCAGGCCCACCGGACGGCAGGGGCCGTGATGGCGGTGCGGTGGCTGGGTACGGCGTCCAGGTCTACGCCGGGGATCGGGCGCAGCTGCGCGGAGGTCACCCATGTGCTGTACTCGGCCGGCTCGGCGCCGCCGCCCCACTGGTGGAGATGCGGTATTCCGAACCTGCGCTATTTCTGCTGCTGGGACTGACTCCATCGGGGCGGGGGCGCACTGCGTCGGGTCACTGTTCGACAGCATGGCCCTCGCCGCTGGGCGTCCGGTGAAGTGTCGAGGTGTCGTCCACTGCTCCCCGGCTCCATGCGTGGCGGAGTCCAGCAACGAGGCCCACAAGTACCGGTCGGCACAATCGCCTTGCGGATGCGCCGGGGCGCTGCATCTGCTCGTCCCGGACGCCAAGCAGTCTCTCCCCGAAGACCCGGCGTGGCAGGCGCCGACGCGCCGGGCGGGCAGGATGGGTCCGGCATCGTCCTACGGGTCGGCAGAGGCAGTCGTCCGGGGAGGCGAAGGCACGCGAACGCAGGTCAGCGGCCCTTTACGCTGCTGCAGGGCCTTGATCGTGGGCTCTGGTGTTGTTCGGCTTTCAACGTGTATGTTGAGCGCCGCCAGCTCCCGGCGTCAGTGTGAGAACCCCACTTCACCGCACCAAGTTGGGGCCACCTCTCGCTTGCCACTGGAGCAATCCATGACTGTGCCCACCCCTGAGCCCGGCTACCCGCAGCAGCTCGACGCTGCTCCCGCCCCCACAGCACCGGGAGCCCACCCTCCCTTTGCTCCGCGGCCGGAGGCCGGCCCCGGCAAGGTCGATGGGCAGCTCAACGCCAAGCAGAAGACCGTCCTCGGGTGCGGAGGCATGGTTGCCTTCTTCCTGATAGCCGCGGTGGTCGCTGCTGTTGTGTCACCCTCCGAGGCCAAGTCGGCCGAGGCCAAGCCCGCTCCCACCGTCACTGTCACTGTTACCGCAACCGTCACGGTCACCGCACCTCCGCCCGTGGCGGTCAAGGCCCCCGAGCCGTCGCCCTCGCCGACGCAGGAAACAGCGCCGCAGACGGCGCAAGTCCCTGACATGACCGGTAAGTCCGGTGACCTGCTCGTGGAAGCCCTCAAGACGGCAGGCTTCGCTGACGGTTACAAGGCCACCTCGTTCCACGACGTCAGCGGCCAGGGCCGCACGGTACTGCTCCTGACCAACTGGAAGATCTGCGAGCAGGACCCGAAGAACAAGGCCGTCCCCGTCACCGAAAAGATCTCCGTAGGCGTGGTCAAGTTCGGCGAGGCCTGCCCTTAACCACCACAGCTGAACCGCCCGGCCGAGCCACCTGCACGGCGCCGCGGCCACCCCGCACCGGGGCGGCCGCGGCGATGTTCGCCGAATGCCAGCTGTGCGGATTCCGGCTCAGCGGCCACGCCGCGCCTGGACTCTCTGCTCACAAGGGAGGCCGCAGCCCCGGCGGGCTCAGTCGGCCTCGCTGTTCGCCGTTCGCCGCAGAAGTTCAGCAGCGGCGCATCGGGCCATCCCCGAAGCGGAGAGCAGGCAGACGCGGCCGGGCAGACCCGGGTGACCGAGCACCGTTGAGTCCTGACCTGTCTGTTTGCAAGGGGCGTCAGGGTTGAATCACGGCGCTTGCTCGCCGGTCTCGACGTCCTGGCGGGTCCACGCCCGTCCTGGGCGGAGGGTTCGTATGTCGGTCGGCGCGGAAGCGGTTCGTCTTTCTCGCTACGATCCGGCAGTTACATCGATACTTTCTGTTACTGAGGAGTCTGCAGTGGCCTACGGCCAGCCGCCCTACCCTTACGCGCCTCCACCTGCCCCGATACGCCCCTGGTGGCAGACCTCGAAAGCCCGTCTCGCGTTCATTGGCATGGCGGCCGTCACCATGGCGATCGTCGAGGGACTCGGCATCCTCCTCATGTTCGCCTCCATCGCTCTGATCTGGATCAGCACGGGCGGGCTGCGGCATCCGTGGAAGGTGTGGCAGCGGATCGCCGCAACGGTCGGCACCCTGCTGCTCTGCCTGATCGTGGCCGGCATCGCGCACCCGGTGAAGAAGAAGGACGATGCGAAGCCGGCGGCGGCACCAACGGCGGCTGCCACGTCGAAAGCACCGGCGACTCCCGCACCTGCGGCTGCGCCACAGCTGGGGGACTACGCGGGCAAGGCGCTGAGCGAGGCACGCAAGGGCGCCGAGGCGGCCGGGTACACGGTCGGCAACCGTGATGCTTCGAACGAGTCCCGTGAGGTCGTCCTGGCAGGGAACTGGACCGTGTGCTTCCAGAAGATCTCCGACCTGGCCGAAGGAAAGAAGGGCGTCGACTTCTCCGTGGTGAAGGAGGGCGAGCCGTGTCCGAAGGAGGACGGCGGCGCCCTGCCCTGGCCCGTGATGCCGAACGTGGTGGGCGCCACCTACAACAAGGCGGTGGCGGACCTCAAGGCGGCAGGTGTGCCGCTCGAGCGGGTGAAGCTCGAGGACGTCTACCTGGACACTGACACGCCCACCGCTGAGCAGGCCGCGAAGGACGGCGAGGAGTGGCACGTCTGCTTCCAGGACCCGGGCAAGGGCGGCAAGGTCACCTCGACCACGACGGTCCGTCTGGACCTGGGCCGGTGGAGCGACGCATCCCTGGTGAAGACGTGCCCCGCTGCGAAGGGCACCACCTACCAGATTCCGGCGAACGATCCCGACTACAAGCGTCCCGAGCCCTCGGGAGGCGATGACGACTCGTCGAGCCAGGGCGGGTCGACGGGGGGCGGTGCGAAGACCGTGCATCCGGGGGCGTTCTGCTCGCCGGCCGGAGCGGTCGGCACGGCGAACGGGAAGACGTACACCTGCAAGGGACCAGGTCAGAACCGCTGGCGCCAGTAGCCTGCGCCCACTCGAAGCCCCTCCGGCCGGCGGCCGGAGGGGGCCCTCCTTGTTTCGGGGTACGGGCGGAACAGTCCCACCGCCGGAGCCACCAAGAGCGTTCGATGCAGCCAGGGGCGCAGGTGCGGGCGAGACGAGCGGCGCTGCTCGACCACCCGGGCCTTCCAGCGCGCCGCAACCCGGCTCCCTCGGCTCCCGTCGGGCCATCGGCAACCAGCCCCCGCAACCGCGAAATCGACGGGACCGGACCGCCTCGAGGCCGGGCTAGAACACTGCACCCCGGCTCCGCCCTGCGTCGTCCCAGTGGCCGCCGCTCACGACGAGACCCTCGCGCTACGGACGACCTGACCTCCACCCGCCCTAGCGACGCGCAGGGACGGGCCCGTCGCTCCACAGGCCTTCTCGGAGGCTCACCTTCTACACGGTCGAGTGCCCCCGGTCGACCTCGGCCGGGGCTCCTGAGGCTTCCGATTCGGCGATCCGGCGATCCATCTTCTTGTCCTGGGCGTACTTGCGGTACCGGTTCACCCCGTACGCCACCCCCGTCGCCGCAGCGGCGAGGGCCGCGTACGTGACCGCCTCCTTGTGCCCCTGCGTCCGGTAGTGCTGCCTCAGAGCGTCAGGGCCACCCAGTTCGCCGGCTTCCTGAGTCAGCCTCGTCCAGACATTGCCCATGCGCCCACTCCCCAACTTCTGCCGCGCCTCGCTCAGGCTGCGGCACCCCGCCATCGGTTGGATGCTATCGGCCTGCGCTGCCCCTCTGACCGCAACTTCACCCCGGCCGGACTCGCCGCCCCGACCTCGCAATGCCCGCTGGCTCTGCCTCGGCTGCTCCGCGTCCTTCGGCAGGCCGGTCACGGCCGCCTCGTCGGGGAACTGGCCTGCGCCCGCTGCGGGCGGACGGACCGCAAGGTGGAGGAGCCCACACCCGAGGGCCGGGCCTGCACACCATGCACGCGGCCGCTGCGGACGTGTGCACGGTGCGGCCGGGAGGCACACGTCGCCGCGGTGTGGGAGGACGGACCGGTGTGCGGTCTCTGCTACAGCCGCGATCCGCGGCGGCAACGCGACTGCGGCCGGTGCGGCCAGCGGCGGCCGCCGGCCATGAGGACCGCCGAGGGGTCCCTGTGCCACAGCTGCTGGCCCCGCCCGGCCGAGCTCTGCACCAGGTGCGGGGAGAGCGGGGAAGTGCACATGCGGACAACGCAAGGGCCGGTCTGCCGTGGCTGCTACCAGACGCCGCAGCGCCCGTGCGGGGGCTGCGGAACCGTCGGACCGATCCAGCGGCGCGGCGACGGCAGCCGGCCGGACCTGTGCCGGGCCTGGGCCGGCTTCCGGCCGCCGCGCCGGTCCTGCCCGAACACCCGGACTACCCCCGTATCCTCGACGCCTTCAACCACGCGACCGGGCCGCTACCAGCCAAGGACGTCTGCGAAGCCCTCGGCCACGAACTGCTGCCGAAGAACGTCGAAGGCACCCGCGCCAAGCTGAAACGCCTGGTCAAACTCGGCATCCTCACCGAGGCTGACACCGGCAACTTCGCCAGGAAGCAATAGCTGACGGACCTCCACCAGCGGGCTTGCTCCACCAAAACGGGCATCACCTGAGCGCCCTCTGAGTTGTCGATCAGGCGATGCGGTCGCTCAGGCCCAGCACCTTCGGGGCGTCGCTGGGGAAGTTCCTGGGCGTGCCAAGAAGGTCCGAGCCCGGGTCGAGCACGTCTTCGCCCGGATGAAGACCTGGAAGATCCTCCGCGACTGCCGCCTCAAGGGCGACGGCGTTCACCAAGCCATGCTCGGCATCGCCCGGATGCACAACCTCGCCCTCGCCGGATAGGCAAGCGGGCCGCACGGCGGCCAACCATGCCTGAGGCGACCCGAAGATCATTTACGGCCCTTAGCCGGGGCCGCTTGCGCTCAGGCCGCTTGGCCGGGCCCGAGGGTCGAAGCCGTCCGGGCCGAGGTAAATGGCCGTTTGACGTCGGCCTACCATAATGGCTCCGGGCACGACATCAGCGGACAGAGGCCGGCGACGACGCCTCACTCGCCTCCGTCGACCGCAGGGCATTTGGGCAAGCGCGTTAGAGCATCGTGAGAGCGGACCCAAGATGCATTCCACCCCAGCTCGGCGCACGCTTGAGTCATGAGCAGAGAGACCCCTGCCTACAAGAAGACTAATTCTTTAGCGGTGCCACAGCTGCGCTGGAGATTGGTGGTAGGCGGCGGTTTCCTGGTCTCCCTAATTGCGCGCCTCCTTGCTGTGTGGTGGAGGGATGTTGAAAGGGAATCAACTTCTTCGGCGGAAGGAATTCCTCCAGGAGTTCCACCTCCCTCGCAGGTTGGTGTGGTGCCCCCAGAAAGTCAACCTCCCCCAAAGCTAGAGCTATTGCAGGCGAGCTTCGACGAAGTCCTAGATGCCATAAAGCATATGGATGACAAGATAGGCCGACTCCTGACAAGCGTGGCGTTCTTGACGGCCGCGACACTTGCACTGGCATCCCTTGCTGCGGCGAAGTATTTGGGCCACGACTTTGACATCACCCCGTTCGATCCCCCGATGGCTCTGATTTCGATAACTGTTTTTCTCCTCGGCGTGTTCATTGCCGTCATGCTGCTGCTCGCTGGCCTCACGGCGCCCATCGGCGTGCCGGGGCTTACAGGGGATCCAGCGCAGGACCCTCGACCGAGTACGGGGGTGGAGTCCGAAAAAACTCCGTTGTTAGGTCGCCGTCCGGTGAGAGGCGGATCTCGCAGCTTTGGTTTCTGAGGATAGCCGAAGCCACGCGGAAGGAATGGGAGGATGAGTGGGCATCGGAGGATCGGGTAAAGAAACGGGAAGGTGATCTGATCAGCGAGACTCAGAACCTTGCGCGTCGGGCAACTTTTAAGCATGACAGGATACGAGAGGCGGTTTCGATCCTCTCCATATCGCTCCTTGCTTTCGCTGTCTCCGTCGTTTTCACGGCAGCGGCTGCAAGTTTCTGTCCGGCAGACGGAACCTCCTGCAAGTCTGTACCCGTAACGCTTGATGCGCTCCATCGCTACACCTTGAGTGTGCTTTTTGCTTCCTACGTGTTGGTTCAGATAGGAATCCCGGCAAGGCATGCCATGCAGTCGATAGCGCCAGCGGTGATGGATGGAGAACGTAGGCAGTGGGGCAAGAATCGCTGGAAGTTGCGCTATGCGGTTTCTGCTGCAATTTTGGTGGGGGCGATCTTGGCTCATCCGGGCCTTCCCGATTGGATCTGGATCCTCCTTGTAGCTGTATCTGCTGTGGTGAGTATCGTGGCGTTTTGCTCCTCGGTGAAGGAAGAAAAGTGGAAGATATGGAAGGCTGTGGCTATGGTAGTAGCAACATGCGCCGCTACCGTGCCTGCCCTCTTCTGGGGGATTGACGGGAATTATGCCTGGCAACTGGTTTCAGCAGTCGGCGTCTCTGGCCTATTTTTGATCATTTCGCTATTGCGCCCGACGCTCGATCTCAGGCAAAGGCAGAAGCGGGGGGCGACACAAGCGGTGGCGCCGGATGGGGCCTGATCGTGACGACGGAGGGCGTCTCACCAGTTCCACAATCGCAAACGAACCACTCTTTCCGGGGCCGGAGGTGTTTCGAGAAACGGGCGGGGGGTGCGCCATTGGAGGACACAAAGAGAGCTGGTTGGCGACCCTGCTCCTATTGACGGGCTGCGAGGTAGTGGGTCCAGCTGTCGTTGGCGTGGCGTGCCCAGATGGTTGCGGTTTGGGGGTGAAGGCCGAATAGGTCGGCAACGATGATCGGCGGCAGTTGGGTGACGGCTTCGAGTATCGCGGTATTGCGTCCGGCGAGGACAGGGATGCCGTGGCGGCGCAGGAGGGCGGTGGCGCCGAGGGAGTTGCGGGAGCGGGTGGGTGCCTGCCCAGGGAGCAGGTAGTGGGTGCCGTCGTTGATGAGGGCGCGGAAGTACCCGCTGGCTGGCTGGTGGATTTGGGCTTCGATGAGTTGTGCGAGACGGGGTGGGAGCAGGACGGGGTGGCGGCCGAGGGTGAAGTAGGCGCCGGTGTCGTCGCGGTGGTAGCGGTCGGTGGTTAGCTCGGTGATCCGGCTGACCGGCAGGGCGTACAGGAGGGTGAGAGCGCCGAGGATGCGTACGTCCCGGGGCAGGGTCTCGTCGGCCAGGCAGCGGTGCAGGTGCCCGGTGTAGTCGTCCTCGGTGAGAAAGGTGGCCGCGAAGGCCCGCTGCTCCGGCTGGAGGTCGAGGCCGACATTGATGCGGCGTGCGCGCAGCCAGCGGATGAAGGAGGCGAGTGGCCGACGCTTGGCGGGGTGGCGCGTGATCCACAGGTCGAGGTCGGCTTGGCGTGTGGTTGTGGCGGTGAGCTGCTGCTGGTCGAGCCAGGTCAGGAAGTGGATCGCGGTGCGGATCTCGCGGATGTCTGTCTTCGACGCGGCGAGGGTGTAGCGGCCGCGGGCGGAGCGGTGGCGGGCGTCGCGCAGGACGTGCCACTCGGCGAAGGGGCGGATGAGGGTGGCCTGGTAGGAGGGCATGCCCGGCAGGTTGTGGTTGATCCACAGCTGGAGGCGGGCGAGATGTTCGTCGCGGCGGGGAGGATGCCGGCGGTGACCAGTAGGCCGCGGACGTGGTGGGTGGAGGCGTTCTGTGGGAGCTTGTCGAGAAGCTGGTGGGTGAGCGGCTCCGGTTGTTCCGCCAGGTTCGCCAGGGTCTTGGCGGCGCGGCTGCGGCGGAGCCACGCCAGTACTGGGTAGGGGTTGGCGGCCTCGGAGAGAACGGTGGCGAGAGGGGTGAGCTCGTCGGGCATTGGGGCGCCGGCTGGAGTGAGGAGATCGCGGACTTTGTCAGTGAGGCGGCAGCGCGGGCACTTTCCGTCTTCGGTGAGGTCGCCGGGGTTTCGGCACACCGTGCAGCGTGCGGCGGGATCGTCCCGGCCGCAGCATGCGGCGCACAGACCGGCGCTCTCGGTGCCGACACCGATCATGATGCGGGTGTTGCCGCACGAGGAGCAGGGTGCCGGGTTGGTCCGCCGTTTCTTGTAGCAGGTTTCGCAGACCGGCCCGAGCGGCCAGATTGCTTGGGCGCGGGATTCCCGGTGGCAGATGGAGCAGGTGCGGCGGGGCAGGGGCCAGCAGGTACGGCAGTGGAAATCACCGTCCCGTGCGCCGACGTGGCCGCCGTGCCGGAGTCGGCCGCATACCGTGCATTCGCCTTTCGGGCCGCGGTAGCAGCGAATGCAGATGTCCGGCTGGTCTCCTGCCGCCCGGACCTGGATTGGCTGGAGCTGTCCGCACTTTCCGCAGAGGCGGGGCGGGCTGCGGTAGCAGGCGGAACACACCGGTCCGGCCGGAGTACGGGCACTGACCTTCTCGACCTTGCCGCACCCCGAGCACGCTTCCGGCTTCCGCGGCGTGCAGTTCGTGCACAGGGCCCCGCCGTCCGGGAGTCGGCGGCCCGGATAGCGCAGGCGCCCGCGTCCGGCGCATTCCTCGACTCCGTCCTGGCGGTAGCAACGCCGACATACCGCCACTCCGCCTCGGCTGGTGACGATGTGGTCCACCTGTCCGCACCGGCCGCAGGTACGGAAGGCGGCCTTGGCCAAGCACCAGCCGCAGCATCGCCCGGATGGTGAACTGGTCAGAGGCAGCGGACCGGTCCGCCCGCACGACACGCACGCCAGCTTGGCCACCGCGTCCTGGTGACCCGCAGCATGCAGAAGATGCAGAAGCCGGACCAGGGGAACGAGGGCATGTCGGGAAGGTGAGGTCAACGACTCGGGGAACTCGGCGAAGTGCTGGGCGAGACTGCGTACGGCCTGTGGGCCCCAGCCCTTGGCCTCGGTCAGCAGCCGCTCGGCCTCCCCTTCCGTCAGCCCGTCGCCGACACCTCGCCTCAGGTACGCGATCACGCTCCGGCGAGTCCGCTCCAAGTCCGCGGCCGCTTCTGCCTCTACCCGGGGTCGTCGCCTCATGACGGGCTCTGGCCGGGCCTGCGGACCACCGTCCGCCGCGCGGTCAGCGGCACGGGACCGGCAGTCTCTTCAGCTGTCTTGCGTAGTTGCGTGTTGACGACCTCCGGCTTGATCAGATCGTTCGGGGTGCAGGACAGGATGTCGCACAGCGCGACCAAGGTATCCATGCTGAGGCGCTGCGGCGGCTGGGTCACCAGCCGGTAGACCTGCTCCCGCGACAAGGTGATGCCCCGCTCGGCCAGCAACGGCACCAGGTCGGAGGTCTGGTACATCTCCCGCTCCGCCATCAGCCGCCACTGGTAGCCCATCTTCTTGATCATCAAACCTCGTCCCAGTCGTCGCCCAGCCGGCCACGCAACGACGCCTCCAGCAGCGTGTTGCGGTATTCGTTCGACACCCCCATGTAGATCGCCGTCGTGGCCGCGTGCGAATGCCCCACCTGCTCCTGAACGAACCGTGCCGGATACCCGAACTCCGTCAGGTGCGTGATGTACGAGTGCCGAAGGCAGTGCAGGTCCAGCTCCCGATCCAGGTCGGCGTCCTCCCGCGCCGCGACGAACGCCTCGTTGATCGACCGCGGAGCCAACCGCCCTACCCGCTCGGTCACCCACAGCGCCGGATGCCTCCCCGGCGACAGATGAGGCCGGACCGAGCCGACGTAGTCCTCCAGGACACCGACCACCCAGTCCATCTCAGGCACGGTCAGCACTGTTCGCCGTTTCGGCGGGGCGCCCCGGGTCGACTTCCCGAACCGCACCATCATGCTGCCGAAGCTTCCGTACTGCGGCGCCTTGCGGTTCCGCCGCAGATCCACCAGGTCCACGCGCGAGGACTCCGTCCTGCGCGTGCCGAACGCGTAGATCGTCTTGAGGACCGCAGCATCCCGCATCGCCGTCAGCCCGCCCTTGCGGCCCTGTCCCCGGATCCGCGACGGCCGGGCGTCGGCTGCGTCGAACAGAGCCTGGACCTCGTCGTAGGTCAGCGGCCGCCGCCGTGGGTCCCCCTCGTACTCCACGGTGTGCAGCACTGAGTTGCCCTCGTGGAAGACCTCCTGCGGGACCTCGCCGAACCGGTCGAGACAGACTTCGGCCCAGCCGTAGCGCGCATCGAGCAGGTACTCGGTGAACAGCGTGACCATCACCTCGTACGAGCGGGCGGTCGACATCCGCACCGGCCCCGGCCCGCCGCGCAGAGCGGCAATGAACGCCTCTCCGTCCGCCGGACTCCACTGCCATGGATACAAGCCGGTGAACTCCCACAGACGCTCGATCAACCGCAGGCGCGGAGCGATCGTCTGGGGCTTGAGGAACCGGGACAGCTGCTGCCGGGCCCATCCCTCCTTCATCGCCTGGAACACCGCAGGCGCAGCGTCCAGATGGACCACGTTGCGTGCCAGTACTAGCCGCGCCGAACCGGGCGCCTCATCAGCCACGAGCCTGTTGTAGTTGACGCAACAATGTGAGATCCGGCGTTCCCGTTGCAGGTCACCCCCAGGAGTGAGCGCCTGGAAGGGAACACCTCCGGCCGTCGGACCGGCTGCGACGCTGATTGCGCAGCAGAGCGGAGTGTTGCATCAGATGCCATTCCGCCCATTTTCGGAGGTCTGCCACAGGGGTACGCCGATGCGGTACATCCACAGGCCGGTGTCGAGCTGCTGGCGCTCGTAGAGTCGTACGCGCTCGATTTCCTGGCCGTCGGGGAGGAGCAGCGTGATCGGTACGGGCGGTGGTTCGGGATCGGGCACGGTCAGGGGCGTGGGGGCTGTTCACGCGCGGCCCGGCAGGCGGGGCAGAGGGGGTTCCCGCCGACCCCGTAGCGGCAGCAGGGCTGATGGCATTTCGTGCAGGGCCCGGTCTGGCTCGGCGCCCAGGTGACAGGCTGCGGTCTGGTGGTGGGGGCGAGGGAGGTCATGGTGCGCTCCTGGGGAGGGGGACACCCAATTGCATCACGTGTTCGATTTTATGGCCTAGCGACCCGCCGCGCGCGGGGCAGTCTCCGTGACTGAGCGTCGTAGTTGTCCGGTGAGCGCGATAGTTGGCCAGCCTGAGCGTGAGGCATTCATGCAGGCCAGAGGGCTATCTCTTCTCTGTGGCCGCACGACGGTATGCCAGGCTGCACGTGCCCCGACCGCCCTGAAGCGGGTATCTGCGCAGGTCAGGGGGTGTGGCCAGCTGTGATGCTCAGGGTGGCCAACTACGACGCTCAGTCACAACAAGTGTGACTGAGCGCCGCAGTTGGCCGCTGAGCGTTTCAGTTGGCCAGAGCGGCTGGCCCACCCGAGTGGCGGCTGCTCAAAGGTATCCATGTGCGGGCTGCACTCGTTGATCAAGGCATGATGCACACGCGCACCCTGACCACTGCCGCGGCACTTGCCCTCGGTGCCCTCGCCTTGACTGCGGTCCCTGCCAACGCGGACGATCAGCCGATCGCCACTGGCGCCAGCATCCTCGGCAGGCTGAATCAGCTTGGTCAGATTAGTCAGGTGGGCCAGGCCGCCAAAGCCGCCGACCCCGCTCTCGGCCTACTCGCTCCGGTCACCGGCCTCCTTCCGCTCTAAAACCTCCGGCTGGGACGTCCTTGAAAGGTGAGCGTCGTGGTTGGCCGATCTGGCCAACTACGACGCTCAGTCACAACAAGGGCACCCCGCTGTGCTGGTCCGTCCGGCGGCGTGCGGCGGGCCGGGGCCGCCTGCTGGGGGCAGGCTGATGGTGGGGGCTGCGACCGTGAGGGGAGGGGCCGGGGTGGTGTTGCGACCGCCGGTGGAGCCGATGCTGGCGCAGGCTGTGGAGTCGGTGCCGGGGCCTGGTGTGCTGGCGGGTGTGCTGGCGTTTGAGCAGAAGTTATGTACAGGTATTGGCGTCTGTCCCCTGTCCGGTGTCCGGGGTGGTGTGGCCGCTGGCGGGGAAGATGCGGTCGAGGTGGTGGTGCAGTACGGCGATGGCTGACTCTGGTGTTCGTTGGGCGACGAGGATGCTGGTGCCCATGGTCGCGGTCATGGCGAGCAGGCTGATGGCCTCGGTGCGTGCGTCGGCGCCGGGATCGGCCAGGCCTGCCGCCTGGGCTCCTTCGATCAGGCCGGTGAGAGCGTTCTCGGCCGCGTCGGGGTTGTCGATGAAGGGCTGGGCGGCGAGTGCGCCGTCGGTCACGGACAGGATCGAGTAGGAGCTGTACAGGAGGTGGAAGGTCCGGCTCTCCTGGTCGGTCGGCAGGGATGCCAGCAGCAGCGCCTCGATCGTCGCGCGTGGGCCCGGGTCCGGGCCGGCGGCGGCCAGGCGGGCGCTCACGCGGGTGGTGAAGCGGTCGGTCAGGTGCTGGAGTCCGTAGAAGAGCAGCTTCTCTTTGGTCTCGAAGTAGTACTGCACGAGCCGGAGGGATACGCCGGCCTCGGCGGCGACGTCGCGCATGCCGACGGCGTGCAGCCCTCGCCGGCCCGCGACTTGGATGAGCGCTTCGGCGATCTGGGTGCGCCGTTCCTCGTGGTCCACGCGCTTGGGCATCAGTGCTGTCTCCGGCTGTGGGTGGGGTGGGTGGTGCGGGGCTCACAGTCCGGCTCGGTCCGAACATCTTCATGGTACCGTCGTATCAACAATATGGTACGTTCGTATCACGAAGAACGGATCTTCCTGGAGGTGCCCCGTGCCCGAGAACACGACCCGAGTGCGACGAGACATAGGCCGCTACGTGAGTGACGAGCTGCGCGACCTCTACTTCGCCACTTGCGACGTCCTCTACGCGAAGGGAGCACCCGTCCGCTCCGAGACGGACGTCGAGACGAGCTTCGGCACCACCCACGTCTACCGCTACGGCCCCGCCGACCCGGCAGCCGAGTCACGCACGCCCGTGGTCCTGATCCATGGTTCGGGCGGCTGCTCCGCGCAGTGGTACCCCAACACCCGCGCGCTGAGCGCCGAGCGCCCCGTCTACGCCCTCGACACTCCCGGCGACCCCGGCCGCAGCGTCCAGCGCGAGCCCATGTGGCAGCCCGAGCGCGCGGCGCAGTGGATGGACGAGGCCCTCGACTCGCTGGGCCTCGACAAGGTCCACCTCGTCGGCTCCTCGTACGGCGGCTGGCTGGTCATCAACCAGGCCCACCTCCGGCCCGAACGCCTCGCCTCGGTCACCGCCCTCGATCCGGGCGGCCTGGAGAAGGTGGGGCTGCGCTTCTTCGTATGGATCTTCGCCAGCCTCTTCGCCACCTACGCCCCCAAGGCCTGGCGCCCCCGCCTCGCCAAGTGGCTGGAGCAGCCGGTGATCACCGTTCCCGAGCTGCGTACGTGCATCCAGGCCAGCGTGAAGGCCTTTCGGATCCGCCGCCCCGCGCCGCTGCCGCTGTCGGACGCGGAACTGGGTTCCATCCGGACGCCGTTCTACCTGGTCATGGGCAAGCGCAGCCTGCTCGTACACCCCAAGCGGCAGCTGGAGCGCGTACCGCGCCTGATTCACGGCGCTCGCGCCGAGATCGTCGCCGCGACCGGCCACGGCCCGC
Source organism: Streptomyces sp. NPDC031132 (assembly GCF_055570595.1). NCBI lineage: Bacteria > Bacillati > Actinomycetota > Actinomycetes > Kitasatosporales > Streptomycetaceae > Streptomyces > Streptomyces sp. NPDC031132. Next base: position 13,622 of record NZ_JBVIGX010000043.1, read on the forward strand.
AGATCGACCACCCCGACCTGGTCAACGCCCGGATGCTGGGCTTCATGGAGGACATCGACTCCCTCGATCCGGCGGCGGCACGGGGCGCCACGGACGCGTAGCCGCGAGGGCCGCAGACGCGGACTGTCCAACAGTGCATAACAGAAGTTCGATGGTCACCGGGCGCTGCTGTTCACCCGGCCGACCCGGGCAGACGGGTGCTGCTGCAGACCCGGCGCGGCTCTTTGGTTCAAGACCGGTTCCCGATCTGGTGGCCGCCGCCGGGCAGTTGCCCGCCGGCCTGGTCCTCGATGGTGAACTCCTCGTCTGGGACGTTGGAGGCGGGCCGCCTGAGCTTCGAGGCGTTGCAGCGCCGTGCCGCTGCGCGCAGCCGAGGCGCGGCCGCCCTCGGCGTGCGGTGGCTGGCGTACTTCGTGGCGTTCGACGTGCTGCAGCAGGACGGTGAGGAGCTGCTGAAGCGCCCGTATCGCGAGCGCCGCGCCCGGCTCGAGGAACTGTTCGCGCAGTACGGGCTGACGGCACCGTGGACGTTGTGTCCGATGACGACGGACCTGGCCAAGGCTCGGGAGTGGCTGGAGTCCTGGACCGATGTGTCCGGCGTCGAAGGCATTGTGGTCAAGGGCATGGACCAGACCTACCGCACGGCCGCGAGAGGCTGGACCAAGATCAGACGCAGAGACACCACCGAAGCCGGCATCGGCGCCATCATCGGCACCCTCACCCGACCGCAGCTCCTCGTCCTCGGCCGCCACGACGCACACGGCCGCCTCCGCGCAGTCGGCCGCACGGTCCCGCTACGCCCGGACGCGGCCCGCCAGGTCGGCGAGTACCTGGCCGCGGCCGGCCCGGACACCCATGGACCGGGGTGCGGTTCGCGGCCGCTGCCGCAGGTCCTGCCGCTCGGGGCCGCGGTATCCGCGCTCCCGCTCGCCCTCGAGGCCCGGACCGGTTACCAGCGCTCGAGCTTCAAGCACTGGAACGCCGGCGACATCCCGAACGACGGCTGCAACACCCGCCAGGAGGTCCTGCTCTCCGAGGCGGTCGAGTACCCGGAGATCGGGCCGGGCTGCGCGCTGACCGGGGGCGTCTGGTGGTCGTACTACGACGAGGTCACCGTCACCGACGCTTCCCGCCTCGACATCGACCACATGGTCCCGCTCGCTGAGGCCTGGGATTCGGGCGCCAGTTCGTGGACCGCGAAGAGGCGCGAGGCGTACGCGAATGACCAGGGGCAGTTGTCGTCTCTGGTGGCGGTGACAGCGGCCACGAACCGGGGCAAGGGGGATAAGGATCCGGCGCAGTGGCTGCCGCCGGCGCCGGACGCGCTGTGCCGGTACGGGGCGGAGTGGACGGCGACCAAGCTCCGCTGGGGGCTGGCGGCGGACGGGGCGGAGCGGGAGCGGTTGCTGGACATCGCGGCCGGCTGCGGCGCTACGGAGGTGGAGTTCACCCCTGCCCCGTAGGCGCGCCCTTTGGGTGCCGGGTCAAGGGCCGCTGCTCCACGTTTTCGGGGGTGGCGGCCTTTTGCACGTATGGCAAGACGATCTACCACCCATCCCCGCCCCGGACGTTGGCGTTCGCAGTAGGTGCGGGACCTCACGGGCTCGCCACTGGGCTGCCGCGGCTGGGCGGATGGCGTTTCGCGTCTTCGTCTGCACGGGGCATGTGCCGGTCGGTACGATCGCCGGGATTCGCAAGGCTTGTTCGGAACGCCGGCGGCCGTCGCGGAGCGTGTGCGGAAGAGGGCCCCTGCCGGTAACAGGGGCCCTCTGACGGTCCGTGTGCTGTCCGCGTCGTGCCCAGGAGGACTTGACGAGGGAGCCACCGTCGCGGCTGCCCCAAGGTGGGCTGCCTGCGTCCAGTTTCACCACGGTTCGCAGGCAATAGTCAAGATCGAATAGCAGTTCCGGCGCGTTCCGAACGCTTGATGCCCAGGTCAGCGTCCATTGCACGCGGGGCATGAAGGGCAGTTCGGAACGGCGGGCCGCAGGTCGCAGCACGGGCCGCACCGGTTGTGTTCCGGGCCGGAAACCTCGGCGGGCGGGCGTGGAACGGGGCGTGTTCTGAGCGGATCGGGGCGGTTGTATTCCGAGCAGGAACAAGGGTTGCCCCCGTCCTTCGACCACAGCAGGCTTACCTTCCATCACAGCCCGTACTCGGCGCCCGGTAAGCGCTTTCGGGCTTGTCCCGTACGCCCACTGCCCAGGAGGCATCCATGCAAGCTCGTCGATTTTTGAGGCGCCACAGCTCCCGGCCGGCTCCCGACGCCCCGTCTTGCGGGACGGGTGCGCTGTCGGGCGGCCAGCGGGTGCTGGTGTTCGTGGTGGTCGTGGTCGTGGTCGCCGCGCTCTTGAAGTCCGGCCACTCGATGCTCGACGCGTTCGGGCTCGTGACCGTCGCGGCCGGTACGGCGGCCCAGATCAGCTCGTGGCTTGAGCAGCCCGCCGCCGCACTGCCCGGAGGAGCGGCGTGACGGGCCTGACAGGGCCCGGCGGCGGTGCCGTCTGGCGGGACAAGCTGTACGCGGCCGCCACCGACAAGGAGTTCCGCGGGCATCTGACCAGCCTCCAGAGGTCCACGGGACTGACGGGCGACCAGGTCGCCAGCAAGGCCGCAGAGCTGGGAGGCCTGCCGCTGCCGAAGGCCACCGTGACTGCGACGCTGACCCGGGACAAGCTCCCGAAGCTCGTGTTCGTGCAGCAGCTCCTCAAGGTCTGCGGGGTGAGCGAAGAGGACCGGAGCCTCTGGATCGAGGTGTGGCAGGCCCTGGACGACGGCCGGGCCCCTCTCGGGCAGCCGCAGGACGCCGTGCCCTCGCCGCCGCCCCCTCCCGTAGCCGCGACGATCGATCTCGGAGTCGTGAACCCATCCAGCCAGGGCCCTTCGGCGATCCCGGCCACGGAACCTGGGGGCACGGGGGCCTCCGGGCAGGGCGTTGCGGTCCCGACGGCCGGTCCCGGCGCCACTGGGCCCTCGCAGGAGGCACATTCGGCGCTTGAGGCTGGGGAGCGCGGAGATATTGGCTCCTCCGAGCCGGGCTCCTCAGCCGACCCGGCCACGGGGCCCTCGGCTCGGTCTTCCGGGTCGGCGCGTCGGCGCTGGCTGATCGGGCTGGCCTCGGTGGCGGTGGCCGGCGCCATGGTCGCCGGCGGCCTGTGGTGGCACGCGGAGCGCCAGGAGAGGGCTGCGGCGGCGTCTCACTGCGGCACCAACAACGCCGCGCTGACCACCATGCCGGCCTGGTGCGCTGGGATCACCGACGGCAGTGACGGCCACGAGGTGTTCGGCAAGGGTCTCGCACCGGCGCTGGCCGTGATCGACGCCGAGAACCAGGCCGCGGTGAAGAGCGGCCGCTACGTCACGGTGGCCGTGATGGGGCCCCTGACCACGGGCGACAAGAGCCTGACGGGCGATCGCGCCGTCCATCAGGCCGAGGGAGCCGCGGTCGCCCAGCACAAGGTGAACCAAGGCGGAACCTACCCCAGGATCCGGCTGGTGCTGGCCAACATGGGCACCGACGAGACGAGCTGGTCCACCGTCGTCGACCACCTCAAGACGATGACCGGCGGAAACGACCGGCTCGTCGCGGTGACGGGCATGGGCCTGAGCCAGAAGGAGTCGATCGACGCCGCACGGTCCCTGTCCAAGGCATCCATCCCGATGGTCGGCGACCTCGTCACCGCGGACGGGTTCGACACCACCGGCGCCATCGACGGCGGCGGCGGCATCGACGGACTGGTACGCATCGCCCCCAACACCAGCACACAGATGCAGGCCATAGCTCAGGAGATCCGCAAGCACCCCGAGCTGAAGACCGCAGCCCTCGTCAGCGCGCCGAACACCCCCAACGGAACGACCGACTTCTACACGCAGTCCCAGGAAGCGGCCTTCCGGAACCCGGCAATCGGACTGTTGCCCTACCTGCAGGCGGGAAGCATCTTCTTCAGATTCGATGCCCGGGACGACGCCGTGCGGACCGGCCTGAACACCATCAGCAACAACCTCTGCGGCAAGGTCGAGCCCGACCTGGTGTTCTACGCCGGCCGCGCGAACCACCTGGGCGACTTCCTCGAAGACCTGCGCCAGCGGCCGTGCCACACCACCCCGATCACCGTGGTCACCGGCTCCGACGCGGCCACCCTGAACCGCGACCTGGACGCCCTGAAAGACCCCGAAGCCCCCATCTCCGTCCTCTATGTGCCTCTCGCCGACCCGGCCCAGCTCGGCGACAGCAGCAACCCCGACCGCGGCCTCTTCCAGGACTTCGTCGACGATTTCCGGCAGCGGCAGTTCTACAATGGCCACCTGCTCAGCGGATGGGCTGTCATGGCACACGACGCCGTCCTCACCGCGAGCCTCGCGATCCGCAAGGCCGTCGACACACCCCAGACCCCGCCCAGCGTGCACGCAGTAGCAGCCCAGCTCTACCTGTTCGACACCACCAACGTCATCAGAGGAGCCAGCGGCATCTTCCGCATCGACCCGCAAACCGGCAACCGCAAGAGCACCCACGACCCCCAGGTCGTACGCCTGGGCGCCCCACCGCGGAGCTAAGAAACAGATGACCGACTCAGTCAGTTGCCTGCGCTCCTAAGGTCGTCAATGCGGTAAGGGGCGGTGCTGGCCCGGCCACTCTCTGCGGGGGCCGGGCCTTGGCAGCCCCGGCATGCCCTGTAACGGCCTGCCGGTGCCCGGAGACGGACAACGGTGCTCGGGACCCTCCCGAAGGGGGTGTCGAGCGCCGCTGGGTGCGTGGGGGGCAGAGGAGGCCGAGCTCCTTCTCGATGCCCGCGACGATCCCCAGGGTCGTGGTGAAGGAGCCGCCGCAGAAGCCGACCCCCGCGAGCGGGGTGCCGCCGAGGTGGCGGGAGAGCATGCAGGCGACGAAGGCGGCAATGACCCCGAGGAGGATGGCGATGATGATCGCCATGACGCCTGGCGGGGGCCATGGCAGGAGGAATCACACATCTGCTTCTCACTTTCCCTTGACCTGCCGGGCGGTGCCGAAAGTCCGTTCTCGCCGGCCGTTCGCCCCAGTTGAGGAAAAGGGTCAGCGTTCACGCCTCAGCGAAACCCGTACATTCTTATCCTCATCACGATCAAGGAACAGGCCCGACCCGTTCACGCTGGAGAGGTACGGAACACCCACACCTACGCCGAGAACCTTCGGCTCACCCGTGCTGGTCGTCAGATTCAGCTCCGCGACGACTGTTTCCGCGCCGCCGGCCGCCGACTTGTCCTGGACCGCCCCGTACGCCGTGCCGTCGTCGCGGATCGAGGCGAGCGCGATTGTCTTGCGGTCGCCGTCACCCTCCAGGCAGATGCCATTGCCGCGCTTCAGATCAAAGGCAACAGGCCCGGCTGCCAGGTAGCGGCCGTCTGGTGAAGCAATCACGGGGTAGTCGCGAGCCTTATTGGTGTCCGCGACGGCGTGGGCGCAGGTCATGCTGGCCTGGAGCTGGCCCGTTCGCACATCGTGCACCGACCACAGCGGAGCGTTCGGAGCGCCGAACGTGCCGCCTGTCGACCATCCTGCGAGAAGGTGGCCACCGGCGACGCCATAAGCATCGCCATTCCACGAGCCGACAATGCCTGTCTGCGCTTCGATGCCACTCGGGCGTACGGCGTCACTGAACCAGCGGCCCGGAATGCCGAAGCCACCGGTACCTATGCCTACCAGCGGGCCGTCCGCTGCAGCCGCCATCACGCGGCTGCTGCCGCATGCCATCCGCCAACGAGCGCGTACGGGCCGTAGACACTGCCCGGCAGGCCGCCCGACCGGGCCCCGCACCAGCGGGACCCCTACGTGAGAGAGCTCCCGGCTGGTGGGAGTCCGCAGCAGGTGACCGCTGGTAGTGGTCCCGGGGATGCCCCGGCCTCGGGGAAGGCCCCGGTGTCCTAGCCCAGACACCAGCCGCAAAGTAGCGGGGCCCCCGGCACTGATCCATGCCGCGCAGCGACGGTCAGAACAATGTCAGCTCAGCAGTCTCCTCGCACTCCGCCCGGACCACCGTCTCCTGCACCATGTCGAGCACGGTTAGTGCGTCGATCCGGGCCAGGCTGAAGGTCTCCGTCCTTCCGGCGCGGGGCATCTGCTCGGCCGCGAGGAACGGTACAAGGTGCGCGTCCCGAAGCTGTGGTCGGACGGTCCGATCTGCCGGACCTGCTATGAACGCGCGATGCGCGTCCGCGGCTGCTGCCCCGGCTGCCGAGCCGACCGGCTGCTGCCCGGACGGGACACCGCCGGCACGCCGATCTGCCGCGATTGCGCGGGCATCACCCGTGACTTCTCTTGCGACCGTTGCGGCTTCGAGGGGTTGCTCCTTGGCGGGCGCCTCTGCGAACACTGCACCCTCGCCGACACCCTCGGTCGACTCCTCAACGACGGCACGGGCCGGGTCGCTCATTCGCTACAACCACTGGTCACCGCCCTGCTGGAGATGGACCGGCCCAAGAGCCGACTGATCTGGCTCCGCAACCCAAACGTGGTCTGCCTGCTCCGGGGCCTGGCCACCGGCACCATCCCGCTCACCCATGACGGTCTGCACCAGGAACACCCTGGCGAACCGTCACTCACCTGCGTGACCTGCTGATGGACAGCGGCGTCCTGCCACGCGTCGACCGGCAGATCCTGCTCTATCAGCGCTGGCTGACCGAGCGGCTCGCCACCATTGAGGACCCCGAACACTGTCGATGTCTTCAGCACTTCGCCACCTGGCACCAGATCCGGCGCCTGCGGAGTAAGGCGGAGAGGGGGCCTCTGGGACGCTCCCAGACGAGCCAGGCGAAACAGGAGATCACCCAGGCCGGCGCTTTCCTCGCTCAGCTCGCTTACCGAGGCCGCACCATCGAACACTGCCAGCAGGCTGACCTCGACGCCTGGCATACGGAGAAGCTGGCCATTCGTCGCCCGGCCCAGACGTTCCTGCGCTGGTGCATGAAGACGGGCCGGATGCCCTGCCTCACCCTGCCACCGCAGGTCATCAACCAGGATCAAGCGCCGCTGCACCAGCACCGCCGACTCGCTATCATCCGGCGGGCCATCGAGGAACGACGTCATCGACGACGGGGCCACCGTCACCGTCCGGCTGGGAGACCCGCCGTCCCCGCTTCCGGAGCCCGTCGCTGACCTCATGCGGGCATACGTCCAGTCCTGCCAGCACCTGCCCTACGCCAGCAGCAGAAGCTCCCGCTGGCTCTTCCCCGGCCGCCAGCCCGGACAGCCGATGAACCCGGTCAGCCTCCAAGTCCACCTGCGAAAGATCGGCGTCCTACCACAGCGCGGCAGGACCTCCGCGATCCGCCAACTCGTCCTCCAAGCCCCGGCCCCCGTCATCGCGAAGGCCCTCGGCTACCACGACAAGACAGCCACCCGCCTCGTCACCGAGGCCGGCGGAACCTGGAGCAGATACGCTCCCGGCGACCATGCTCGGTGAGACCGCTGATCGGTGTGGGGCAGGTCACGACTATCCGAATAGTGCGCCATCCGGGGGAATTGCTCACCCTCCATGAACCCGCGTCGAACATCCGGTGGGATTAACAACGCATGGCACTCACCAGCGATCAAGAAAAAATTCTAACTGAGGAAGTAAAGCAAACAGCCGCTGCAATCCAGGCCAAAAATACAAGCTTCGGGCAGTTCGGATTGCTGGCAGTCTTGGTATTGGGTGCGGTAGCGGGGATTTCCAAGAGCGGTGGAGGAGGGGTGATCCTGCTGGCCGCGCCGCCAGCATTGTGCGTCGTCCTGGCCTTCATGATGCAGCTGTTTGGCGATGCTCTGGCTCTTGGGGTCTACATCGAGACCCTGCAAAGCAAGCTTAACGAGAGCCTGGAGGGAACCGGCATCAAGCTTGCATACAACGACATTATGCACAAGCGTCGCTATCTGAGCATTCTGGGAATTCAAGTCATCTTCTTGATGCTCATCGTCTCCGCTTACGCTATTTCGGGTGCGGTCGCGTTCCATCTGAAGGCCTATCGATGTTTGGGTATCTCCTTCTTCATTGTGAGTGTGCTCGTTGGAGTTGGAACTTTGGTCTTGGCGGTAATTGACGGGATGTCGTCTGAGTCCGCCGCTCAACAGCTCGTCGGTGGAGGCTCAGCCGAGATGAAGGGTGTATTCGGGATCCGAAAAGCCAAGCCGGGAAGCGGGCAGGGGAAGCCAAGCTGAGTGCGGACGGGGTGGGCGTCGGCCCCCTCGCGGTCCGTGACAATCAGTAGTCATTGGCTGGCTGGCGATGCGAATACGCGATACCTGAACATGCGAGCCCCCCAGTCTCCGCGGCCGAAGTAACTCAGTGTGCGGTTACAGCATCTGGTTCGCCGCTCTACCGGGGCGACCTGTGGCCGGTGTGCTAGTCGACCAGGATCAATCTCACCGGGACTTGCCCCGAGCTACGGCGCATTGAGGGCTTTGATCACTGAGGCCGCGAGGGCAAGCGCTGCTCCCAGCAGTACCAGGGACCACGCGACGTATTGGTTACTCAGGTCGGTCAATCTTTGCGCCTGCTCTCCGCCCTCTTTGCGGATCTCCTCCATGCGACGCACAACTTCCAGTTGCAGTCGCACCAGGTGGGGAAGCTTGAAGAGAAGGCGTAAAGGGGAAATGCTGGCAACGAGCACCTCCTTGGCCACCTTGGTGAGACGCAGGTTCTTGATCAGGTCCCGGTATTCCGCGATCGAGAACCACGCTCGCAGCCCGGAGCCAAGCATCGCGAACAGCGCCCCCGCCACTGTCACCCAATGGGCCAGGACCGTCCAACCTTCTGGTGTCGTCGGCACGCCGGGTGAACGCTTGGGAGCCGAAATTGTTACTGATGCACGGCCAATCGGGGCACGTCGGTGCGTCGCGTAGTGCCGGATTTGAGGCCGCTGCAGCACAGGCTGCCCGCAGCCCGCCCTCCGGGGCGCGGCTGCGGGGTAGGCGCCTCACACTCGCCATGAACCCTTGAACCGCTACAGAGAGCTACTTGTCACTTCGCGGCAGCTTCGGGAGAACGGGATGTCGCACAGATGGGCGCCGTTCGGGCGAGACGTTGCCCCCGCCCCGCCTGAACGGGCGTCCAGGAAGTGGTTCGACCGAACCTTCTGCGGCCATCAACTGCTCGAAGGTTAGAGATACCGGCGGGCGAGACGGGTGAAATCCATCAGCCCTTCCCGGGCAGCTGCTAGCTGCACAGTGATCTTTTTCCGTTCCACTTCCAGTGCGTCCTCGGTACAGTAGCGCAAACCCGTCCGCTCCATGCTTTCCATCGCAGCCCACAGATTCAGGTGGATTTGCGCTGCTCGGTTCAGTGTTCTAACAGGAGCTTCCAATTGCAGATCGATCCACACCCGATTGAAATCGGAAGCAAGCGAGCGGGCGACATCTCGCGCGCGCTGAACCGCGGCATCGCCTTCGAGGATGGTTCCCTCGTGGAGGACTCCCCCTCCGATAAGAGCGGTGTCCACGTTGGTCAGGGCGCGCGTCCAATCTCCAGCCACCCGCAGGAAGGTTCGGAACATCTGACGCCGGGATTGTCGGCGGTGCAGCCGCTCCGCCGACCTGCCGGTGAGGTATCCGGCTGCCCCAGTGGCCACTGCGCCGACTGCGGCACCGAGCACGGCCGCTAAGCCCTGGTCCATCGAGCCTCCTCCGGTGTGCTGTCGCGCTACGCCTCATTGGAGCGATTTCAGGGGCGGGTCAAATATGGGCTAACGCCCCCGTCCGAGTGTGCATCACCGGTCTCAACAACACTCGCTCGGCGGAGAGGCAGACCAGCACCTCACCAACCGATTGCCAATCACGCGGCCTGTCTCAGGCGCTTCGTCGAGCCACTACTCACTGTGACGATACGGGAGAACCGCCTGCGGAATACGCGACCTGAACATGCGACCTCACCAGTCTCAACCCCCGGGATCACCCCGCTACCTTGCGGCTGGTGTCCGGGCTAGGACACCAGGGCCGTGGAGTGAGCGCGGGGGTGCTCTACGGGCAGCGCGGATGACAACTGGCCCGATTCAGGACCACAGCACGAAGTCAATCTGGCAGCTGCTGCACTTGATGTGAGTCCCTATATCAGCTGGAGATGGGGGAGTGGGACATCCCCCGCGTCCCGCTGCGCTACGACCGCGCAGTCATTTCCTCCCCCATGCTCGCCGCCCAGCTGCGTACCGGCCGCCGCACCGGCCGGGCCGTGTACGACGTCACCGCGCACCAGCAGGCCGCGATGACCGAGCAGCTCCTCGTGCCGTTCCCGGACGCCGACCCCGATGCCGAGTCGGACCGCCTGGACGAAGCCCCGCGGCCGGTGCTCGACGTGACGGCAGTGCGGGCCCTGCAGAAGTCCCGCATCGACGAGGAGGCCCTGGGGTACACCGCTGAGCAGATGCGTCACCTCACGGACTCCGTCAGCGAGATGGTCGACAGAGGTCGAATGTTCAGGCAGCGGTATGCCGTCCAGGATGAGGACCCCGCGCTGTATCCGGTGCGCGAGGAAGACCAGCGGGCGCACGATCTCCAGCAGCCCGGACCGCACCACGGTCCGGCCGCTGGCCGCTGAGAGTTCCTGGTGCAGGGCATCGGCTGCTCAGCACTCGATGCCCTGCACCACCCCCGCCCTGACCGCCGGCCTCGTCTTCACCGCCACCCACGCACCCACACCGCTGTTCTATGTCTTCGGCGACATGAAGGTCCTGACCCCCCAGATCCACCACTACTCCGCCCGTGCCCAACCGCACCGAAGTGGCGCCTGGATCCTGGTCGCCACCCGCCGCGCGCATCCCTTCGAGTTGGTCTTCGGCAGATCGGCCACGCTGAGTGCGTGACCCTCGAGCCCGTGAGGCGGGGTACCGCTCGCCGGTTCCTCTGCCCATGCTCGCGGCTGCCTACGCCGCGTCCGGTGTCGGCGGGGCCCCGGGAATGGCTCCGGTGCCGCTTAGCTGTCGGGGAGGTCGTTCTATAAGCCCGCGTGGCCCAGCGCTGGCGCGGGCGGGGCTCGGCCCACACCCCATACGCCCTGACCCGCCATCCCCCCGGCCGGTCAGGGCCGCCCCGCCCAGCCATCCCGCCCCGGCTGGGCGGGGCCTTCTCCGCATCAGCCGCTGCCTGTGGTGCCCGGCCGGTACCGAGTGTGGCGCCGAGGGGCGTTTTCGCCAGGGCTATACCAGCTCGTGCCGTCGCCTGCGGTGGCAAGGGTGGCTCGGGGTTGGCGGCCGCCGGTGGGGGCCAGCTTCCGGGTTCAGCAGGTTTTGTAGTCGTAGCGGGTGGAGTTGTAGGCGCAGGTGTGGTGGAGGGTTCCGCCTGCGCGGCGGAGGGTGGCGGTGTCCTTGTCGTTGTTCCAGACGTAGGCGGCGCGCTGCTGGTAGAGCGTGGTGGTGGTGTTGGTGCCGTGTCCGGTTTCGACGGTGACGCTCTTGCCGGGCTTGAGCGTGAAGGTGGGGAAGGTGTAGGCGTGGCGGGAGGCGTCGGTCAGCGTCCAGCCCTTGAGGCTGACGGCGGCCGCGGTGGCGTTGGTGATCTGGACCCACTCGCCGTTGATTGAGGCGTTGGCCCCGGTGTCGCTGCCGGGGGAGTCGTACCAGATCTTCGAGATCCGCAGGGTTCCGGCGGCGTGGGCCTGGCCGGGGAGAAGGAGCACGGTCGCGGCGGTGATGGCGGCGCCGGCGGTGAGGTGGCGGGTGCGGGGCATGAGCACGAGAGGGCACGTCCTGTCTGAAAGGGGCCGCCGTCGGGCCGGCGGGGCAGACCCCGGACGCTAGGGGCCGCGGACTTCCGGCAGGGGCCCCGTAGCTGGCCTGTGGAGGTGTAGCGATGGGCTGGGTCGATGAGAGCGGCCGTCACGAAGGGTCCGTGGTAGCTGTATTGGCGGACGGGAGCGAAGCCCCACCCGTAGTGGCGCTGGGCGGAAGTACGGCCTGGTGGGACAGCGACGGGACGGTGTCCGAACGGGCAGCCGGCGTGAAGGCCGCCTGCGGATGCGGATGGCGGGCGAGCGGTATCCATCCGGTGGTGTGGGGTGAGGTCGAGGCGACCGAGGGGCATGGGGCAAGGACGGGCCCGCCGCGGACTGGGACTACCACGTCACCACGGTCGAGGGCCTTATCCCGCGGGATGTCGAGGGGATGATCGCCGCGCTCCTCGACCGGATCGGCGAATTGGCGCAGACACAGCCGGTAACGGCCTTGCGAGCCGTCGCCCGGGTCCAGGACGCCACCCCGCCCCTCGCGATCGAAACGGTCCGCGCAGCCCGTACCGCGATGGTGTCCTGGGAGACGGTCGGCACCGCCCTGGGCTGCACACGGCAGTCAGCCCATGAACGCTACGCCCGACATGTGAAGGACTGACCACCGCGTTGTCGCCGCCGGTGCCCGGCGTGCTTGCGCAGCCGCGCTACCTGCGGGTGCTCCCGTGGCTCGAGGGCGACGTCTACGGCGCGCTCACGCTCGGTCAGTCAGCACTCCGATGGCCGCGGCTCCGCAGGAGGTGAGTGAGCATCTGGCCGTGGCTACGGACCCTAGTGCAGGCCGTCTCAGGGCCGGTCTACCCAGACTCGAGGTGGCCTGGCTGCTCGGTCCCGGGGCGTAGGACGTCGGCGTACACCCGCGCGCGTACGCCTGGCTCGCCGGGCGCGCGGCGGACGGGCGTGATGCCGGAGGTCGCCCACTGTTTCTCCAGCGCCCGCATCACGGCGAGCACGGTGTCCTCGTCGGCGCCGGTGATGTCCAGGACGGCCAGGCCCGGCTCCGCTACGTGCTGCTTGTCGATGCGTTCCATGCCCGTCCTGACGGCCGTACCGGGGTGATGGTTCGGGGCCGGTCGTCGGCTCCACCCGCACGGGTGGTGGGCCGGGACGGTGTGTGGCAAGTGCGTTGGTCCGCCGCCAGCGCAGGTAAACCGTTACGGCCGGACCGTGATGCGGTCGACGCCGATCTGCAGGGGATACACCTTGCCGATCTCTGTGGAAGGGGAGGTCTCTGCGTATGTGTTGACCTCCGATTGCCCGAGGCGCGCCCGATCTGCGGAACTCAATTCCATCCAGGGCATGTTGGCCTCGCGATTCAGACGGTTCCTGGCATACCACTCTTCCCAAGGGCGCAGCGACGGTTCTTCCTGGTCTTCCCTCCATGCCGAGCAGGTTTCGTTCACGCCCCAGGCGACGGTCCGATAGCTTGTCGGGTTGCCGCCGTAGTAGACGTGGAAGGCGTAACCGGACGTCGTGATCCCGTCAAAAGCCTTGACTGTCGCACGCGCGCTCTGCGGCACGTCTTGCATCTGGGTCGTGTGCAGGGTGACGGGGGTTCGTGTGGGTCCATCCCGGAAGGCGAACGTTGGCCGGAAGCCTGAGTCGCACGAGGTGACGGCGAATGCCAGGCTGACGCCATCGCTGTCTGTCACGACATCGACCCAGTAGTCTGGCCGCGGCGCGAACGTATTGTGCGTGAATTTTTCCCCTTGGGGCGTATAGCGGTACAGAGGTACTCCGAGCGTCGCTCGGAAGTGCTCGAGGGTATGACCTGCGCGTAGCCGCCTCAGCTTCGCGTACTCCGCCGGCCGCCAGTCGGCCCTGGAGTTATTCCATTCGACCACGGACACGACGGCAGTGATAAGTGTGCTGATCGCCGTGACCAGCCCGGCAAGGAAAATCATTACTTTCAGGGTGAGGTTGCGCCCGGTGAGCCGGTCGAATTTTGCAGTGAGTGTACTGTCGCCCGACTCTGATCCTTGGCCCGTCGTCATGTCGGGGAAGATTAGTCCCCGGCGCCGTGAGTCGTGTGAGGCGCGCCTGCCCCTCACCGGTGCGGGGCGCCGCTGCCTCCACAGGTCGCCGGCGCGGTCGGCATGGAGCCGCTACGTGATCGACCGGACCCGATCCTGGTCTTCCTCCACAGGTCAGGCAGAGCAGTGCCCAGCCAGCTTGTGCCGTAGATATGCAACCGCCTTGTTGCGGAGGTTGTGCAGGCGGCGCAGCGGTATGCCGATCTCCGCAGCGATCTCCTCATCACTGAGACCCTGGCTCTGCAGGTCGACGACCCGCCGCCGCTGGCTCTGCGGCATCTCCTCAATCGCCGGCTTCACCAGGTCGTCCAGCGCGGCCCGGTCCGAGGCCGCCAGATCCGGGAAGTCAGCCGCCTCGCTCTGATTCCGGGCATTGCGGCCCATGACCCTGAGGTGCTTGCTCGCCCGCTGCTGCTGACGGCATCTGTCGACCGCGAGGTTGCGGGCCGCAGCCCGCAGATACGCCGGCACGTTCGTATCCGCAGGGAGCACGCCCTCCTGGATCTTCTTGCCAACCCGCTCGCAGACCTCGGCCGCCACGTCCTCGCAGGCAGCAAGCGACAACGCCTGCCCGGTCTTGCGACGCAGCACATGAGGCTCCGTCACCAGGAACCCCGGCACCGCTTCCAAGAACCGCTGCGCAACGTCCTGCCCGAAAGAGAAAGCGTCGCCCGACACGCCTTCGCCTACCACAGGCCCGGCTCCCCAACGGCCGCACGGCCCTCACCCGCGCACGGCACGGCGCCCACGGCCACACGCACCGTGACCGGCCCAACTGCAGCAACCTCCACGAGCACCTGCTGCGCCACCGTGCCGCACAGGCACCGCTCCTCGCGCAGTGTTCCCGCCGCCCGGATCCGCAAGGCCTTCGCCCCGGCAGGGCTGCGCTTCCTCCACCAGCGCGCCAGCGCACGCAGCGCGTGTGCCGCGTGCACGGCGGCCGGGATCTACCCGGTCCACTCCCACGACCGTGTCATGTGCGTGGTTCTCCCATGTTCGTACTGGGACGCAACTGACGTCCTCGCCCCCTGACGAACCCCGGAGCCCACTTCTCCCCCCACCACCCCACCGTTCACCCATGTTGAGTGAACGGATGAACGCTGGGTCGGTGAGCGGGCGTTCGACTCCGGACCCACGTCACCGAACTCGCCTGACGCCGACGACCGGCCGGAGCCGACCGACCGCAACCGCAAGCCTCCCAGCAGTTAGGGCAAGGCGGACATGACGCCCGGGTGGGGTGTCGCAGGTGCGTCGGCTGACGTTGGACGTCTCTAGCGTGTGGTGCTGACCAGGATCGCGATGATGACGCAGCAAAGGGTGAGGGTTCCCCCGAACGCGACGCCGCCACGGGTGAGCGCGGCGGGGAGGGTTCCGCCGTCCCATCGGACGAGGGCGATGGCGAGCCCACTAACGATCATGGAGAGCAGGATCGAGACGGCGAGAGCGGCCACGAGCATGAGAGTGGGGCTGAGGACCATGGATAGACCACCTGACTTCTTCGGACGGGACGGTTGTCGTGGGGTTTTGTCGAGGATCTACCTGCGACGGAGGAGTCCGAAGCGGTTGGATGTTGTACGCCGCACAACACGGGGTTGTCCGGCGTACAACACGGAGGGGGCCGCCGGTGGGGGCAAAGCGTCCGGGACGCCCGTGGGCACCAGCGCGGGGTGAGTGTCAGGAGATCAACAGCCTCGTGGACATGGTCCGGGGGTGGCTGGACGGCGCTTCCGTCTCCGTACCGCAGCTTCATCAGAGGCTGACTCCCGAGCACTTCGTCGATGGGCGGGTACCGCTCCTGCGACAGCTGCGTGATCAGCTGGGACCTCGTCGAGGCGGTTTCTGATCTCTGCTTTCCTCATGAGGACCGTGACGCCGCTGCAGTGCAGCTTGACCAGGCGCGCGAACTGTGGAACCGCGCCAAGGACACTCCGACACCCGTAGGCGGCCTTCCGGCAGAGACGGTTTCCGCCTCGGTGCTGCTCGACGCGCAGGACCGCACCATCCGGGCCTACGAGGAGATGGAACGCGCGCGGCGGGCCTACATGATCAGCGTGACGTGGCGTACTGGTTCCTGGACCCGGAGAAGACCGCTCCGGGCCGGGCCCGCCGGTACGCCCGCCGCGCGCTGACCCGGTGGGGCCTGGAAGAGCTCCAGGACTCCCTCGAGCTGCTGGTCAGCGAGGTGGTCACCAACGCCGTCCGGTACGCGGAGCGGCCCGTGACGTTGCGCCTGCTGCGCACGGACGTACTGCGCTGCGAGGTCGGCGACGACTCCCCGCAGCTGCCGCGCCAGCGCCGGGCGCGGGACACCGACGAGGGCGGCCGCGGCTTGCTCGTGGTGAGTCAAATAGCCCGCCGCTGGGGTGCGACCCGACTGAGCAGCGGAAAGTTGGTCTGGTTCGAAATCTCGCTCCCAGCCGGGGTATCAGCACTCAAGTAGCCACGTTGACCGTATGCCTCAGTGACAGTGCCGAGGGGACAGCTGGACCAGGTTCGGCCGCACTGCCACGTACGCCCGCATTTCCCCTTGACCTGCTTCGCGACGGGCGACCGTTAGACGGCGGTCAAGGGGTACCCCTGCACGCTCTCCCTCCAAGGTCCCGGTGTGGGGCGGTGAATGACGAGAAGGAGACACGACGATGGCGACGATCCACTGCCACCTGGCAGACGGCACGCGGCCGCTGGCCCCGCCGGGCGCCGAGCTGGACGCGGGCAAGCCCCGCACTGGTTGGGCAAGCCGAAGTGGGCTCCTTGAGAGGGCACTTCAGTCCCTCCTTCGGTACCCACTTGGGGGGCCGACACCGGTGAGGGTCGAAAACATGCAGGTCAGCCCGCGAATCAGCGTGAAAGACCCGTCGTCACACCCCTCTTCTCCCCTCTTGTTGTCCGTATGGGAGGAGATCATCGGGTTCCAGGGGGGCCCGGCGCCCTCCCCGACCAGGCAGGTCCGGCTTGCGGCCGACCGGTGCAGCTGGTCGCGAGCGGCGAAGGGGTGGAGCTGATGGCAGGCAAGCGGCTGACGAATCCGGCGGGATCCTCGAACGACCTGCGGGGCGACGTGTTGCGCGCTCGGGGTGCTGAAGGTGGCCACGGCCGACCAGATCCAGCGCATCGCCTCACCGCACCTGACCTACCGGCACACCACGAAGGCGACCGCCTCTGAGCGGAAGACTGCCCGTACCGCCTCGCACGCGGGTGCGCTCTCCGATCTGCGCAAGCACGGTCTCGCCGAGAACTGCGGCACCACCCGGGCGGGGGAGTCGCTGCGCAACCTGACCACCAAGGGCCTGGAGGCCGCCTCCTACGAGCTCGGGCGCCCCCCCCGTCGGAGATGGGCTCGACTGCGCGCGGCGCGGGCTCCAGCTGGGCCAGCCACCCCATGGCCGTCAACGAGACCGTCATCGCGATGCTCCGGCCCAAGCCCGACCTGCGGCTGCTCACCGAGGAGCCGGCCGAAGCCAAGGCGGCCGCGCAGGCCGCTGTCGACGCCCCGGCCGGTGTCGGCACGATCGCCTCGTACGCGACCGAGGTCCCGCTCCCGGCGACCGGGACGTGGGGTGCGCCGGGCAAGGGCGGCGCCCAGGCCGACATCGTGCTCACCGCCCCGCAGGACCAGATCCCGCTGTTGTTCATCGAGGTCGACAACTGCCACGAGACCGCCGAGGAGATCGCGGCAAAGCTGTTGAAGTACTCCAGGTTCTTCAAGCGGCAGATCAAGGACACCGACGGCAAGGACAAGCCGATGCGGCGCACCCGCTGGATGGCCCGCGTCACGGAGCGCGGGGAGGCCCCGCACCCGCCCGTGCTGATCGTCTTCAACCACATCGGCGCCCGCGACCCCAACCGCACCGTCCCCAGGCTGCAGGAGCTGACCCGGCCGCTGTGGGCGGGCGAACCGGCCGACGGGTTCAGCAGCTACGACCGCAAGATCCCGATCATCGCGACCGGCCTGCGCAACCTGCGCGAGCACGGCCCGGGCGGCCCGGTCTTCCTCCGCTTCGGCCGTACCGACATGCAGCCGCTGCGCGAGGCGATCGGCAACCCCCGCCGGGACGCCGTCCTCGCCCGCCGGGCAGAGCAGATGAAGGCGCAACAGGCGGAGTACCAGGAGCAGCTGCGCCGCGCGGCCGAGCAGAAGAGGGCCGAGCGCGAGGCCGCCCGCCCTGCCTGCGCCGGCTGCGGGACGAAGTTCGACAACGACCGGTGGGAGAACACCCAGCTGTCCCCGGATCCGGGCCACCGGTGGCACCCGACGCTGTGCGATCCGTGCGGGGACAAGACGGTCGCGGCCGCGGACCAGGCCGAGCGCGACCGCCTGGAGGCGGAGGCCGCCGCGACCGTCGACAAGGCACGCGGCTGGCGCTCCCGCTTCCGCCCTGGGCAAGCCCTCTGATGGCTGGGAAAGCCTCCCGCCGACAGCGTGGGCAAGCCGAAGGTGACCCTGGGCAAGCCTGTCTCGGCAGTGCTGACTTCCCAAGCAGGGTTCGCCTCATCGAGTGAGCCGCCATACTGCTACCTGACGCGGTCAGGCGGCGTCCGAGGACGATGAGTTCATGGGTCCGATCTGCTGGCTGGCCACGCGGACCAACTCCTACTGTTCTGGAGTAAGAACGGTGGTCTGACGGCCTGACAAGACTCTTCGTCCGTAAGTGGCTCGATGCCAACGAGCACGTGCAAGAGCAGTTCGCACATAGGGTGGCGGAAACCGACTGGCGCACGGGGGCCGTGCTGGCCTCGGGTTGCGACGACTGCGAGGGCTGCTCGGCCTCCGTGGCGAAGGCTGATCCGGACGACTGCTGGATCTTGGTGGACAACCTCTCAGAGCAGACGGTGCTCCCCGAAGCCGATCCGATCCCTGGACTGCCTGACTCCCTGGCCGAGGCGCTTCAGGAGTGGATTGAACCGAAGGCTGTACCAGCGGAGGTCGCAGCCTGGATTGACGAGCGGTTGGAAGATGACGAGCCCCGTATGAAGAACGAGGTTGATGCCTTCGTGACCACCTGGCCCCTGGGCCGCAGGGGTCCGGCCGCCTCAGTACTGGTGGTCCCTTGCGGCGCCGGAGATCACTCCTGTTGTCGAGCTCAAGCCGACGGAGGCTGCGGGCTCTCCTCCGCAAGGTGACTGAGGAGCGGGCCCGGGCCAGCTGCCCGGCGCCCGGGACAGCGGGGGACAGGTAGCCGCCGAATTTCTGCGGCGGCTGCAGACCGAACTCGATGAGACTGCCACCCTTACTATGGCCGAAGCCCGCTTGGCCGAGCTCGCCGCCACATAGAACGTCATCAGCAGCCTCACCCCCGCGGAGGCCGCCACCGCCCCGTCCACCAGCTCATGTGACCGTGTTCAACGGCACCCCGGGGAGGTGCTCCGCGTCCGCGATCTGCATGAGTATCTCGGCTTGCCAACCGAGAGGCTTCAACCAACGTCAGGCGCTCCCGCCTAGGGCGCATCGGCCGCAAGGAACTCCTCAGGCGCTACCAGGAGCGGACTGAAACCGCCTGAGAGCCGTCCACTACAGTGCGGTCTGCTCCGCATGTGTGGAGCGTGGCAACACTGCATCTCTCCATGTGGCGACGCTCACGGCGTCAACGGCTCAGTTTTTCCGTTTCGTAAACCCGTTTCCCTTGGTCGGTGCACTGACTGCGGCAGATTGCCGCTTCGTGAAATGGGTGGGGTATGGCCAGACATCGGCTGTCGAAGAAGCGTCTGTACATCGCCGCGGCGACCGGAGGTGCCGTCGCTGTTGCGGGCTCCATGGTCGCGGCGCAGACCACGATGGCAGCCACGGTGTGGCCTGCACAGCAGACGTTCACCGGTCGGGCCTTCGACACGTGCGCGGCCCCTTCTCTGGCAGCGATGAAAGCATGGAACACCGGCTTCTACGGCGGTGCCGCGGTATACATCGGGGGCCAGAACCGCGGCTGCTCCCAGCCCAACCTCACCGCGTCCTGGGTGAAGTCGGTCAAAGCGGTGGGCTGGAAACTCATCCCCCTCTACGTCGGCGCCCAGCCGTCGTGCCAGACCAGCGCCAACCCCGAGAAGCTCACTGCCTCGACCGCGGCGTCCCTCGGCGTCACGGACGCCAACGACGCGGTGGCCAAGGCTGCGGCGCTCGGTATGAAGCCGGGCAGCCCGATCTTCCTGGACATGGAGCCGTACGACATCACCAACAAGGCCTGCAATGACGCCGTGCTGACGTACGTGAGGTCCTTCACCAAAACGCTGCGCGCAAAGACGTACCGCGCTGGCTTCTACGGCTTCACCAGCTCCAGCGCCAAGGCGATCGCCACGGCGACCGACCGCACCGACCTGCCGGGCAACCTCTGGTACGCGCTGTGGGACAACCAGAACACCACCACTGCCGACTGGCCGTGGAACCCCACTCAGTACACCGACCACAGCCGCGGCCACCAGTACCTGGTCAACAGCAAGGAAAGCCGCGGTGGCTACACCATCACCGTCGATCAGGACGCCTGGGACGGACCTGTCGCCATCATCGGCTGAATCTCATCACGGCCCGGCCGCGTCGCGAATCCTCGGGTGTGCCGGGTCACCGGTGCTCGCTATGCGGGTCTGCCGTCCTTGCGCGAGCTGCCGCCAGCGGAAACGTGGGGGATCCCGGCCCATGCCAACTGGTCCGCACGTACCGACGCGGTCGGAAGGACCCTCGTGCTGTCACTCGGTCCTCTATCCCTCCCCAGCGCGGCCGCCGACCTGGACCCGGTCAGGTCGGCGGCCCCGCCGGGCATGGTGTGCACCCGTGAGACGGCGGCGGCTGGCTACCACGGTGTACTCGAAGCCCACCAGCATGTCCACACACAGCGCCAGGGTAGACCCGGCATCGCGGCCGCGGTCGAGCGGCAGAGCCGAGTCCGTCGTGAGGCGAGCCGTCGCGCGTTCTCCGAGCCGGAAGCGGTTCGCGACGACCAACCTGCGCCGATCGACGCCGCCCGTGCGAGCGGCGCCGTGATGCTGAAGCTGTCCCTCTGCGGGCGCTGACCGGGCTCGATCCGAGCGGGCAGGACTGGCGTCGGGGGCGCCTGCTCAGCAACTTGCTCGACGAAAGGTGCGCCGTGGGCACGATTGGGCCGACCAGTTGAACCGGCGAAGCCGAAGTTTGAGGACGATCTGCCGTCCGTGCTTTGCAGACCGGCCGGGATCTGCAAGCCACCCCTGACCCTGGAACGACGGCAGCCGCCTCGTGTTGGCACATTTCGCCTGCGCACCGGTTGCCATCTTCCGCATGTGGGCCGTGTACGTCGCTCCCGCACGCGATATGCCCTGGTCACTGCCATGAAGGGCATCATGAACGTCTCGTTCCGTCCGGCGCATAACGATTCCGCATGTACGTAAGATGTAAAGATCACCGAGAGTCCGAATTGGCTGAAAAGAGGCTCTTTTCTGCGCAGATACGGTTCTGCTGAGCTGGCCCGACTCCTGGGCCGGCAAGAGCTGTAGGGATTCATGAGAGCAACAAGAACTCGGGCTTGGCGCGGGCGCACCTGGCCCAACCCCAGTGGCGTCTGGACTCGGCGCATGGCCACCTCCGTCGCATTGACCATGTCCGTCACGCTGCTGTACGGCACCACCGCGGCGGGCGCCCCACAGCAGAAGACAGCGGACCGGTATCCGACTGCGGCCGCCGACATTGCGTCCGCCCGTGTCACCGCTCGGCTGTCCGGCAAGCGGGTGGAGGCACTGTCGGAGCGTTCGGAGACGACGACGACGTGGGTGAACAAAAACGGGTCGTTGACCACTGAGGTGGCGGCCGGACCGATCCGTTTTAAGGACGCGGCCACCGGCGAATGGCGGGACGTCGATGTGGACTTCGCTGCTGCCCCGGACGGTTCGGTCGCCTCGAAGGCACATCCGCAAGGCCTGCGGCTGTCTGGGAAGGCGGGAACGAAAGCCGCGTCGCTGAAGGACGCTCAGTCGGCTGCGGCCACCGATCTGGTGACCCTGGGCTCAGGCGACGAGGCGATCACACTGCAGTGGCGTGGCGGGCTGCCGACGCCGACACTGAACGGCACTCGGGCTACATACACCGATGTGGTGCCGGGCGCGGATGTAGTCGTCGAGGCGACGCGTACCGGCTTCGAGCAGTTCGTCGAGGTGAAGGCCAAGCCGGAGGCCGGTTTCTCGTACACGCTGCCGCTGAGGACCAAGGGCTTGAGGGTCGAGCAGCAACCGGACGGCGGCGTGCTCTTCACGGACAAGAAGTCGAAGAAGACGGCCATGATGCCAGCTCCCGTGATGTGGGACGCGAGCATCGACCCGCTCTCAGGTGAACACAGACGCCGGGCCAAGGCCGCGCTGAAGGTCGTCAAGACGAAGGACGGCGCCGACCTCGTCATCACCCCGGACGCCGCCTTCCTCTCGGATACGGCGACGAAGTACCCGGTCACGGTAGACCCCTCGACCGCGTCGCTGAGCAGCGTGTTCGACACGTATGTCCAGCAGGGCGAGACCGTCGACTGGTCGGCGGACACTGAGCTGGACCTAGGCAACCCTGGCACTCAGAACGCCGACGGAACTTACCGCGTCGCGCGTTCCTTCATCACCTGGAACACGGCACCGATCTCGGATGCGCTGGTCTCCGATGCCAAGGTGAGCCTGTGGAACTTCCACTCGGGCAACACCGACTGCGTGTCCTACCCGTGGGAAGTGTGGGACGCGGGCAAGGCCTCGACGTCTTCCCGTTGGACCGCGCAGCCGGCCTGGAACACCAAGTACGCCACCTCCACCGAGACCAAGGGGAACCCGGCTTGCACGGCCGCGCCGGACGGGTGGATCAACGCGGACGTCACTGCGCTCGCCCAGACCTGGGCCTCGGCGAAGAACACCACCTCGGGCATGGGCCTGCGCGCCGCGAGCGAGACGGTCATCCCGCAGTGGAAGCGGGTGAACTCCGCCAACGCCGCCGCGAATCCGCCGAAGCTGGTGTTGACGTACAACTATCGGCCGCGCACCGGCACCGACCAGCAGGCCGGTCCGCCGTTCTTCAAGGACACCACCGGCACCTGGTTCGTGAACACCACGACGCCGACACTGCGCGACACGTTCGCCGACCCGAACAACGACAAGGTCGACGGCACCTACCAGATCTTCGACGACGTCACCGGCACGCAGGTCGGCAATGTCCTGGTGTCACCGTTCGTGCCGTCCGGCCAGCCCACGTCGGTGACCGTGCCAGCGGGTGTGCTGACGAACGGAAAGACGTACAAGTTCCGCACCTCACCGTATGACGGCACGAACTACAACACCGGCTGGTCGGCGTACGCGAAGTTCACCGTCGACACCTCTGCCCCTTCCGCCCCGGCGTCCGTGACCTCGACGGACTACCCGGGCAACGCCTGGGTCAAGGGGGCAGGACAACCCGGCACCTTCACGGTGACCCCGCCCACGGGTGACCAGAACGGCATCGAGTGGTCGCTCGACGGCACGACCTGGACCAAGGTCGCCACTGGCGGCACCACCAACGCCGTGAACATCACCGTCACCCCCGCCAAGGCCGGCACGAACACCCTCCAGGTCCGCGCCACGGACAAGGCGGAGAACAAGTCCGAGCCGCTCTCGTACACCTTCCACGCCGGACCGGGCGGTGCCACGCTCCCGGACGACGGCACCCGCACCGCCGCGCGCGTCCCCCTGTCCGGCGAGGCCGACGGCACCAAGTACGACAACGTCACCTTCTCCTGGCGCCGCGGTGACGCCGACGCCTGGACCACTATCCCGGCCGGCGACGTCGTCCTGGGCGGCCAGGCTCTCACCGCGTGGCCGGCTGGCCTTACGGCAGGCAAGAGCCCTGCGCTGACCTGGAACGCCACGTCCACCGTCAACCCCGACGGCACCGTGCAGGTCCGCGCGGACTTCACCGGCCCGGGCAGCGCCACCGCCTCCTCCGACCCCGTGACGGTTGTCGTGGACCGGAACGCCGACGGAGCCGCGTCGCAGGACATCGGCCCCGGCTCGGTGAACCTGCTGACCGGCGACCACACCCTCACCAGCACCGACGCCTCCTTCTTCGGCATGTCGGTCACCCGCACCGCCTCCTCCCGCTCCCCGCAGGCGGCAGACCAAGCGGGACAGGCAGCCATCTTCGGCAAGGAATGGCTGTCCGGCACCGTCGCCGAAACGGTCCACTCCGCCTACACCGAAATCCGCAAGACGTCCGCAACATCGCTCGACCTCGTCACCGCCGAGGGCTCGGCGACCACCTTCACCGCGAACTCGGCCAACAACGGCTGGGTTCCGGAGCCCGGTTCGCAGGGCCTGACGCTCAAGGGGGCCTTCGCCTCGGGTGACTTCACACTGTCCGACACCGCCGGCGCCGTGACGACCTTCGCCAAGGTCGCTCCGGCCGCGACCACCTGGACCGTGACCAGCTCACTCGCGGACGGCCTGGCGAACTCCACCACCAAGGTCGTCTCCGAAGCGGTCACCGTGGGCGGCAAGACCCTGGCCCGCCCCAAGCGGGTCATCGCCGCCACCAGCGCGACCACCCTGGCCACCTGCGAGGCCACCCCGTCGACCAAGGGCTGCAGGGCACTGGAGTTCGGCTACGCAACCTTCACCACCGCCACGGCATTCGTGCTCGGTGACGTAGCCGGCCAAGTCAGCGAGATCAAGCTGTGGGCGACCGCTCCCGGCGCCTCGGCCGCCACCGCGACATCCGTCGCCCGCTACGCCTACGACGGCAGCGGACGTCTGCGGGAATCCTGGGACCCGAGGATCTCGCCCGCGCTGAAGACGGCGTACGCCTACGACAGCTCAGGCCGCGTCACCTCGCTCGCCCCGCCCGGACAACTGCCCTGGACGTACACCTACGGCCAGACCGGTTCCAACCCCGCCGCCGGGCCCGGAATGCTGCTCAAGGCATCCCGCGCCACCCTCGCTCCGGGCACCGCGGGCCAGACCAACGGCACCGCCGACACCACTGTTGTCTACGGCGTCCCACTGACCGGCAGCGCCGCCCCGAACGACCTCGGGACCACGGCCGCCGGCTCCTGGGGCCAGAGCGACATCCCGACCGACGGGACCGCGGTCTTCCCCGCCGATCAGCTGCCCACCTCCAACGACGGCGCCTCCATGGGCGCGGGCGACTACCAGCGGGCGGTCATCCACTACCTGGACGCCTCCGGCCGCAAGGTCAACGAGGCCACCCCGGGCAACCACCTGTCCGTCACCGAGTACGACAGGTCCGGCAACACCGTACGGTCGCTGACCGCAGCCAACCGGGAACTGGCCCTGGGCGCCACCACCGCCCAGCGCAGCAGACTGACCGACCTGGGCATCAACGCCCTGCCCTCCGGCGAGCGCGCCCAGCTGCTCTCGGACACCTCGGTCTACGACGCCACCGGCTCCCGCCTCACCGACGTCTACGGCCCGCTACACGAGGTCACCCTCGCGGGCGCGCTGACCAGCGGCGCCACCACCGTTGCCACCGCTGGCCAACAGCTCACGGCGCGGCAGCACACGGTCAAGACCTACGATCAAGGCCGTCCCACCGACGGCACCGCCGTCGTCAAGAACCAGGTCACCCAGCAAACCGTAGGTGCCCAGCCACGGTCCTGGCCCGACCTGCTCGCCGACCCGCGTGTCACCGCCGCCGCGTACGACTGGGCCAAGGGACTGCCCACCAGCAGCACTACGGACCCGGGCGGCCTGGCGATCACCAGGGCGACCGAGTACGACAGCCAGGGCCGGGTCACCAAGTCCGTTCAGCCAGCCTCTGACGGCACTGATGCCGGCGCCACCCTCACGAGTTACTACACCGGCGATGGAACCGGCACCTGTGGCGGGAAGCCGGAGTGGGCCGACGAAATCTGCCAGACCGGTCCGGCTGCGGCCATCACCGGTGGCGGCACCAACCCTAGCCAACTACCGACCAAGACCGTTGAGTACGGGCAGTTCGGTCAGATAACCAAGGTCACCGAGACCGCCAACAGCGTCACCCGCACCGTCACCACCGGCTATGACAGTGCCGGCCGACAGACGACGAACACGGTCACAGGCGGCGTCGGTGCGACCGTACCCGCGGTGACCACCAGTTACGACTCCGCCACCGGCCAGTCCTACAAGCAGACCTCCACGGCCGGCGGCACCATCACCAAGGCGTACGACCAGCTCGGCCGCCTCATGTCGTACACGGACGCGGACGGAGGCGTTACGTCCACCAAGTACGACGCGCTCGACCGGCCCACTACGGTCACCGACTCGGTGCCGTCGACCACCACCTACGCCTACGACACGGCTGTTGATCCCCGCGGAGTGGCCACGTCGGTCACCGACTCGGTCGCCGGTACGTTCAGTGCCCGCTACGACGCCGACGGCAGGGTGGTCTCCCAGGGCCTGCCCGGCGGCTACACGATGACGGACGCTCAGGACCCGACCGGCCAGGCTGTCGCCCGCACCTACACGCGCGACAGCGATGCCACCGTGCTGCTCTCCGACAGCGTGACCGACACCGTGCACGGCCAGGTAGCCACCCACACCGGAACCCCCGGCGTCACCGCGTCCCAGGCCCACGCCTACGACAAGGCGGGCCGTCTCACCCAGACGCAGGACACCCGCACCGACGCCGTCTGCACGACCCGCACCTACACCTTCGACAAGAACAGCAACCGCAGGTCGTTGGGCACCGCCAGTGCCGCGGTGAATGCAGACTGCACGACCACCGGCGGGACGACCACCAACTACACCTACGACAGCGCCGACCGGCTGGTGAACACCGGCTACACCTACGACGCCTTCGGCCGCACCACCGCCAAGCCGGGCACCACCCTGGCCTACTACGCCAACGACCTGGCCCAGCAGCAGACCGCCGGCACGCAGCGCCAGACCTGGGCACTCGACTCCGCCCTGCGGATCCGCTCGTGGACCGTGGAATCCAACGCGTCCGGCACATGGTCCCAGACCGCCTCCCGGCTCAACCACTACGACTCCGAGGGCGACTCTCCGCGCTGGACCGTGGAGGACACCGCCACCGGATCACTCACCCGCACCATCCGAGGCATCGACGGCAACCTCGCCGCCACCACCGCGAAGACGGGCGCAACGATCCTGCAACTGGTGAACCTTCACGGCGACGTGGCTCTGGCCCTTCCGGCCGACACCGCCCTGGCACCCACCGTCCTGGACTCCGACGAGTACGGCAACGCCCGTGCCGGACAGGCGGCGGCCCGCTACAGCTGGCTCGGCGGTAAGCAGCGCTCCGACGAGACGCTGACCGGCCTTACCCTCATGGGCGTGCGCCTCTACGACCCGAGCACCGGTCGCTTCCTGCAGACCGACCCGGTCGTCGGCGGAAACGAGAACAGCTACGTCTATCCGGCCGATCCGATTCGAATGTACGATCTAACCGGTATGTACCGCGTCTACTGGGGCTGGTCGTGGGTGACGATCACTCTCACCTCGTGGGAAAACGGTGTCCTTGCAAGTCACGGGAGTTGGGCTGCCGCCGCCATTGGCGGACTCAAGAAGATGGGCTTTGTGGGACGAATCGCCTACTACTCGTTCGTCTACTACGGGTGGGGGGCGTATTGGGCCAGCCTCTACAACCGGTGCCTGGCCATCCACGTTGTGTACTGGACCGGAGCCAACTGGTTCACCTTCGCCCGGTGCGCGTAAGAGAGGGAACGATGAAGAACCCACTTGGTGACGACGGAATCCTCACCCGGGCGATCCCCTGGATATCAATCATCCTGGTGATAACTCTTGCCGCAAAGGCAATCACAAGTGACGTGTCGGTGATCGTCAAGACACTGGCCGCAGTGGCCGCCCTTGCGGTGATCGCACGCTCGATCCAGCAGATCGTGAAGCAGGCCAAGTAGTCGCCGACGATCAGTCGGGACACATGCAGGGGTGCAGCGCATTGCGCGCCGCACCCCTGTGTGCGTTCCTCGGCGCTTGGGTTCAGCTCTTGTCCTGGAGCAGCGCCCAGGCGCCCTCAGCGCAGGACGCCACCAACTGGCATGGACCGGTGCGTCCAGCGCACTCGGGGCGTCCGCCCCGCCCGTTCAGCCAGGCCGGCACCGGCAGCAACGGCTGACAGCCGCCCAATCCGCGTCCGTCACGTCCGACGGATACTGCCGTACCCGGACGGGATGGTCGGCCGCCTTGCCGTACACGTGCGCGAGGCAATCACACGATGGTGCAGCCGAGTTGAACTGGACGGGCTCGGACACGTACACAACAAGGACACTAGGGCCTCCCGGTACTGCTCGGTCACATTCGCATCCCTGAGCTACCGAGAGGTCCTGTCTTCATGCGCGTACAACGGGAAGATCAGGACAGACGCCGTGGAGAGACACGCTGGCTACAAGGGCGACGACGCGCTCTACGCCCAACGCATCCCCACCTTGGAGAGCAGCTCGACCCGCTCCGGCGCCAGCGCCGCGGCCCGGCGGCGCTGGTTGTCGACCCACGTTCCGAGCTTCAGCACCACGTCCTGCTGCGCCTGGCCGTCGCCGGTGGTGACCGTCTCGATGTGCTTGCGGGGCACCGTGAGGTGGCCCTCGCGCGCGAAGAACTGTGCCGCGGCGGCGTAGTGCATCGCCCACTTGTCCGCTTGACTGGTGCGCGCCTTCGGCTTCTCGTCCTCGCCGGCGGGCTCGATCCCGAGGATCTGCTCGCACATCCACTGCTGCACGCCGGTGAGCTGGTCCCACCCCTGCCGGACGGAGGTGACCCACCGGCCGAGGTCCTCGCCCTGGCGCACGACCTCACCCACCACAGTGGGCAGTGCCTGGCCGGTGTCCAGGTGCTGGCGCACGATATGGAAGCGCCGCTGCCACGTCACCGGCCACACCGGGCACCAGGACGGGTCGATCTCCTCCAGCTGCTCACGCCGCGCCCGCGTCATCGCCCCGGCCGACGACTCCACCGGCAGCCCCTCCGCCCGCCGCCGCTCGATCTGCTGTGCCTTCCGCGCGGCGGCCCGCGCGTTCTTCAGCCAGATCCCCACCGCTGCGCCCTGGTAGGCGGCATCCAGCGGCGCGAGGAGGTGGCCGTGCTCGGCGGCCCACCCGCGCGCGGCGGCCAGGCCCTCGGCCCAGGCGGTGTCGGCGTGGGACCAGACCATGCCCAGCTTCTCCAGCTGGGCAGCGCGCTCCTGGTTCATGTCGCCGCGGTTGTAGAAGCGGCGGGCGTCGGCGGTCCACTGCCCGAGCGGGAAGCCCGCCAGGGCAGTCGGCCACCCGGCCGCCTCCGCGTCCTCGATGGCCGGGACGCGGAAGACGAACGGGACCCGCAGGTCCCCGTGCATACGGGCGTAGATGACGGCGGCTTCCACCCCGCGCCGCCAGTACTCGTGTTCGGGGTTGAGGACGCGGAGGTTGATGAACGCGGCGAGCGCGGCCGGGTCTCGGGGCGTGCTGAACTTCAGGAGGGCCTTGGCGGGGGCGCTGACGCTACCGGAGCTGCTGCCGGTCCCCGCGTTACCGCTCTTCCGGCTGTCGTCCTCGCTGACGGGCTTGTAGCGGCTCGGGGCTTGCTGCTCGGCGAGGGTCTCCACGACCCGGGCGTCGTGCGCCCGGAGCGCTTCGAGGAGCTTGGCGAGGCCGCCGTATGCGCGGCTGGTGAGCATGTTGTCGGCGGTCTCGCCGGGCCCGAGGAGGATCGGCACCACGAGAGAGGCGACCTTGCCCTCGCCGGGCTGCATCCGCAGGGCCCGGCCGACGGCCTGGACGAGGTCGGGCATGGAGCCGCGGACGTCGGCCCAGTAGACGGAGTCGCAGTACCGGGTGTCGACGCCCTCGCCCAACGCCTTCACGGAGCCGAGGAAGCCCTCCTCGGCCGACGCCTTCACCAGTGCCGTCTGCAGGGCCGCCATGCGGGCCCCGCGGATTTCGTCCGACCGGGCCTCGGCGCCCAGGAGCTGCGCGGCTTGGAGGTGGGTGTCGGTGACGTCCACGCAGACGACCTGGTAGGGGGCGCAGATGCCCCGGTCGATGGCCTCGGAGAGGGACAGGGTGTAGCAGCGGCTGCCGAACGGCCCGTCCGGGTCGTCGTCCATGCTCGCGACCAGCTCGCCCGGCGAGCCGACCTCCTCCTCGTCCCCGAGCTGCCACATCCGGGGTGTGGCCGTCATGTACAGCCGGCGCAGCGAGGGGATGCGGGTGTTGTCGTGGATGACCGCCCAGGGCTTCCCGATTCGGCCTGAGGTCCGGTGAGCTTCGTCCACGACGATCAGGTCCCAGGCTGCGAGGCCGGCGTTGTGCGCCTTCTCGAGCGTGCCCAGGCCCAGGCTGGCGTACGTGGCGTAGACGGTGACCTTGTCCAGGCCCCGGGTCCACTCCACCAGCTCGTTCACGTCCGTGGTGTTGGGGAAGGAGACCTCCTCGCCCCGGAGCGAGGACACCCCGATCATCGGGCCCCTACGGCCGCCCTCGCGCCACGCGGCCTCGGTCTGGGCGAGCAGGTCCAGCGAGGGCACGAGCACCAGCACCCGGCCCGCGTGGAGCTCCTCTGCGCTCCGGACTGCCACCCTCGTCTTCCCGGATCCGGTCGCCATGATCACTTGCGTTCGAAGCCCTCGTTCGGGCAGAAACGACCTTGCAGGCAATTCGAGAGCAGCCAGCTGCTATTCAGCGGTTGCTCTTCAGTGGTTCGGCGTCTTGTCCTCAGTGGATGTTGCGGCCCTGTGACCTGCTGCTTTGTAGCGGCGGGGATGGTTTTACTGACGGTTTGACGCCGATTTACCAGTGAAGAGCGGAGCTGAAGCGGGGGTGGGGTTGGCGCCGAGTCTGTGGGTAGGCCGATGTGTGAGTGCCTCCTGATGTGCGGCGGTTGCTGTGTTGTCGGGGAGCAGCCTGTGTGGTGGATGGTCCCCTGCTTCGTGCGGGGGTTAGGTGAGGTCTCGTGTTTCCCAGCCGGGTGGGAGTTTGGGGAGACCGATGAGGGCGTCGATGCCGAGGTGTTCGAGTAGGAGCGCTTTGAGGTGTCGGCCGTCGATGAGTTCCATGCGGCCGGTGCGGTGGGCGAAGTCGTGGCTGGCTTTGCCGAACCAGGCGGTGGTGACGACGATGCCCTTGGCTGCTGCTTTGTCGTGCATGACGCCGGCGAGGGCGCGGACAGCTTCGGCGGGAACGGCGTTTTTGGTGCGTTTGGCCTGGATGATGCAGAGTCCGCCGATGAGGGGTTCTTCGTTGAGGGCGACGGCGTCGATTCCGTCGTCACGTGAGGCCTGGGTGACCCAGGACTTGAGCCCGATTGCTTCGAACAGTCGGCGGATGAGGTGTTCGAACTCGATCGGGTCGAGTGCTACGAGGTCGGGGCGGCTGTCGAGGCCGGCGATCACGTCCTGTTCGGGTGCCAGTTTGTATTTGGTGAGGTCGAAGGTGACCACGGGGCGGACGGGCTCGAGGTCGTACGGGTGCTGGGAGACGATGGCGTTGAGGTAGCGCAGGCTCTGGACGGGATCGAGTTCTGGTTCGTCGAGGACGAGCTCTTCGAAGGTCTCTCTGCTGGCACGCAGGCTGATCAGGCAAGGGCGGACGGCTTTTCCGGTGGCGCGGTCCTTGGCGTTGACGTGTCCGTTGAATGCCACGACATCGACCAGCGCGGGTGGCGTCACGGCGAGGGTCTCGTCAATGGCGCGTAGAGCGAGTCTGGCTACGAGGTCCCTGTACATGGCCTTGGTGTCGGCTTCCTTCCGCGGCTGTGGCACAACCGTCGGCGGGGTCGACGCCTTGTAGCGGTACTGCGTGACCGCTGGTACTACCGCCTGGCCGGGAAGCTCGACCTCCAGCACCAGCTCTCGTGATTCCGGCGCGAACGCGGTGCGCCACACTCCGCGGAGCCCTGGCGGGTAGACGATCTGGACGAGCGCGGCTTCGACATGGTCGGTCATAGCGTCCGGGCCGCCGCTGACCAGGGCCTCCTCCACTGGCAGGCGGTGAGCATGCAGTCCCGTAGTCCTGGTGGTGAGCACGGATTCCACGCGCTGGACCTGGTTTTCGAGCTCGGCTGTCCTCGCCGCGGCCTCGCGGCGTAGATCCTCGCTCACCTGCTGCCTGGCGTGCCGATCCGCCTCGGACTTCTCACGAGCCGCGGCCTTCTTCTTCTGCTCGGCAGCCCTCACCCGGGCCGCCTCACGCTTCTCCAGATCCCGGACGATCTGATCGGCCTTGCGCGCCTCCTCGGCACGAGCCCGCTCGTTCTGCTTCTTGGCCCGCATCCAGGCCTGCGCCTGCTCCCGCTCCCGCCGCGCCTCCTCCTTGGCACGCTGTGCCGCTTCCCGTTCCGCGGCACGAGCCTGCCGGACCCGTTCAGCCTCTGCCTGCCTGGCAGCTGCTGCCTTGGCCTTCTGTGCATCGCGGTACGCCTGCATCAGCTGCGCCGTCAACGACCTTTTCGGTGCCATCAGCCCCCCTCGTGATGCTGGAAGAGCTGCCCTGCTTGCCGATCCGGCAATCAGGTGAGTCGGACCGCTCCTCAGATTGCTCCGACGAGAAGAAGCCCAGAGGCATGGGAACTGACTGAAAGCACCTCAGGTGCCGCGCTGGAGCACCCTAGTATTAGCGGTCTGCATGACTGCCCAGTGGCGCAGCTTGCACGAACTCATAAGGCACAACCGTCTGGTGGGGTCCGGGCGGGGATACGGAGCAGCTCTTCGTGCACCTCAACAGCTTCTCCGTCTACGGATTTCGTTCACTGTCCCGCGTTGAGGACATCCCTGTCAGTTCACCGACGATCCTTGCGGGTCACAACGACGGTGGTAAGAGCGGCGTGCTGGCAGCGCTCGGTTTCCTCCTGGGCACTTACCGCTTGGTTGACGAAGACCGTACGTACCAGGTCGGGAGTGGTTCGGAGTCGGGCCGGTGTGCGGAAACCTGGGTGGAGGGGACCTTCGCTCTGAACCTGGCCGAGCGCAGTGAGGGTGACCTGCCGGCAGTGATGCGTATCCGGCGTCGAGCCCGAGCGGGCGAAGCCGTGTCCTTGGAGTACCTGGGAACGCAGCCCGACGACCCGCGCCTGCGTGATCTCAGCAGGTTGCTCCGACCGGCACTCGCAGCTCTGGTCGAGGAGTTCAATCTTGTAGCCAGGGGCAACCTGAAGGACGACCTCCTTGCTGCTCTGGCAGTGCATGCGGCGGCATCGCCGCAGTCTGAGATGTGGCAGCCGCTCCCCAAGAAGCTGGTAGAGCGGCTGCCTAGGCTGCTGGCATTCGGAGGCAAGGATGAGAGTCCCGACGACGCCGTCCGAACGGCGCTGAGCAGCTGCTACGAGCTGCACTTGCAGGATGAGACGGTCCAGGGCCGGGTGAAGGAGATCGAAGCAGAGATCACTCAGCGGTTGGAGAAGGAGGCTGACTCCTTGTGCCGGCACATCCGCGAACACTGCGCCGAGTTCGTCGGCGTTGAGGTCAAGCCGGAGGTCTCCTTCAGAGGTGGATTCAAGGGGGCCCCCTTGCACGTCTCGCGGGCCGACGGAGAGCTAGTGGACCTGGCGCGCTCCGGACAGGGCAGCACACGCCGTATCGCCCTCGCAGTGTGGGAGTGGACTAGCAACCTGCTGGAGAAGAACGAACTGGCCGCAGCCTCAGAGCAAGACGTCGAAGAACCCACCCAGACGATCGTCGTCTATGACGAGCCCGACACGCACCTCGACTACCGCCATCAGCGCACCGTGATGGACATCATTCGCAAGCAGTGCGCGCAGCCGCATGTCAGCGTGCTCGTCGCGACACACTCCATGAACCTCATCGACGGCGTCGACATCGCCGATGTCGTCCATCTCAGGCTCGGCCACGATGGCCGCACAGTCGTCGAACGTCTCGCCGCCGACTCACACGACGGCATCGACTTCCACCTCGGCCAGATCGCCTCCGCCCTCGGTCTGCGAAACTCAGTGCTGCTCCATGAACGCTGCTTCCTGGCAGTGGAGGGGGACACCGAGCGCCAGAGCATCCCCCTACTCTTCCGCTTGTCGCAGGGGCTGTCTCTCCAGGCAGCCGGTGTTGCTCTCTGGGGATGCGAGAACAACGAGGGCGCTCTGCACCTGGCCAGCTACCTCGTCAAGCACCAGCGAACCGTGATGCTGATGGTCGACGCCGACAGCCGGGACAACAAGCTGTTCAAGCCCGATCGAATCCGCCGAGCCGGCCTCGATCTGCACACTCAGGTCTCCTATGTGGGCGAGGCGGCTGGTTACAACGAGTTGGAAGAGCTGTTCAGCGACGAGCAGTGGGCTGCCGCTTCCAATGCACGCTGGCCCCGTGCCGCTCCGCTGAACTGGAAGGCGTCAGACTTCGCTGCGCATCGAGGAGGGAAGTTCAGCTCAGACATTCTCAGGATGATTAAGGAACAAGCTGGGGAGACGAGCCCTAACGGCAAGCCGGATATGGTCTTCGGGCTGGCGACAAACCTGCGGACTGCACATGAGGTACCCGAACAGCTGCGACAGTTCTTTACTGAGGTCCAAGCACTGGCTACTGGCTCGCCGGTCGGCGGCTCTGCCGTCGTTTGATCATGCGTTCCTTGCGTTGAGCGAGGGTGGGTGCTGTCCAGGCATGCCACCCCGCTCCTTCCACCCATTGCCGGGCATGTACAGAGGCTTCTATGCCGCACCATCTGCATCCGCTGGGCGCAGGAGAAACGTCGCTTTGAGCAGGATCCGACTGGGGCACGAGACCTCCTTTCACACCCTTATCCTCCCTCCTGGCACTGACAATCGCCCGGTTGAGCCCAGGCGTGCTTACTCGTCGATCGTTCTCCTCACCGCTTCCCAGCGGCGGGTAACTCATGTCAGTTGTGTGAGTAGACACCTTGCTTGAGCTGGGCCCTGGGAACGCGATCCTTACGTTGTCGTGAGACCCAATACCCCGTTTGGGTGTTTCGTGTGATGTGTCCGTGTGGTCTTCGGGTTCCTGGACAGCGTCCCCCTGGTAATGAGCGTGCGGTTCGGGGGTGAGGTCGGTGGAGGAAGGTCTTGGATCCGGTTCAGCGGGGTTGGATGTGTCGGCTGGGTGGGGACGTGAGGGAGCGGTCTCACGCCTGCTGGTTCTGGACGCGCGCGATGAGTTGACGAGTGCGCACGTTCGCTTGGTGGCGGGAGCTCTGCAGGTGTCGGAGCGGACGGTGTGGAGCTGGCTGGCGGCTGCTCGTTCCGAGGGACGGACCGGCCGGAAAACGCGTTCGCGCTTCATGGTGACCGACGAGATGCGCCGTTCGCTGGCGTTGTGGGGCGGGAACGTCTCCGCGGTGCATCGCGAGCTCGTGGCCCGTGCCGCGCGGGATCCGTTGTTGGGTCCGGTGCCGTCGCTGTCGGTGTTCCACCGGGCGGTGGTGCGGGATCTGTCGGTGGGGGAGCGGGCGGGGTTGAGGGGCGGGGAGGCGGCTCGGCGTCGGTATGACGTTTACGGGAAGCGCCCGCCGACACATCGCAATGCGTGTTGGGAGGGTGATCACAAGCGGATCCCGGTCCGCGTGGACCTCGAAGGCTCTGCGGTGTGTCCGTGGGTGACGTGGTTCATCGATGTGGCGTCGAAGGTGATCGTGGGTGTGGCGGTCACTCCGCATCAGCCGGCGCGGGATGCGGTGCTGGCGGCGTTGCGGGCGGGGATCAGCCGTGCCGATCCGTACGGGCCGTTCGGGGGTCTGCCGGGGCGGGTGCGGGTGGACCGGGGCAAGGATTTCCTGTCGAAGGCGGTCGCGAAGGCTTTGGGTGGGTTCGCGGTTCCGGTTGATGATCTGCCGGCGTACAAGCCGTATCGGAAGGGCACGGTCGAGGCCCTCAACGGTGCGCTGGAGGAGATGCTGCTGGTCTCCTTGCCGGGGTATACCCGCCGTGCCCGGCCCGCGGAGGCCTACCGTCCCGACCCGGTGGGGGACCTGCTGGCGTACCCCGACTTCGTGAAGGTGTTGCTGGAGTGGGTGGCCTGGTGGAACGCCGAGCACCGTCCGGCCGGCCTCACTGACGGCCGGACACCCGCGCAGGCGTGGGAGGCGGATCCGACTCCCCTCGAGGATGTCCCTGAGGAGCAGTTGGCGTTCTTTGCGTTGGAGGACGACGGCCGTATCCGGAAGATCACGACGAACGGGGTGGCGTGGCGGCGGCGTGCCTACATCGCGCCGTGGATGGCCGGCCATGTCGGGGCCAGGGTGCGGTTGCGCTACCTGCCGCACTTCGACGGCATGATCGAGGTTTTCTCCGCCGAGGGTGGGGGCCGGCATCTGGGTAGCGCCTATCTCGCCCAGGCCGCGACACCGGCTCAGCGCCGCGCGCTGTCCCGGGTCCGCGAGAGGAAAGCCGATGCCCTGAAAGCGGACTTGAAGGCGGCGGAGAAGCTGCGCCGTGCCCGCTATGCGGCTACCACGACCGCGGTCGTGCCGGGCCGGCGGGTGAGACTGCGGGTGAGGCGGAGGCGGAGATCGTCCGGGCCCGGGCGGTGGACCTGGCGGCGCGGGCGCTGCCGGACTTGATTCCTCCGCGGGAGCCGCCTGCCGACTGGGCCCGTCCGCGCAAGCGGTCCGGTCCGGGTGCCCCAAAGACCGCCACGGAGCCCGCTGCGCCCGCAGTCGGGCCAGAGGCCGGGGAGTGTCCCGGCAGCAAGGAGTGAGTCGGGCATGTCTGCTTCCACCCGCCGGGGACGGCTCCCCGCAGCGCGCGAGGACCACTTCATGTGTCTGGCCGACGCCCAGGTCGTCTCCACCAGGGCCCTGCTTGCGGCCAGGGAGAACATCCGGGCCGCGATTGAGGCACAAGCGATGATCTGCATCTACGGTCAGGCCGGTCATGGCAAGTCTTTCGCGGTCAACGCCTCGCTTCGCGAGCTCGCCCCGAAGCTGACGCGCAGGATCCAGTTCCGGGCCCGCCCCTCGACCCGCGACCTGCGCCATGAGCTGTTCTACGCCCTGGGCCTGCAGGGCCGCCCGCCGGCGCACGCGATCGAGTTCGACCGGAT
This sequence comes from Streptomyces sp. NPDC031132, assembly GCF_055570595.1. Classification (NCBI taxonomy): domain Bacteria; kingdom Bacillati; phylum Actinomycetota; class Actinomycetes; order Kitasatosporales; family Streptomycetaceae; genus Streptomyces; species Streptomyces sp. NPDC031132. The sequence goes on from NZ_JBVIGX010000043.1 coordinate 50,281, forward strand.
GCTGCGCGGCGCTCTTGTCGAGCCGCGGGTGCTGGTATGCGATGAAGCGCAGTGGCTTTCCAAGCTCTGCTTCGAATATTTGCGCTATCTCTGGGATGACACCGATTCCGCGTTGACGATCGTCTTCACCGGCGGGAACGGCTGCTTCGAGATGCTGTTGAGCGAGCCGATGCTGGAGTCCCGCGTGTACGCGTGGCAGGAGATCGGCCGGATGCCGCTGGACGAGGTCTTGGACGTCATCCCCGCCTTCCACCCTGTGTGGTCCGAGGGCCGATCCGGAGCTCATCGCGCTCTGCGACCAGGAGGCCGCGCACGGGAACTTCCGCGCCTGGGCGAAAATTACCCACCATCTCACCGTCGGCCTGCAGCGGGCCGACCGCAGCCGTGTGGACGAGGAGCTCCTGCGCTGGTCCTACAGCAAGCTCAGCTCCCGGCAGGCGGCCTGATCATGCTGACCTGCCCCGATCCACCCCCGGTGACCGTGATCGTCGACCCGGGCGATGACCTGGTGCACACCCGCGCTGCTCTGGCCGCACATGACCCGCTGGCGGGCCGGATCACCGTCCACCCCACGCCGGGTACCGATTCCACGCTGGCACTCGCATACGACGTCCTGGCAGCTCTGGGCAAGCCCGTCCCGGTGGCCGGGTACCGCGGGCACGACACCGGCCCGGCCTGGGCCCTCGCCGCAGCCTGGATCCTCGCGACGGGCACGACGCACCTGCTGCTCCTGCGGGCACACTTCCTCACCCAACCCCGCCTGGACGCCCTGCTGCTCCTGCGCCGCCGCACCGGCCTGGCGGCTGACCCTCGTCGTCCACACCTCGCGCCTGCCCGCCGGCGTGGACCGGATCCTGTCCGGCGTCCGCCACCACCTCGCCGATGCCACGGCCCTCCTGCCCGCCGCCGACAGCCCTTCCACCGCCGACTGCCCGCTGCCGCGCCCGCTGGCCAACCGCTGGATCGCCCTGCCGGCCCTGACCACCCTGCTGGCCTTCGACGAACCGACCCGCCCCTGCCGCTGCAGCGCACCACTGGCGCCTGACCGCGACTTCTTCCCGCCAGTGATCCCGCACACCACCGAGGCCGAGGTCGCCTGGCGCCTGCACCGGGCCACTGCCCATCCTCATCTGGCCGCCCAACTGGCTACCGCGGTGTTCACCGCTGCGTCCACCACTCAGCTGCGCACGGCCCATGTCCACGACCTGGGCCCGGTTGCCGCCACCATTACTCTCCACGACGACGGGCTCCGCCGGGGCTGCATGACCCACGAGGTCCCGCTGTGGGCACGTCCGTTGCTGATGGCGGCCCGCCGCGTCTGGGACATCGTGACTGGTACCAGCGGTCCCCTTTTCGCCGATCCACTGGGCAGTACTGGCCTGCCATCCCTGACCGCCTTCGCCGAGAGCTGCAAGCTCCGGCCTCCCCAGCCGCCCAGGTCCGCACCACGCAAGAGAAAAGCCGCGACAGCGCTGCGGCCGAAGCCGCAGGAGAAGACAGTCTGGCCGGTGTGCACCGTCCACTACGGACTGGCTTGGGCCGAGCGTGAACCTGACCTGATGTGCGGCTGCCCGTACCCGCCCCCTCACACCCGGAAGACCATCGCCAGGAAGAAGAACGGGTGGCTGCCACCAGACTACGGCCTACCCGAACTCCACCCCCCCACGCTGAGAGTTGGAGCCGATCGGGCACCGCGACCAGGAACCGTGCTCGGCGAGCCCGCTCTGCGAGCTGGGCCTCAGCGCGGCATACCCCCTAGGCCAGTTTCAATCTGGAGAACAGAATGAATCATCTCTGCGGGGGGTGAGCTGGCATGATCGGGTTATGCCTATCACTATCGAGTTCTTCGTGGCACCGGATGATGAGGTGGCTGCTCAGGTCGGGCCGCGGCAGCGCCGGCATGGGTTTCCTGCGTTCGCGTGCGCGGATTTCTACCCCGACGATGCGGTGGAGGACTGGGAGGTCCTGCTGACAGGGGGTGTAGCTACAGGCTCGCGTGATGTGGTGCCGATGAAGAATGACGGCTTCACGGTGTTCGAGCTTCCTGCCCGGCTGTGCTCCGCTCTGGTCCAGGCGAGCAGTGGCCGGCTCGTCGAGGTTGCGGGTGCATGGGCTGGACTAGCCGCAGTCAAGGACGAGGGCGTGCGAGTCGAGACAGCGGCCGAGATCCTGATGGAGCTGGCAGATCTGGCCCGCAGGGCAGAAGGCTCTCGCCAGCCTCTGTACTGCTGGTACTTCGCGCCCTGACCGAGAGCCGCGATACAGCAGACGTCCAACACACCCCACCTTGCTGCCAGCCAGGCCCGCGAAGCGGGCTTCAGTCCTGGAGGCGGAGCCGGAAGGGCGGGGGAGCGCAGCGGACTCGCCCAACGGGCCGGAGGCCCGGACCCCGTGAAACGGGGTCACCCTGGCCTGCGGAGCAGGCCGTTCGGGGGGAGCGAAGCGGAACCCCGAACCCGTCGGGAGCGAGGCGAAGGACACCGGCCCGAAGGGCCGGCCTTAGA